>CAZXLV010000024.1:0-19039 GCA_964641405.1 uncultured Limnobacter sp. | reverse complement strand
CCGAAGGTGCCGCTGCCCGGGACCACGATGGCCGACCTTGCCCGATAGGCCTCCTTCAGGACCGCCGAAATATCGCGCATGACGCCCTGGAAGCGGCGTGACATGTGATTGAGCGCGCGATCGGTGAACACCACCGAGAATTCGAGCAGGCCGTCCGGGTCGACGTCGGGAAGCAGGCCGGGCATGTTGCGCTCCAGGGCAGTGAAAGGACGGGGGCCGCACCTCCCGGGATCTTATATGATGCCCCCGGGTCGCAATGAGGAACGGCTTCGCACTGCGGCTCGCATCTCCGGGAGGATTCAATGCTGCTGCTGCGCCGATCACGCCTGGTGGCGCTCGCCTGCCGCACCACGCTGGGCGCGGCCATGCTGCTCGCCCTGGCGCCGCTCGCCCTGGCGGCGACGACGCCCGACACCACGCTCGGGCGCGCGCTCTACGAGAGTCGCTGCACAGCCTGCCACGACCGCAGCGTGCATGCGCGCCAGCCGCGCTCGGCGCAGACCTTCGAACAGATCCGCGCCTACGTGTACCGCTGGGACCGCGAACTGGGCGGGCTGTGGAAGCGCAACGAGATCGACGCGGTGGCCGCCTGGCTGAACGAGCGCTACTACCACCTGCCCTGCCCGCAGGACAGTTGCGGCGTGGCGAGGCGCTGAACGTCGAGGCGCGAACGCCCGGCACTCACCACTCGTTGCGCAACTCGCGCAACTTCACGAACACCGTACGCGCGTCGGGCTGCTCGCCGATCTCCGGAAAGCGCTCGCGCAGGCGCGCGATCACGCTCGGGCTGCCCAGGCGAAAGAAGGTATTGATGTCCTTTTCCGCGGCCAGCGTGAGCACCTCCGAGCTGGCCGGATCCTGGCCCGAGACCCTGGGCAGCATGGCCGCAGCAGCGGCATTGTCGGGCTCGCGCGACAGCGTGAACTTCAGGTTGTTCTCGATGTAGTCATGCCCGGGATAGACCATGGTATTGCCGGGCAGGCGGGCCAGCTGATCGACGAAGGTGCCGTAGAGCGCAACCGGGTCGCCGCCGTGATGGCAGTTGCCGGCGCCGGCGTTGAACAGCGTATCGCCGCTGAACAGCGCCGGTTGCTCGGTGTGCGAGCGCAGGCAGACGTGGCACATGGTGTGGCCGGGCGTGTCGAGGCACTCCAGTTCCACCGTCCGGCCCACCTTGATCACGTCGCCGGCCTGCACGCCCCGGTCCACGCCCGCGATGCTCGCGCCGGCGCGGTGATGTGCGATCAGCCTGGCGCCGGTTGCGCGCACCATCGCTTCGTTGCCGCCGGTGTGATCGTGATGCTCGTGCGTGTTGAGGATCTGGGTGATTTCCCAGCCGTGCGCCTTGGCCGCGGCGAGGCACTTCACGTGATCCAGCGGGTCGATGGCGAGCGCCTCGCCGGAATCCGGGCAGGCCACGAGATAGTTGAAATTGCGATAGGCGTTGCCGGTCCAGATACGCTCGACGATCATGTGGCCCTCCGGGGAATGCGTGGCGAAGATGGGCCGATGTCGACGTGCGTGCGATCAGCCGAACTTGTAGAGTACCCCGTAGCCGCCGCGCGGATATGACCACTCGACGTTGAAGTGCTCGTCGCACACCAGCCGGCACGTGCCGCATTCGAGGCAACCGTCGGTGGACAGTGTCACCTTGCCGTCTTCGCCCAGGGTGTAGCAACTGGCCGGGCAGGCCCAGGTGCAGGCCGGCGTCACGCAAGTCTGGCAGACGTCCGGATCCTTGATGGAGATGTGAGGACGACCCTCATCGACGCGATAGCGGTTCTCGAACAGCTTTTCCTCGACCTTGGCGCTCATCGCATGGCCCTCATCAACTTGATGGCATCTCCGAACAGGCCGAAGCGCGAGCGCTTCGTCACGAAATCACGCTTGATCTCGCGTTCCTTGGTCAGCTTGTCGACCCCGTCGACCTTCAGCATGGTGTGAGCCGCGCGGGTGAGCAGTTCGGGGTAGGTGGTCAGGAACTGGCGGTTGTCGTGCAGGATCTCCGGCACGTCGCGGTACTTCTTCAGGTCTTTCATCACGAAGCTCTGCTCGAGCGTCTTGCGATAGCGCTTGAGGTTCGCCGCGGTGTAGTCCTTGCCCTCGGCGCGCAAGGCGATGATGGCCTCCGCCGCGAGCCGGCCGGTGGTCATCGCCAGGTTCGAGCCCTCTCGATGGACCGAGTTGACGAAGCCACCGGAATCGCCACAGATCACCCAGCCGTCGCCGTGGATGGTCGGGATGGCGTTGTAGCCGCCCTCGGGGATCAGGTGTGCCGAGTACTCCTTGACCTCGGCGCCGGCGATCAGCGTCCTGACCGACGGGTGGTTCTTCATCTCCTCGAGCAGCTGATAGGGGCTCACCCGGGCAGCCTTGAAGTCTTCCACCATGCAACCGATGCCGACCGAGATCGACTCCTTGTTGGTGTAAAGGAAGCCGGTGCCCACCATGCCCTTGGTGATCTTGCCGAACATCTCGATGACGACGCCATCGTTGCCGGTGAGATTGAAACGCTCCTCGATGGTGTGCTTGGGCAGGAAGTGCATCTCCTTGACCGCCAGCGCCATTTCGCTGGCCTTGATCGCCGGGCGCAAACCCGCTCGCGTGGCCACCAGCGAGTTGACGCCATCGGCCAGCACCACGATGTCGGCATAGATGTCGCCATTGGCCCGATCGGTGCGAACACCCACCACGCGCTTGCCCTGGCGCAGCAGATCGAGCACCGTGGTCTCGCAGATGAGCAGTGCGCCGGCCTCCTGGACCTTGCCCGAGAACCACTTGTCCATGTTGGCGCGAATCACCGTGTAGCGGGTGGGCTGCTCGTCGTCGTCGACGGTGCCGCGAAAATGCGAGCCAACGTGCGAGCGCTCGTCCATCAGCCACATGCGCTGCTCGAGCACGGCGCGCTCGAAGGGCGCCTGCTTGCGGCAATTCGGAATCACCGTTTCGAGCGCATCGGCATACATGATGGCGCCCTGCACGTTCTTGGAGCCGGGATACTCGCCACGCTCCAGTTGCAGCACCTTCATGCCGGCCTTCGCCATCAGGTAGGCGGCCGTGTTGCCGGACGGCCCGGCACCGATCACGATGGCATCGAATTTTTCGGCCATGGCTGGTTCCTCGAGGATGTTCGGGTCGGCCCGCTCAGGCGAGCGCGCGGCGCTCGAGGCGCTCGCGCAGCGCCTCGGTCAGGGCCGGCAGGATCTGCAACGCATCGCCGACGATCCCCCAGGTGGCAAATTCGAAGATCGGCGCCTTGGGATCGCTGTTGATCGCGAGGATCGCGTCGGCACCCTCGACGCCGACCCGGTGCTGGATCGCGCCCGAGATGCCGGCTGCAATGTAAAGCTTGGGACGGATGGTCTTGCCGGTCTGGCCGATCTGCCGGTCGCCGCTTACCCAGCCGGCCTGCGCCACCGGCCGTGACCCGCCGTACTCGGCGCCGAGCAGTTCGGCCAGTTCGCGCACCAGGCGGAAGTTCTCCGGCTTGCCGAGTCCGCGCCCGCCGGCCACCACGATGTCGGCATAGGCGAGTTGCGCCTTGTCGGCGTCGGCGTCGGGAATGAAGGACAGGATCTTGGTGACGACGTCGTCCTCGGCCAGGGCCACCGACTCGGTGATCACCGTGCCGCTGCGCTGTGCATCGCGCACCGGCATCGCCATCACGCGCGGGCGCACCGTTGCCATCTGCGGGCGATATTCGAGCGTGTGGATGGTGCATAGCAGCGTGCCGCCGAAGGTCGGCCGCGTGGCGGCGAGGCTGCGCGTTTCGTCGTCGATGCGCAACTCGGTACAGTCGGCGGTCAGGCCGGTGCCCAGGGTCGTGGCCACCGCACCGGCCAGGTCGCGCCCGAGCGTGGTCGCCCCGAGCAGCAGGATCTCGGGCTTGTTGCGCTCGACCAGTTCGGTCAGTGCCCGGGTATAGGGATCGGTACGGTAATGCGCCAGCACCGGGTCGCGCACCACGTAGACGGTGTCGGCGCCGTGGCGAAACGCCTCGGCGCAGGCCTCGTCGGTGCCGACGTCGGCAGGGCCGAGCACCACTCCCGACAGCGGTACGGCCAGGTGGTCGGCGAGCTTGCGGCCTTCGCCCAGCAGTTCCCAGGAAACCGGATGCACCCGGCCGCGCTCGAGTTCGATGTTGACCCAGACGCCCTTCCAGGCGCCCAGGTCGGCACCGCCGACGCGTCGTGGCGCGGCGGCGGCCGGCGGTGCAGCCTGTTCCTCATTGCTCATCGCTGCATCTCCGCCTCGAGTTCGGGCCGTTTCGCGAATACCTTCTCCAGCAGCGCATCGACCACTTCGCGCGCTGTCTTGCCGGCGGCATCGATGATTTCCGCCTTGTGTGCGCGCGGCGGCGGCGCGAAGACCTTCTTCACCACGGTCGGCGAGCCCTTCAGCCCGCAGCGCGCCACTTCGGCGATGCCGGCGGCCTTGTGGTCCCATTCCAGCACGGCGTAGCGGGCGGCACGAAACATGTCGTCCATGTCGGCGAAGCGGATGGTGTTCGCGCCTTCCATCATGGTGACCAGGCATGGCAGTTTCGTCTTCAGCACCTGCACGCCACCTTCGGCGCGCCGGTGCACGACGATCTCGCGGGCATCGGGGTCGATGTGCTCGATACGCGCAACATAGGTGAGTTGCTGCAGCCCGAGGCGCGTCGCGATGCCGGGCCCGACCTGCGCGGTGTCTCCGTCGATCGTCTGCTTGCCACAGAACACCATGTCGATCGGCCGATCCTTGCCGATGGTGCGGATCGCCGACGCCAGCGCGTAGGAGGTCGCGAGCGTGTCGGAGCCGGCAAACAGCCGATCGGTGATCAGGATCGCATCGTCGGCACCGAAGGAGACGCACTTCCTGAGCGCATCCATCGCCATCTTGGGACCCATGCTGAGCACCGTGACGTGCGCGCCGAAGCGATCCTTGACGCGCAGTGCCTCCTCCAGCGAAATCAGGTCGAACGGATTGACCACCGCCGGAACGCCCTGGCGCATGATGGTATTGGTGACTGGGTGAACCCGTATCTGGCTCGAATCCGGCACCTGCTTGATGCAGACGACGATGTGCATGTTCACGCGGAACCTCCGGTATTCCGGTACCGTTTTACCATTATAGGCTGGTGCTTCGCAAGGGCTGCACCACCCCCATTCCCCCGCTGGCTGGCGGGACATCTTGATCCAGATCAACGGTTCGCGGCGAGCGGGGTTTCGCGCCCACGCTGCCCGGCGCGAACCTGCAGATGGCAGTACGCAGCGGCCAGCACCGGGGCGTCCTGCGCGTGGCGGCCGGCGCGCACCAGCATGTCGCCGAGCACGTGCTCGTGCTCGGTGCGATGGCCGGCGCTCAGGTCGCGCAACATCGATGCGGTGAACGGCGAACCGCGCCGGGTGAGCATCGCCAGCGTGCGCGCGTGCGCCGTCTCGGCGATGGTGATGCCGCTGGCAGCGGCCACCGCCGCGCACTCGGCATGCAGCCTCCGCACCAGGCTTTCTCCGTCGCGCGTCTCCATGATCTCGCCCACGCTTGCCTGCATGAGCGTGGTGATGCCCGCCAGGCTCGCGAGCAGGATCCACTTCTCCCACAGGCTGGTTTCGATGTCGGTCGACAGGATCGCCTTGAACTGCGCAGGCGCGCAGGCGGCGATGAAGTCGGCCGCAATACGCGCGCTGGCGGCGTCCCGGCCGCCCGCAGTGAGCACGTGCAGGTCGTTGAGGTGCCGCACCGTACCGTCGGGTTCGAGCACCGCGGCGATATGGGCAACGCCCCCGAGCACCCGCTCGCGCCCGAAGCGCCGGTCCAGCACCTCCATGTGGGCGAGACCGTTCAACAATGGCAACAACGACGCGCGCGCGCCGATAGCCGGTGCGACCGCCTCGATGGCGTCATCGAGGTCGTAGGCCTTGGGCGCCAGCACCACCAGGTCGTACTCGGGCCGCAGCAAATCCGCGGTCACGGTGCGCACCGCCAGTTGCGCATCGCCCAGGGCGCTGCGTATGCGCAGGCCGTCGCGCTGCAGGCTCGCTGCGCGCGCCGGACGCACCAGGAAGCTGACGTCGACGCCCGCCTCGACCAGGCGCCCACCGAAGTAGCCGCCAACCCCACCCGCACCCAGAAACAGGATTTTCATGGCGCATGCCTCCTCACCGACCCGTGGTGACTATGCCAGAGCCGGCTCCGATTGCGCACGAGAGGCATAATCGCCTGCCTGGATGCAGCCTGCACACAGCCCGATGAGCGACACCCGCCTGTACCACGACCCGCGCTGCTCGAAGTCGCGCGCGGTGATCGGTCGGCCGCCCGAGCAGGTGCTGAGCCTGCTGGCGGCGGATTGAGGACGAGCCGATGCTGGTCGAGCACGACTGGCTGCAGCAACTGGTCATCATCGGCCAGGTGATCCTCGCCATGATCCTGGGCGGTTTCATCGGCTTCGAGCGCGAACTCGCCCACAAGCCGGCCGGCTTTCGCACCCACACGCTGGTGGCCGGCGCCGCGGCCCTGTTCATGGCGGTCGCCGTGGCGGCGCCGCACTACCTGCACGCCAACGGCGTGGTCGAACTCGACCCCCTGCGGGTGGCCGCCGCCATCGTCACCGGGGTGAGCTTCCTGGGCGCCGGCACGATCTTTCGCGGCTCCAGCGACAGCAATACCAAGGTCGGCGGGCTGACCACCGCGGCAACCATCTGGCTGTCGGCCGCGGTGGGCGTCGCGGTGGCGCTGGGCCAGCTGATCGTCGCCATCGGCGTCACCATGATTGCGCTGGTGGTGCTGCGAGGCCTGCACCGGCTCGAACTGGCCGGCCGTGAGCGCGACGCGAAGATACGCCCCCCGCAGGCATAATCGCGGCTGATTCCGCACAGTGCGCTGCAAATGGCCCAGTACGTCTACACGATGAACCGGGTGGGCAAGGTCGTGCCCCCCAGGCGAGTGATCCTGAAAGACATCTCGCTGTCCTTCTTCCCGGGCGCCAAGATCGGTGTGCTCGGCCTGAACGGCTCAGGCAAGTCCAGCCTGTTGCGCATCATGGCCGGGGTCGACGGCGAGTACCAGGGCGAGGCAAGGCCGATGCCCGGCCTGCGCATCGGCTACCTGCCCCAGGAGCCGCAACTCGATGCCAGCCGGGACGTGCGCGGCAACGTCGAGGAAGGCCTGGGCGAGACGATCGCGCTGGTCGACGAGTTCAACCGCATCAGCGATCGCTTCGCCGAACCGATGGACGACGACGAGATGAACCGGCTGCTCGAACACCAGGGCGAGTTGCAGGCGCGCATCGACGCGGCCGGCGGCTGGGAGATCGAGCGCAAGCTCGAGGTGGCGGCCGACGCGCTGCGCCTGCCGCCCTGGGACGCCGACGTGACCCGCCTCTCCGGCGGCGAGCGCCGGCGCGTGGCCTTGTGCCGGCTGTTGCTGTCCGAGCCCGACATGCTGCTGCTGGACGAGCCCACCAACCACCTCGACGCGCTGTCGGTGCAGTGGCTCGAGCAATTCCTGGAGCGCTTTCCGGGCACGGTGATCGCGGTGACGCACGACCGCTATTTCCTGGACAACGTCGCCGGATGGATCCTCGAACTCGATCGCGGCCACGGCATTCCCTGGCAGGGCAACTACTCGTCCTGGCTGGAGCAGAAGCAGCAGCGCCTGGAAATCGAGGCCAGGCAGGAATCGGCGCGCATCAAGGCGATGCAGGTCGAGCTGGAATGGGTGCGCGCCAACCCGAAGGCACGCCAGGCCAAGAGCAAGGCGCGCCTGGCACGGTTCGACGAACTGGCCGCGAGCGAAACGCAGCAGCGCAACGAAACCAACGAGATCTACATCCCGCCGGGCCCGCGCCTGGGCGACCTGGTGGTGCAGGCCGAGGGCTTGCGCAAGGCCTTCGGCGAGCGACTGCTGTTCGACAGCCTCTCGTTCAGCCTGCCGCCCGGGGGCATAGTCGGGGTGATCGGCCCCAACGGCGCCGGCAAGACCACCCTGTTCCGCATGTTGATGGGGCGCGAGCAGCCCGATGCCGGCACCCTGCGCGTGGGCGAGACGGTGAAGGCGGCCTGGGTCGACCAGAGTCGCGATGCGCTGGACCCGAAAAAGACCGTCTGGGAGGAGATCTCGGAGGGCCAGGACGTCATCCAGGTCGGCAGCTATTCGACCCCCAGCCGCGCCTACGTGGCGCGCTTCAACTTCAAGGGCGCCGACCAGCAGAAGTCGATCGGAGAGCTCTCGGGCGGCGAACGCAACCGCGTGCACCTGGCCAGGGTGCTGCGCGCCGGCGGCAACCTGCTGCTGCTGGATGAACCGACCAATGACCTCGACGTGGAAACCTTGCGAGCGCTCGAGCAGGCCTTGCTCGATTTCCCGGGTTGCGCGGTGGTGATCTCCCACGACCGCTGGTTCCTCGATCGCATCGCCACCCACATGCTGGCCTTCGAGGGCGACAGCCAGGTGGTCTGGTTCGAAGGCAACTATGCGGACTACCTGGGTGACCGGCGCCGCCGCCTCGGCGACGAGGCCGACCGCCCGCACCGCCTGCGCTTCCGACCGCTGTCTGCCTGATTGCCGGCTCGATCGCCGGCTCGATCGCCGGCCGGTGCAGCGCAGCCGGGCGCGGCGCCCGGTGTCGCACCCATGTTCGTCGTGGTCGCGATGACGGCCGCGGTATCCTCGGGCGGAGGGGGCTGTCGGGCTTTGGGCAGGGATCGCGCGCTCGCGAACGTCATGAGAGTACTTCTCGTCGAAGATGACCGGATGATCGGCCAGGCGGTTCAGACCGCGCTGCGGCAGGACGGCTGTGCGGTCGACTGGGTGCGCGACGCCGAGGCGGGCGATGCCGCCCTGTCGGCCGGCCGCTTCGACCTCGTCCTGCTCGATCTCGGCCTGCCGGGGCACGACGGCGTCTGGTTGCTGCGTACCATGCGGGGGCGACGTGATGCCACCCCGGTGCTGATCGTCACCGCGCGCGACGAACTGAGCGACCGCGTCGGCGGCCTCGATGCCGGTGCCGACGACTACCTGGTCAAGCCGTTCGACCTCGAGGAACTCGGTGCGCGCATGCGTGCGCTGCTCCGGCGCAGCGCAGGGCGCGGAGCCGCCGTGTTCGAGCATCGTGGCGTGCGCATCGATCCCGCCACGCGCGAGGTGAGCCAGGACGGCGAACCGGTCACCCTGTCGCCGCGCGAGTTCGCCGTGCTCGAAGCGCTGATGTTGCGCCCGGGCGCCATCCTGTCGCGCGCGCAACTGGAGGATCGCCTGTACGGTTGGGGTGAATCGATCGAGAGCAACGCGGTCGAGGTCTACATCCACGGACTGCGCCGCAAGCTCGGGCACGACTTCATCCAGAACCTGCGCGGGGTCGGCTACTTCGTGCCGAAAGCCGACGCGCGGGAGAGCTGATGCAGGCCCGCTCGATCCGCGCGCGGCTGCTGCTGTCGCTGCTGCCGCTGTTCATCCTCGCCGAAGTGGTGATCGGCACGGTCAGCTATCACTACGTGCTCAGCGAAAGCCATGAATTGTTCGACTACCACCTGCGCCAGATGGCCCTCTCCCTGCGCGACCAGGGCGCCGTGCTGCCACCGCCCGGACCACCCGAGGATCGCGAGCAGTTCGACTTCGTGGTGCAGATCTGGAGCGCCGACGGCTCCAAGATCTACCTCTCGCACACCCGTTCGCGCGCGCGCCTGCCCGAGCGCGCAACGCTGGGCTTTGCCGACGTCGTGGCCGACGGTGAGCGCTGGCGCGTCTACAGCACCCTGGCGCGCGGGCGTGTCATCCAGGTCGGCCAGCCGTTCGAGGTGCGCGAGCGCATTGCCGCCTCGGCGGCCCTGCGCAGCATCACGCCGCTGCTGATCTTCGCACCGATCGTGGCGCTGGCGATCTGGTGGCTGGTCGGGCACTCGCTCGCGCCGGTCGAGCGCATCGCCTCCGAGTTGAAACGGCGCGACGCTCAACGCCTGGACCCGGTGTCCGAAGCGCGCCTGCCTGCCGAGGTCGAGCCGATGGTGCGTTCGCTCAATGGCCTGCTGGATCGACTGCGACGCGCCTTCGAGACCCAGCGGGCCTTCGTGGCCGACGCAGCGCACGAATTGCGCACCCCGATCGCCGCGCTCAAGTTGCAGGCCGGACTGCTGTCGCGCGCGCGCGACGAGCGCTCGCGCAACGACGCGCTGGCGGAACTCAATGCCGGCATCGATCGCTCGGCACACCTGGTCGACCAGTTGCTCACGCTGGCGCGCAGCGAACCGCAGCCGCACGCGACCGCGACGGCGGCGACAATGGCCGAGACCGACCTTGCGCGCATTGTCGGCAACGCCGTGGCCGAAGTCGCGCCGCTGGGCGAGGCGCAAGGTTCGCGCATCGAATTCGCGGCGCCACAGGCGGCGCCGCTGCTCGGCGATGCCAGCGCCCTGCACAGCCTGGCGCGCAACCTGATCGAGAACGCGGTGCGCCACACACCGGCAGGCAGTCACATCCTGGTCGCCATCGAGCAGCGCGACGAAACCATCTGCCTGATCGTGGACGACAGCGGACCGGGCATTCCGGTCGACGAACGCGGGCGCGTATTCGATCGTTTCTACGGACGCACGGCCGGCGGTGACGCCGGCAGCGGCCTGGGGCTGGCGATCGCCAAGGCGGTGGTCGAGCGCCACGAGGGACGCATCGAACTCGATCGCTCCCCATTGGGCGGTCTGCGCGTGCGCGTCAGCCTGCCGCGACAGTGCACCGTCAGCGCTTAAGCATCGTCTAAGTCGTCGCCCGTAAGGTGGCCGCTCCGGGCTCGGCCCCATCGACCGAAGGATCTCGTCGTTCATGAACACCAGGCCGCCCATCGTCGTGCTCGCCATTGCCGGTTTCGTCATCGCCGGCACTGCCTGGGGCTGGAGCCTGAACCCGTCGCGCTGGTTCGAAACCGCAGCGACCGTGGCGACGCCGCCGCCGGCAGCGAGCGACCCGGCCGGCGCGACTGCGCCGATCGCAACGACCGGTGCACCCGACTATCGCGCGATTTTCCAGCGCTTCGGTCCGGCCGTGGTGGGCATCATGGTCGCAGGCGCGCTGCCCGCCGCGCGTCCGGGCGCGCCCGAACCGGATGCCGATCCCTTCTTTCGCTTCTATCGCGGCCTGCCGATCCCGCCGGCGCCGCGCGGCGACGCGCCGGCGCACGGCCAGGGATCGGGCTTCATCATCAGCACCGACGGCCTGGTGCTCACCAACGCGCACGTGGTGCGCGACGCGCGTACCGTCAGCGTCAAGTTGGCCGACCGGCGCGAGTTCGAGGCCACGGTGCTCGGGGTCGACGCCGCCACCGACGTGGCGCTGCTGCGCATCCCGGCCAGCGGCCTGCCGACGGTGCTGCTGGGCGATCCTGCCCAACTGTCAGTGGGCGACTACGTGCTCGCCATCGGCTCGCCGTTCGGCTTCGAGCAAAGCGCCACCTCGGGGATAGTCAGCGCCAAGGGGCGCTCGCTGCCCGGCGACACCTACGTGCCGTTCATCCAGACCGATGTCGCGGTCAATCCAGGCAATTCGGGCGGCCCCCTGTTCGACGCGGGCGGGCGCGTCATCGGCATCAACTCGCAGATCTATTCGCGCACCGGCGGCTACCAGGGCCTGTCGTTCGCGATCCCGATCGACGTGGCCACGCGCATCCGCGACCAGATCCTGGCCACCGGCAACGTGCGCCATGCCCAACTGGGCGCGACGGTGCAGGAACTCAACCAGGCGCTGGCGGAATCCTTTGGCCTGGACAGCCCGCGCGGCGCACTGGTCGCCAGCGTCAGCGCAGGCAGCGCGGCCGAGAAGGCCGGGTTGCGCGCCGGCGACGTGGTGCTCAGCCTGGACAGCAAACGCATCGAGCGTTCGGGCGACCTGGCCGCCATGGTCGGCAAGGCCCGGCCCGGAGATCGCATCACGCTCGAGTTGATGCGCCAGGGCAAGCGCCAGTCTTTGACCGTGGTGCTGGCCGAACTGCCCTCCGGCAGCGACGATGCGCTCCAGCGCACGCCGGAACGCAGCGAGACCCGCCTGGGCATCGCGGTGCGCCCGCTGGCGCCCCAGGAGCGCCAGGTCACCCGGTTGCAGAGCGGCCTGGTCGTCGAAGACGTGTCGGGCGCAGCCGCACGCGCCGGCATCGAACCGGGCGACGTGATCCTGTCGGTCAACGGCAAGCCGGTCGCCACCGTCGAACAACTGCGCGCACTGGTCAGCGGCAATGCACGACAGTTGGCCTTGCTGGTACAGCGCGGCGACGTACGCATCTTCGTGCCGGTGCGGCTGGGATGAGCGCGACCCGAAGAGCCAGGCGATGAATGTATCCAGGCGCCCCGTCGTGCACGCAATCCTGATGACCACCGCCATTGCCTGGTCGATCGGTGTGCCGCTGCGTGGCGCCGGGGGCGTCGATCGGCCGCTGCGCCTCGGCGGCATCGACTCGCGCGATGACCTTCGACGCAGTCCGGGCGGCACCGTATTGCCGTTTCAGCGGATGCGTGGCCGCGATGCGGCCTCAGGTCCCGCGTAGCAGGAAGCCGGCTTCGACGCCACCCGCCACGTCGTGCGCAAACGCGCGACCACCGTGGAACTCGGCAACCAGGCGCACCAGGTACAGGCCCAGCCCGAGGTGCGCATCGTCACCGGCGCGCTGCTCCCGCACCGACACCATCGAATCGAACAGGTTCTCGCGCATCGTCGCCGGCAGCGGCGGGCCCTGATTGCGGACCGCAAGTTGCCACCACGCGGCGCCAGCCGCCGGCTCGCTGATGCGGCGCAAGGACAGCACGATCGGCGTCTGCGGCGTGGCGAAGTCGCTGGCGTTGGAAACCAGCTTGTCCAGCGCCTGCACGATTGCCTCCGGAACCACCCGGCACGAGGCGCCGCCCACTTCGCACTCGACGATGAAGCGTCGCGGGGAAAAGGCGCCGCGATACGCCTCGGCGCAGGCACCCAGCAGCGCATCCAGTTCGACCGTCTCGAGGCGGCTGCCGGCGAGCATGGTCTCCAGGCTCGCCGCCTCGCCCATGCTGGCCACCAGGCGCTCGAGGCGCTGCGCGCCGTCGCGCACCCGGGCCAGGTAGGCATCGCGCCGCTGCGGATCGGCCTCGGCGGCAAGGTTGTCGAGCGAGGAACGCACCACCATGATCGGCGTGCGCAACTCATGCACCAGGCGGGCGCGCAGGCGCCCGACATACTGCTGGTGTTCCCTGAGCCGATCGAGTACGCGAGCATGGCTTTCGGCCAACGCGCCGATCTCATCGCGCAGGATGGGCGCAGCGATGCTTCCAACCACCCGGCCGCGCGAGTCGATCGCCTGCTCGGCCTGCCGGCGCAGCCGCACGATGCGCGCAACGGTGATCGATCCGATCGCCAGCAGCGCCAGCGCACTCGCCGCCATCGCCGCCGCGCTGAGCAAGGTGAGTTGCTCGATCGCCGCGCGACCGGCCCCGAAGCGGGAGCCGGTGTTCTCCTCGATCACCAGCGCACCCGCCACGTGATCGTCGACCCAGATCGGTTGCGCGCTGCTCAGCAACCAGACCGGCAGGCCTGCGTGCACGGCGACGCGCTCCGATTGGCGGGCCGGCAGCCCCGACAAGGCGCGCGTGAGCGGCGTCATCGTCGAAACGTCATCCCCTGCCGCGTGGCTCGCCGCATCGTTCAGGAAGCGCTGCGCCTGCAGGCTGCGCGTGGCCGCGAGCAGGCGACGCGCGAGGCGCGCCTGCCAGTCCTCGGCCGGCGGCGGCCCGGCCGACACCTGGCCCGACTGGGCCAGCAAGACGCCGCCGGCATCGAACACCGAGACACGCCCGCTGGCACGCGCGAATCCGCGCACCGCCTCGCTCCAGCGGGCGGCCCGGCGCGGGTCGTCGGCGCCGGCAGCGAGCCGACGCACCGGCGCAAGCAGGCCGGAATCGGCGCGCCCTTCCAGGCGACGCGAGCCCAGGTAGTCGACATCGGCGACGCGCACGCGCAACAAGGCCGGCTCTTCGTCGAGGCCGATCTCCGCCAGCCAGCCTCCCGGGCGCTCGACCGCCTGCACGCGGCGCGCGCTCATCGTGTCGGGGGCCGCACCGTACTCGACCACCAGTTCGTCGCCTGCCAGTTCGACGCCGTCGCGCAACTCCGGCCTGACCAGCCGTTCGTCATCGACCTCGACCAGCAGGAAGAAGCGACCCGGGCGCTCCTGCGAGCGCGCGGCGGCCAGCCGCACCTGCGCCAGCGGTGAAATCGTGCCCTCGGGGCTGCGAAACGGCAGGGCGCGCCCGGGCAAGCCGAGCCACTCACCGGGATCCTGGTCGACGATGACGTCGGCGAGCAGTTCCACCGGCAGCGGCTCGATGCCCAGGCGTTTGCCGGCAAGCCCGGCTTCGAACAGGTCGCGCCGCTCGTGCAGCGAGGCGGCCAGGTTGCGCGCCGCCTGCGCCTGATTCTCCAGCCGTTCGTTGCGAGCCAACTCGGTCATCACCTCCGCATAGCGCAGCGTGATCACCGGCATCGCCAGCAGCGGCAGCATGGCCAGCACCAGGGTGAAGCGCAGCCCGATCGGCAAACGCCAGCGGCGCCGGACCGTGATGCGTGAAGGCACCCGGTCTTCCACGACGGTAGTGCGTGAAGGCACCCGGTCTTCCACGGCGGCTATGCGCGACACCGCCGCCAGCCCTCAATTGCGCTCGACGAAGCGATAGCCCAGCCCGTAGATCGTCTCGATGGCGTCGAAGCCGGGATCCACGCCCTCGAACTTGCGCCGGATGCGCTTGACGTACGAAGTCACGGTCTGGTCATCGACCAGCAGGCTGGATTCGCGCATCAGCGCCTCGCGGTCCTTGACGTGCCCGGGATGCCTGGCCAGCGCGTGCAACATCCAGAACTCGGTCACCGTAAGCGCCACCGCGTGCTCGCGCCAACTCGCCTGGAATCGCGCCAGGTCCAGGCGCAAGGGGCCGCGCACCAGGGGTTCGCCAGGCCGCTCGGGTTGTGCCAGCGCGTCGACGCGCCGGAACAGCGCCGTGACCCGGGCCAGCAGGTGCGGCAGGCTGACGTTCTTGGTGAGGTAGTCATCGGCGCCCAGGCGCAAGCCCGACACGATGTCGAGTTCGGAGTCGCGCGCCGACAGCATCAGGATCGGCAGCGTCGGCGCATGTTCGCGCAGCCAGCGACACAACTCGAAGCCCCCCTCGGGTTCGCTGCCCAGCCCGACGTCGATGATCGCCATGTCGGGCAACCGCGATGACAGGGCCGACTGGGCGTCACGGCGCCCCGCGAATCCCTGCACCTCGAAGCCCTGGCGAACCAGCGCATCGCGCAGGTTTTCGAGAATGGCGGGCTCGTCTTCGACGATTGCGATGCGGCGGCTCATGCGGTGAATGTAGCGCAAAGGGCGGCATCAGCCGCGCGCACGCCAGGCCTGCCATCGGATTGCCCGAATCCCGCCCGTTTCGATCCCACCGGCGCCCGGGCAGGGTCGCCGCGAAGGCGCCCAATACGGGCCATTCGCCGGAGAACCTCACCATGAACCAACACGCCGTCTCCGACCACCGCCCACTGGCGGGCAGCGGGCCGCGCTTCGACTGGCGCGACTGGCTGGTCTTCGTAGCGTCGGTATTCGGCACTGCCCTGCTGGTGTCGCTCACGCTCGCCGCCCTGGTGCTGCTGGTCCAGTGAAACCGGGAAATCGCCCGTGCGTGAGCGCATCCACGGCCCGCTCCTGCGGCAAGCGGCCAGGCGGCCGTTCCGGGGGTCGCCTACACGGCGCCGCAGCAGGCCTTGTACTTGCGCCCGCTGCCGCAGGGGCAGGGGTCGTTGCGCCCGACCTTCGGCGCCGCGCGGCGCATCGTCCGGACCCTCAGCGCCTGAGGCGTGGTGCGCGATTGCCGATAGGGGCGGAAGAACTCGTGGATGTCGGCCACGTCGCTCATCATGCGTTCGATGAGGGCCTCGCGCTCGCGTCGCATCAGGCGCGCTGGCGCATCCGGCCCGTTCTCGTCGAGTGTGCTCGCCAGCGCCTCGAATGAGTCGAGCGCATCGCCGAACTCCTGTTCGCCGAGCATCGCGTCCCAGCTTTCGGGCGCAGCTTCGACGGCACGCAGGAAACCCACCGCCCAGGCACTGCCGTCGGGCTGGCCGCGCTCGTCGTAAGCCAGCACCGGCGCGAACTGCTGCGCATCGAGCGCGCGCTGCACGTCGCGCGCATGCCGGCGCACCATCAGCGACAAGGGATCGTCGGCTGCAATCGGGCCGGGCGCCCCGTCGCGCCCGGCTCGCAGGCCCATGGCCACCGGCAGGTAGTCGGCCGGCGCGACCGGCTCGGGCGCGCAAGCGAGCGCCGCGAGGTAACCGTCGAGTTCCTCGGGCACCATCGCCTCGTCGTTCGCCAGCGCCGCCAGCATGTCGTCGAGGCGAGCGAAATCATCCTCGTCCAGGGCCGGCAAGCCGGCTGCGTCATCCAGGTCTTCGATCATGCGGCGGATCGTACCTTGATCACTTCAGGCTCGATGGCGACCTGGCCATCGTCCGACGCAAACAGCAGGTGTCCATCCTGGATCGAGCAGTGCAGTCGCATGGTCCGCCGCGCCAGTGCCGCCAGCGCGGCCGCTGCCGGCGGTGGCACCGCGACAACCTCCACATTGTCGCAGCGCGCCAGCGCGGCGCCATGCTGCGCCCACCAGGCGTCGGCCCGGGTGCCTCCGTAGGTAAGCACCATCACCTCGCGGGCACGCGAGGCCGCGCGGCGCACCCGCCGCTCGTCGGGCCAGCCGACGTCGATCCAGGTTTCGAGCGCGCCAGTCAGGTCGGCGCTGTACAGGTCGGGCTCGTCGTCACCGGACAGGCCGCGCCCGAACACCAGTCCGGCATCAGCGCGCAGGGCGAAGGCGAGCACGCGCATCATCATCCGCTCCGCCGTCTCCGAGGGGTGGCGCGCGATCGTCAGCGAGTGATCGGCGTAGTAGCCGCGATCGATGTCGGCGACCGACAGCTCGGCCTTGCAGATGGTCGCTTTCAGTGCCATGCGGCACTGTACCGGAAGGCGCGCGCAGCGCCCCCCGGGTCAGCGGTTCAGGTTCAACTGCGTGGCGCCGGCGTCGCCGACCCGGCCCCCGCTGCGCCACGGTGCGGACGCGCCGCACCGCGCTGCTCCCAGCGCGCCTGGCGCTCGAACACCTTCGCCTGTTGCTCGGGCGTGAGCACGCGGAAGATCTCGTTCATGCCGCGCGCACGCAACTCGGACATGGTGGCGATGGCCTGCGCATTGCGTTCGCTGAGCGCCTTCACCTTCGCCTCGTCGTAGTCGGTCGACAGCGCCAGCTTCTGCAGTTCGCCGCGGGTCGCGCGCAGTACCTTGCCCTGCTCGCGCATGGCCGGCGCGTTGGCGTGCATCACGGCGAACACCTTGTCGCGCTGCGCCTCGCTCAGGTCGAGCCCGCGCAGCAGGCCGTGGCCCATGCCGCGCTGGCCGGCCATGCCGTGGCCGTGACCATGACCGTGCCGCGCGTGCATGCGCGGGGCGTCGCCCCGACCCCACGCGCCCGGGCCGTCCTGGCCGGGTCCGGCCTGCGCCGAGACGAGGAAGGGAACCGCGAGGGCGAGGCTGCCAGCGAGAGCGAGGCCGGCGATACGTGCTGATTTCATCTTGAACTCCCTGTTTGGGGTAATCGGGTTGCCGGCCGGCGCCTGCATCGCGGCGCCGGCACGCTTGCAGAGTGCCCGAGCCGCGCGTTAACCCCCGTTGCCAAGGTGTAAAGGCTGGTAAAGAACCGTATCGTCGTGCATCCGGACCGCTCGCACGGCCTTGCATGGCCGATATGATCGAGCCCGTTGCCCCCGGAGCTTCGATGCCACGCGTGCTGCTGGTCGACGACGATGTCGAACTCACCGACCTGCTGCGGGAATTCCTGCAGCAGGAAGGTTTCGAGACCGACGCCGTGCACGACGGTGCAGCCGGCGCCGAACGTGCCCTGGCGGGCGACTACGACATCGTGGTGCTGGACGTGATGATGCCGCGGCTCGACGGCGTCGAGACACTGCGCCGCATCCGTCTCGGCAGCGCGGTGCCGGTGCTGATGCTCACCGCCAAGGGCGACGACGTCGACCGCATCGTCGGGCTGGAACTGGGTGCCGACGACTACGTCCCCAAGCCGTGTACGCCGCGCGAACTGGCCGCCCGCCTGCGCGCCATCCTGCGCCGCGCCGGCGGACGCGCCGCCGCGCCTGCCGGCGACGAACCGCTGATGGCGGGACCGCTGTCGCTGTGGCCAGGCAGGCGTCATGCGGACTGGCACGGCCAGCCGCTGGTGCTGACCAGCACCGAGTTCAACCTGCTCGAGGTGCTGGCACGCCACGCCGGGCGCGTGGTGGGCAAGGCGGAACTGTCCGAACAGGCACTCGGGCGGCCGCTGGCGCGCTTCGATCGCAGCATCGACGTTCACGTCAGCAGCCTGCGCCAGAAGCTCGGCCTGCGCGACGACACGCGTTCGTGGATCGAGACCGTGCGCGGCCGCGGCTACCAGTTCCTGCTCGAATGAGAATGTGATTCGCGATGGGTCGGCTGTTCTGGAAATTCTTTCTCGCCTTCTGGCTGGCACTGCTCGTTGCCGGCGCCGCGCTCGGCTCGCTGGTGTGGCTGCACCAGCAAGGCGAGCGCCGTGACGAGCCGACACTGGTGGCCGGCCCACGCGCCGAACTGGCGCTGCGCTCGGCTGCGGCCACCCTGCATCATGGCGGCGTGGCGGCCTTGCGTGAACTGCTGGCTGACGAGGCGCCGGCACGCGGCGCAGCGGTCATCTATGCGGTGGATGCCGAGGGCCGCGACCTGCTCGGGCGCAGCGTGCCCGCCGAAGCGCTGGCGCAGGCGCGCGAGTGGTCGACCCAGGCGCAATCGCGGCGCGCAGCCCGCGCCACCCGACGCGACGCGGCCAGTGGTCTGCTGCTGTTCGTCGCCCTGCCCGCCGATGCCCCCGCGCGTGCGCTGCTGCGCCCGGGTCGGCGCGCCGCTTCGGCGCAGGCGCTGCCGCCGGCGCTGATCGCCGCCATCGGGCTGCTGGCCAGCCTGGCCTTCAGTGCGATCCTG
>CAZXLV010000023.1:3414-19116 GCA_964641405.1 uncultured Limnobacter sp. | reverse complement strand
GATCCTCAAGGACGACGGCACCATGGCGCGGCTGCCCGACCTGGTCGAGTTCGCCGCCCGGCACCAGTTGAAGATCGGCGCGATCGCCGACCTGATCCAGTATCGCAGCGCGCACGAAAGCATCATCGAGCGGGTCGCGCAGCGCGAGATGCAGACGCGCTGGGGTGCCTTCCGGATGATTGCCTACCGGGATACCGCCGGCGGCTCGCCGCACCTGGCACTGGTCCACGGCGAGATCAGCGCCGAGCGGGAAACCCTGGTGCGGGTTCACGAACCCTTGTCGGTGCTCGATCTGATCGAAGCCGACGCCAGCAACCATTCCTGGCCGCTCGAGCGGGCGCTGGCGGCGATTGCGGCCGAACCCTGCGGTGTCGCCGTGTTGCTCAATTGCGCCCAGGCACCCGCGGAGTTGTTTGCGCAGTTGCGCGAGCACGACCAGGATGCGGGCGCGCGCGTCAGCGCGCGTCGCGGCAAGCTGGACCTGCGCACCTACGGGATCGGCGCCCAGATCCTCAAGGACGTCGGGGTCGGGCGCATGCGGCTGCTTTCGCAGCCGCGCAAGATGCCCAGCATGACCGGCTTCGAACTCGAGGTGGTCGGCTTCGAACAAGGACACACATCATGAACACGCCCGGGCAAGACGAGATGGAAATCGAAGTGTTCCAGTCCGACCTGGACGGCAGCGGCCTGCGCATCGGCATCGTTCAGGCGCGCTTCAACGCGTCGATCGGGGAGACCCTGCGCGACGCCTGCCTGGACGAACTGGTCGAGTTGGGCGTTGCGGCCGAAGATGTCTTCGTGTGCACCGTTCCCGGTGCGCTGGAGATTCCGCTGGTGCTGCAACAACTGGCCGCATCGGGCGAGTTCGATGCGCTGGTGGCGTTGGGCGCCGTGGTGCGTGGCGAGACCTACCACTTCGAAGTGGTGTCCAACGAGAGCGCCGCCGGCATTTCACGGGTGGCGCTCGACTTCAACGTGCCGATCGCCAACGCCGTGCTCACGGTCGAGAGCGACGAGCAGGCCGATGCGCGCGCCGCCGAAAAGGGCGCCGATGCCGCGCGGGTGGCGGTCGAAATGGCCAATCTCGCCTCGTCGCTGTCGGCGCTGGGCAACGGCGAGGACGACGATGACGAGGATGACGACGACTTCGACGACGACGAAGATGACGGTGACGAGGACGAAGAGGAAGGGGACGAGGACGAGGACGAAGAGCAGGAGGCCCGCCGGCGCCCGCGCGGCCTGAAGGACCGACATTGATGGCGCAAGGCAGCAAGCCACGCGCAAGCGCGGCACGGCCGGCCGCCGCCGCGGCCGGCACGCCGCCCAAGAGCGCGCGACGGCGCTCCCGCGAACTGGCCCTGCAAGGGCTCTACCAGTGGCTGCTGGCGCGCGAGGATGGCGGTGCGATCCAGGCGCACCTGCACGAAACGCCGGGGTTCGAGAAAGCCGATCTGGGCCACTTCGAGGCGCTCCTGCATGGTGCCATCCGCGACGCGGTGGAACTCGATGCGCTGATCGCGCCGCACCTGGATCGCAAGGTCGGCGAGTTGAGCCCGGTGGAGCACGGCGTGCTGTTGCTGGGCGCGTTCGAACTGCTGCGCATGCCCGAGATTCCATACCGCGTGGTCATCAACGAGGCGGTCGAGATCACCAAGACGTTCGGCGGTACCGACGGCTACAAGTTCGTCAACGGGGTGCTCGACCGGGTCGCAGCGCGCGCCCGTCCGCACGAGGCGAGCACGCGTGCCTGACGGCCTCCTGGCGGCCAGGCCAACGCACCGACGGTCCGATTCCGCCATGCCGATCGGCGAATTCGAAGTCATCCGGCGTTTCTTCGATCGCGCGCCCGCCCGCGCAGCGACGCTGGGCATCGGCGACGACTGCGCGCTGCTCGCGCCACTGGACCCCCACGAAGTGCTGGCGGTCACCACCGACATGCTGCTCGAAGGTCGGCACTTCTTCGCCGACGTGGACCCGGTCTCGCTGGGCCACAAGGCGCTGGCGGTCAACCTGTCCGACCTGGCGGCCATGGGCGCACGCCCGCGTGCCTTCACCCTTGCGCTGGCGCTGCCGGAAGTCGACGAGCGCTGGCTGGAAGACTTCTGCCGCGGACTGTTCGCGATTGCCGATCGCCACGGCTGCGAGTTGATCGGCGGTGACACCACGCGCGGGCCGCGCACGGTGTGCGTCACGGCCTTCGGCGACGTGCCGCCGCAGGCGGCGCTGCGCCGTGACGCCGCGCAGCCCGACGACGACCTGTGGGTCTCGGGGGCACTGGGCGGCGCGGCCTGGGCGGTGTGGGCGCGCGGCGAGGGTCGGGTGCTGGCCGCCGACGACCCGGCGCGCCTGCGCCTCGATCATCCCGAACCGCGCGTGGCGCTGGGCCTGTCGCTGCGCCACCTGGCGCGCGCCGCAATCGACCTGTCCGACGGCCTGCTGGGCGACCTGGATCACATCCTCGATCGTTCGCGCGTGGCCGCCGAAGTCGACTGGCCGGCCGTGCCGCTGTTTGCCGGCCTCGACGCCTTGCCGCCTGCGCAGCAGCAAGCGCTGGCACTGGCTGGCGGCGATGACTACGAACTGCTGTTCAGTGCTCCCTCCGAGAACCGGCTCGCGATCGAGGCGATCGGGCGCCGCCTCGACCTGCCGCTGGCGCGCATCGGGCGCATCCTCGCCGGCTCCGGCCTCACCGTGCACGATGCGCGCGGCCGGGCACTGACCATCGAGCGCCATGGCTTCGACCATTTCGGGTGAACGCGCGCTGGTGCCGATGCCGCCGCGCGTCGACGCGCGCTTCATGCGCCAGCGCCTGTCGCACCTGATTGCGCTCGGCTTCGGCAGCGGCCTGTCGCCGATCGCGCCCGGCACGGTCGGAACCCTGTGGGCCTGGCTTGCCTTCGTGGTGCTCGATCACTGGCTCACGCCGCTGGCCTGGGGCGCAGTCATCGTGCTGGGCGCGCTCGTCGGGGCCTGGGCCTGCCAGCGTACCGGCCGCGATCTCGGCGTGCCCGACCACGGCGCAATGGTCTGGGACGAGATCGTCGCCTTCTGGCTGGTGCTGCTGTTCGCGCCGGCGGGCCTGGCCGCGCAGTTCGGCGCCTTCGTCGTGTTCCGCTTCTTCGACATCGTCAAGCCGCCGCCGATCCGCTACCTCGACGCCAGGCTGAAGAACGGCGTGGGCGTGATGCTCGATGACCTGGTCGCGGCGCTCTTCACCTTGTTCGTGCTGGCCCTGTGGTACCGGTGAAGCTGCCATGACCATTGCCTGCTCCGATCCTGGGTCGCCCGGCGATCCGCCCGACGCAGTGGTGGCGGCAGCGCTGGCGCTTGGGCACGCGCTGCAGGCGCGCGGTTGGATGATCGCCAGCGCCGAGTCGTGCACCGGCGGCGCGATCGCCTGCGCGCTCACCGAGATCGCCGGCTCGAGTCGCTGGTTCGAGCGCGGCTACGTCACCTACAGCAACCAGGCGAAGATCGACCTGCTGGGCGTGACGGCCGACACACTGGCGGTCCACGGTGCGGTCAGCCCCGCAGCGGCAGGCGAAATGGCAGCCGGCGCACTGGCGCGCAGCCGCGTCCAGTGTGCGCTGTCGGTCACCGGGATCGCCGGGCCGGACGGTGCGGTACCGGGCAAGCCGGTCGGCACGGTCTGCTTCGGCTGGGCGATGCTGCGCGCGCTGCCGGTCACCGAGACGCTGCGGTTTGCGGGCGACCGGGCAGCGGTGCGGCGCGCCGCCGCCCTGCATGCGCTGCAGCGCGCGCGGCTCCTGTTCGCCGAACCGCCTATGCCTGACAGCTGATTGTTTATACAGTATTCCTGTGCCATACTCCGGCTCACTCACCCCTGCAACCGGATCAGGCACCGTCATGGAAAAAGTGATCAAGATGGACGACGCAAAATCCCGTACCGAACGCGCAAAGGCCTTGTCGGTCGCCCTGGCACAGATCGAGAAGCAGTTCGGCAAGGGCTCGGTGATGAAGTTCTCCGACGCCGACGTGGCGCGCGACATCCAGGTGGTCTCCACCGGTTCGCTGGGGCTCGACATCGCCCTTGGCGTGGGCGGCTTGCCGCGCGGGCGCGTGATCGAGATCTACGGCCCGGAATCCTCGGGCAAGACCACGCTCACCCTGCAGGTCATCGCCGAGATGCAGAAGCTCGGCGGCACCTGCGCCTTCATCGACGCCGAGCACGCGCTCGACACCGCCTACGCGCAGAAGCTCGGCGTGAACATCAACGACATCCTCATCAGCCAGCCCGACACCGGCGAGCAGGCGCTGGAGATCGTGGACAGCCTGGTGCGCTCGGGCGCCGTGGACCTGATCGTCATCGACTCGGTCGCCGCGCTGGTGCCCAAGGCCGAGATCGAGGGCGAGATGGGCGACAGCCTGCCCGGCCTGCAGGCGCGCCTGATGAGCCAGGCGCTGCGCAAGCTCACCGCCACCATCAAGAAGACCAACTGCATGGTCATCTTCATCAACCAGATCCGCATGAAGATCGGCGTCATGTTCGGCAACCCCGAAACCACCACCGGCGGCAACGCGCTGAAGTTCTATGCCTCGGTGCGCCTCGACATCCGCCGTACCGGTTCGATCAAGAAGGGCGATGAGGTCATCGGCAACGAAACGCGCGTCAAGGTGGTGAAGAACAAGGTCGCGCCACCGTTCAAGATGGCCGAGTTCGACATCCTCTACGGCGAAGGCACCTCGCGCGAAGGCGAAGTCCTCGACCTCGGCGCGGCCAGCAACATCGTGGAAAAGAGCGGCGCCTGGTACAGCTACGGCGGCGAGCGCATCGGCCAGGGCAAGGACAACGCGCGCGAGTACCTGCGCGAGCGCCCGGAACTGGCCCTGGAAATCGAGAACAAGGTACGCGCGCACTTTGGTGTCGCGCCGCGCGGCGGCGCCGCACCGCAAGAGGCCGCCGCCTGAGGGACATGGATGAGCCGGCTGGCGGTCGACGCGGCGCGGGCCGGTTCGCCCCGTCACTGAAGGCGCGCGCGCTGCAGTTGCTGGCGCGCCGCGAGCACAGCCGCATCGAACTCGCGCGCAAGCTGGCGCGCCACGCGGAAAGCCCCGCGCAACTCGATGCCCTGCTCGATCAACTGCTCGCCGCCGGCTTGCTGTCGCATGAACGCTTTGCCGAGTCCCTGGTGCATCGTCGTGCTGCGCGCTACGGCACTGCCCTCATCCGGCACGAACTGCGCAGCCACGGGCTCGATCCGAAGCTCGTCGATGGCCACATCGCCACTCTGGCCAGCAGCGAATCGGCACGCGCGCGCGCGGTATGGGTGCGTCGCTTCGGCGTGGTGGCCGGTTCGCTGGCGGAGCGGGCGCGCCAGTCCCGCTTCCTGCTGGCGCGCGGTTTTTCCGCCGAAACGGTCGCTCGCATCGTCGGCGGCGGGCACGAGGAAGACGACTGATCGCAGCGTGCGTACCCCTTGCGGCGTCGCAGCATCGACCCGTGCGCGCATGTTAAACTGCACGGCTTTCCGAGCGTCGCTGCGCTCCTGGCACCGAGCGCCGAATCCAGCCTTCCAGCATGCCGCTTCCCGCACCCGATTGTTCGCGCACGCCGATGCACTCCCGCTCGGTGCGCGTCGATGCGTTTCGGCGTGACGATGGCGCCTGGGACCTCGAAGCCGAATTGTGCGACCTCAAGCCGCACGACACGCCGCTGCACAGCGGCGTGCGTCCGGCTGGCGAGCCGATCCACCTGATGAGACTGCGTGTCACCATCGACGAGTCCTTCACGGTCATCGACGTCGTGGCGGTGTCCGATGCGGTGCCCTACCGTGGCGTGTGCGAAAACGTCGTGGGAGATTACCGTCGGCTGGTCGGCCTGAACCTGCTGCGCGGTTTTCGCAATGGCCTGCGCGAGCGCCTCGGCGGCATTGCGGGGTGCACGCACCTGAGCGAACTCGCCCAGTTCCTGCCGACCGTGGCCGTGCAGGCGGCCGCCGGTGACGAGCATCGCGTCCACGAGATGCTGGGTGTCGGGCAGGCGGCGCCACGGCCCTTCATGATCGACCGTTGTCACGCCTGGCGCAGTGACGGCGTGGTGGTCGAGCGCTATTACCCGCAGTGGCATCGATCGGCCGGCGTGGTCGCGCCGGCGCCGGATTCCCCTGCTTCGAACAAGGAACAGCCGTGAAGATCCACGAGTACCAGGGCAAGGAACTGCTCAAGAAGTACGGCGTTGCGGTGCCGCGCGGCATCCCCTGCTTTTCGGTCGACGAAGCGGTGAAGGCCGCCGAAACCCTGGGCGGCCCGGTCTGGGTCGTCAAGGCGCAGATCCACGCCGGGGGGCGCGGCAAGGGCGGCGGCGTCAAGCTGGCGCGCTCGATGGACGAGGTGCGCAAGCTGTCGAGCGAAATCCTCGGCATGCAGTTGAAGACCCACCAGACCGGTCCCGAAGGGCAGAAGGTGCGTCGCCTGCTGATCGAGGAAGGCGCCGACATCCGCAAGGAACTCTACCTCGGCATGGTGGTCGACCGCGTCACCCAGCGGGTGTGCCTGATGGCCTCCAGCGAGGGCGGCATGGACATCGAGGAAGTGGCCGCGCACACGCCCGAGAAGATCCACAAGGTGTTCGTCGATCCGGTGAGCGGCCTCACCGACGCGGAGTGCGACGACGTCGCGCGGAAAATCGGCGTGCCCGAGGCGAGCCTGGCACAGGCGCGCAGCGTGCTGCAGGGCCTGTACCGCGCGTTCTGGGAAACCGACGCCTCGCTTGCCGAGATCAACCCGCTGATCCTCACCGGCGACGGCAAGGTGGTCGCGCTCGACGCGAAGCTGAACTTCGACGCCAACGCGCTGTTCCGCCATCCCGAGATCGTCGAACTGCGTGACCTCGACGAGGAAGACCCGGCCGAGATCGAGGCCTCGAAATTCGACCTCGCCTACATCCAGCTCGACGGCAACATCGGCTGCCTGGTGAACGGCGCCGGCCTCGCGATGGCCACGATGGACACGATCAAGCTGTTCGGCGGCGAACCGGCCAACTTTCTCGACGTGGGCGGAGGCGCCACCACCGAGAAGGTCACGGAAGCATTCAAGATCATGCTGCGCAATCCGAACCTGAAGGCGATCCTGGTGAACATCTTCGGCGGCATCATGCGCTGCGACGTGATCGCCGAAGGCGTGATCGCCGCGAGCAAGACCGTCGGACTGAAGGTTCCCCTGGTGGTGCGCATGAAGGGCACCAACGAGGAACTCGGCAAGAAGATGCTGGCCGAGTCGGGCCTGCCGATCATCTCGGCCGACACCATGGCCGAGGCGGCCGAGAAGGTCGTCGCCGCCACCGCTGGCTGACACGGAGAACACAGCATGTCGATCCTGATCAACCGGGACAGCAAGGTCATCACGCAGGGAATCACCGGCAAGACCGGCCAGTTCCACACACGCATGTGCCGCGAGTACGGCAACGGCAAGGCCGCTTTCGTGGCCGGCGTCAATCCGAAGAAGGCCGGCGAAGACTTCGAGGGCATTCCCATCTTTGCCACCGTGAAGGACGCGCGCGCGCAGACCGGCGCCACCGTATCGGTGATCTACGTGCCGCCGGCCGGCGCCGCCGATGCCATCTGGGAAGCGGTCGAGGCACAACTCGAGCTGGTGATCTGCATCACCGAGGGCATTCCGGTACGCGACATGATCGTGGTGCGCGATCGCATGCGGCGCAGCGCCAGCAAGACCTTGCTGCTGGGGCCGAACTGCCCTGGCACCATCACTCCCGACGAACTCAAGATCGGCATCATGCCGGGCCACATCCACAAGAAGGGACGCATCGGCGTGGTGTCGCGCTCGGGCACGCTCACCTACGAAGCGGTCGGGCAGCTCACCGCACTCGGACTGGGCCAGTCCAGCGCGGTCGGCATCGGCGGCGACCCGGTCAACGGCCTGAAGCACGTCGACATCCTGCGCATGTTCAACGACGATCCCGACACCGATGCGGTGGTCATGATCGGCGAGATCGGCGGCTCCGACGAGGAAACCGCCGCCGAATGGGTCAAGGCCAACATGAAAAAACCGGTGGTCGGCTTCATCGCGGGGGTCACCGCGCCCCCCGGCAAGCGCATGGGCCATGCCGGCGCGATCATTTCCGGCGGCAAGGGCACCGCGCAGGAGAAGCTCGAGGTCATGGCTGCCTGCGGCATCCGGGTCACGAAGAACCCATCGGAGATGGGCAAGCTGCTGCAAAGCGTGCTCTAAGCGGCGCCTGCCATGGAGTGGGCGCTGAACTTTCTCACCACGATGCACTGGGGGGCAGTCTTCCAGATCATCGTGATCGACATCCTGCTCGGTGGCGACAACGCGGTGGTGATCGCGCTGGCCTGTCGCAACCTGCCGCCTCACCAGCGCATGAAGGGGATCATGTGGGGCACCGCGGGCGCCATCGTCCTGCGCGTCATCCTGATTGCCTTCGCGGTGACGCTGCTCACGGTGCCCTTCCTCAAGCTGGTCGGCGGCGCGCTGCTCATCTACATCGGGGTGAAGCTGTTGCTGCCCGACGGCAACGGCGACGAGCATGGCAAGCTGCAAGGCGGCAGCACCCTGTGGTCGGCGGTCAAGACGGTGATCGTGGCCGACCTGGTGATGAGCATCGACAACGTCATCGGGATCGCCGCAGCGGCCCATCAGGCCGATCCCGATCACCAGATGGGACTGGTGATCTTCGGCCTGCTGGTGAGCATCCCGCTGATCGTCTGGGGCAGCACCCTGGTGCTCAAGCTGATCGAGCGTTTTCCGGTGGTGGTCATGCTGGGCGGCGGCCTGCTGGGCTGGATCGCCGGCGGCATGATGCTCACCGATCCGGTCACCGTCGGCCTGATCGGCGAGCCGAATGCCGCCGCGCACTACGCCGCTGCGCTGGCCGGTGCGCTGCTGGTGGTCGTGCTCGGCAAGGTGCTGGGCACGCGACGCAAGCCTGCCGGCCAGTTCGACTGAGCGGGTGTCGCGCGCGCAACGCGATCGCGCGGTGTGCGCGCCGTCCGACCGAGCCGATCGGCCGTTCATGAAATAGTTCCTCGGGGTGTTTTCGGTGCGACGCTAGCCTGCCCGCATGGCCGACGCAGAACACCCGGGGATGCAAGACCGCGAGGCCGCCGTGGCCATCCGTTTGCTGGTCAGCAGCGGGCAGTCACCCTTGCGCATCGTCGCCGTCACCAAGGAATGCCTGACCATCGGCCGACGACCCTACAACGACATCGAACTGGACGACCTGACGGTGAGCGGCGAGCACGCCCTGATCCGTACCCGCGGCACGGAAAGCGTCATCCACGACCTGGAAAGTCGCAACGGCACCCTGGTCAACGGCATGACGGTGGCCCAGCGCGTGCTGTGCGACGGTGACGTGATCGACATCGGCATCTACCGCCTGCGTTACGCGCTGGACCATGCGCGGCTGGCCGAACTGATGCCGGCGGCAGCGGCTCCGGAGGCTTTCGTCGACTTCCTGAGTGGCGCGCACGCCGGCCGCTCGCAGCGCCTGGAGCGTTCGGTCACCTGCATCGAGGGCCTTGCCGAGCAGGTGGCGGTGATTTCCCGGCGCCGCGGCGGCTTCCACATCACCCACCTCGAAGGACCGGGCTTTCCGCACGTCAATGGCGAACCGATCGGCTTGAGCGCACATGCGCTGCGCGACGCAGACCTGATCGAACTGGCCGGGGTGATGATTCGCTTCCGGCTCGGCCGCTGAAGCGCGGTCGGGCACGGCGGTGGCCATGAGTTCCCTGCAGCGCTCGCGGCTCTGGCGCATCGTGGCCGGCCTGGGCATCGTCATGCTCTTCGCCGCCGCCAACCTGGGCTGGCTGCAGGTGGGCGGCCTGGGCGCACTCGATCGCGAACTCTACGACGGGCGCCAGCGGATGGTGGCGCCGGTGTTCGACCCGCGCATCGTCATCGTCGACATCGACGAACGCAGCCTGGCCGAACGCGGGCGCTGGCCCTGGGACCGCGCCACCACCGGCGCGCTGGCCGAGGCGCTGGTCACGCGCGGGGGAGCCGCCGTGGTCGGACTGGACGTGGTGTTCGCCGAACCGCAGAACGGCAGCGACGACGACGCGCGACTGGCCGCGGCAATCGCGCAACGACCGATCGTGCTGGGCTACTACTTCAGCAGCGAGCGCGAGGGCCGCACCAGCGGCGCCTTGCCGGCGCCGCTCTACGAGGGCGAGGCGGCCAGCGCACTCGATCGGCGTGTCACCCACGCCAGGGGCTACGGCGCCAACCTCGCCGGCCTGCAACGGGCCGCCCGCGCCTCCGGCTTCTTCAACCCCTTCCTGGGCGCCGGCCTCGACCCGGACGGCGTGATCCGCGCGCTGCCGCTGCTGGCCGCCTACCGGGGAAGCGTCTACGAGTCGCTCGCGGTGGCGGTGCTGCGCGAATACCTCGGCAATGCGTCGGTCACCGTGCGCCGCGATCGCTTCGAACTCGACGGCCAGCGTGACCGGGTGGTGATGCCGGTGTCGACCGGCTTTACCGCCATGGTGCCCTTTGCCGGAAGCGGCGGCGCCAGCGGCGGGCATTTCCGCTACCTCTCGGCCACCGATGTGCTGGCCGGTCGCGTCGACTGGTCGCTGCTGCGCGATCGCATCGTGCTGGTGGGCACCACCGCACCCGGCCAGACCGACCTGCGCGCCACGCCGGTGAGCGAGGTGTATCCGGGGGTGGAGATCCACGCCTCGCTGATTGCCGGAGCACTCGACGGCCGCCTGAAGCAGCGTCCGGCCGACGCGCCGGCGATCGGCGCGCTGTTTACGGTACTTGCCGGTGGCCTGCTGGCACTGGTGCTGCCGGCGCTGGGCGCCGTCGGCGTGGTGCTGCTCAGCAGCGTGGCGGCGCTGATGCTGGTCGGCGTCAACGCCATCGCCTATTCGAACTCCGCGCTGGTGCTGCCGCTGGCCGCTTCGCTGGCGGCCGTGCTGGCGCTGGCCGTGTTCAACATCGCGGTGGGCTGGTTCGTCGAGGGCCGCGCCCGGCGCGCCATCGAGCAACTGTTCGGCGAGTACGTCTCGCCGGCGCTGGTCGAGCGCATGGCGCGCGACCCGGTGAACTACCTGGCCGTGAGCAGCAACCGCGAACTGACCATCCTGTTCGCCGACATCCGCGGCTTCACCCGCATCGCGGAAGCGATGGAGCCGGCGCCGCTGCGCGAGTACATCAATGCCTTCCTCACCGGGATGACCGAACTGATCCACGCTCATCGCGGCACCGTCGACAAGTACATGGGCGACGCCGTGATGGCGTTCTGGGGTGCGCCGGTCGACGATCCCGAACACGCCGACAACGCCGTGGCCTGCGCGCTGGCCATGCAGAACGAAGTGCGACGCATGTCGGCGGAATTCGTCGCGCGCGGCCTGCCGCCGCTCTCGGTGGGCATCGGCATCAATACCGGCGTGGTACGCGTCGGCGACATGGGCTCGCGGCGCCGGCGTGCCTACACCGTCATCGGCGACGCCGTGAACCTCGCCTCGCGCCTGGAAGGCTTGACCAAGCGTTACGAGGTCCCGATCATCGTCGGCGAGGCCACCACCCAGCACTGCCGACGCTACCGCTTCTTCGAGCTGGCGCGGGCGATGGTCGACGGGCGCGCCGACTCGGTCAGGGTGTTCGTGCCGAACACCTCCCACACACGGATCGGCATCGCCGCACGCGAAGGTGTAGCCACCCGGCCGATGAGTTCGTCCGCCACCGTACCGAGGAACGCCAGGGAAGCTGCGCATGAAGGTTCGAGTCCTGGGGTGTAGCGGCGGCATTGGCGCGCGGGCCCGGACGACGTCCTTCCTGGTCGACTCCGATGTGCTGCTGGACGCCGGCACCGGCGTCGAAGACCTGTCGGTGGAGGAACTGGCCGCCATCGACCACGTCTTCCTCACCCACTCGCACCTCGATCACATCGCCGCGCTGCCGCTGCTGATCGATTCGGTGGGCAACCTGCGCGACAAGCCGCTGGTCGTGCACGCGCTGCCCGAGACCATCGCGGCGCTGAAGACGCACATCTTCAACTGGGTCATCTGGCCCGACTTCACCGAGATCCCGCACTACGAACGCCCGTGGATGGTGTTCGAGCCGCTCGCCATCGGCTCCATCGTCGACCTGGGCGGCCGCTGGGTGCGCAGCCTGGCGGCCAGCCACACCGTGCCCGCACTGGCCTTCCACGTGCACACCGAGCACGCCGGCCTGGTCTTTTCCGGCGACACCGGCCCCAATGACGAATTCTGGCGCCAGGTCAACGGCGTGCCCAACCTGAAGTACCTGATCATCGAGACCGCCTTCACCAACCGCGAACAGGATCTCGCCGTGACCGCCAAGCACCTGTACCCGATTCAACTGGGGCAGGAACTGGCCAAGCTGATGCTCGAACCGCAGATCCTCATCACCCACTTGAAGCCCTCCGATCGCGAGACCATCACCCGCGAGATCGAAGCCTGGGCAGGGCGCTTCTCGCCCAAGGTGCTGGTGGGGGGCGAGGTGCTGGAGGTGTAGGGCGGGTGGAGCGGGTCAGTCGAGCGCGAGGTGGAGCCGAAGGGCGGCATCGAGCGCGCGCAGGTCGGCAGCAACAACCACTCCCGCACGCCCTGAGTCGAGCCGCAACTTCGAAATCGTCCGGACCTGTTGCGCACAAGCCTTCGAATCGCGACCCAATCCACTTGCAGCGGCTTTCAGGAGTACCTCGAACGGATAGACCCGATCGACGTTCGAGGTCAACGGCACGACCGTCACCAGGCCGGATGCGCGATTCGCCGCATCGTTGCTGACGACGACGACGGGGCGGTGCTTGCGGATCTCGCCGCCGACCGTCGGGTCGAGTGTAGCGAACCAGATGTCACCACGCCGGATCGTCTTCGATGCCATCGGCACTGGTGAATTCGAAGTCCCGGAACTCTTCTTCCTCGCTGACCGATTCGGCATAGGCGCGCTCGAGTTCCCGCTCGAACAGCGAGCGCACTGCCATGTCGATCACTTCCGAACGGTTGGCGACCGAGTAGGCCTTCCGGTACTGCTCGACGAACTGGAGTGAAGATGCCGGCAAGGAAATCGAGATTTTCTGGTGAGGGCCTGACATTTCCGTACCAGTTTTGATGCTACCTAACATCCTATCTCAAGTCGTACCGCCTGTCCATGTCCAGGAAGGCCTGTCCAGGTGGCCGACCCTGTGCATCGGCCACGCGACTGAACCCTGGTGTTTCGAGGATGGCGATGCGTTCGATGTCGAAATTGTCGACTATCACTGACCGGTGCAGATGATGAGGTCGAAGAGCGGTCTCCCCCTGTCCATCCCGATGAATACCTGCGTGAGGTCATTGCTGAACTCGGTCTGTCCCAGGCGCAATTGGCGCGCGCCATCGACCTTGCCCCGATGCGCATTTCACATGTGGTGAACGGATCGCGGCCGGTCACCGCCGACCTCGCACCCCGCCTCGGTCGGGCGTTGGGGCAGACGCCACAGTTCTGGCTGAACCTGCAGGCGGATTACGACCTGAAGTTGGCGCAGCGCGCACTCGGCGGTCGGTTCAACGCAATCGTCGAGTTCGTGGCCGGCTGATTGCCGGATCGTCGATTGAGATCAGCCCGAGCGGACTCGGCTTGTACTTTCAACGCCTCGACGTCGATCTCCATCTCCCGCGCTTGCTCGCTGAAGTGTTCGCGTCGCGGCAATAGGCTGCCGGTGTGTTGGGCAAGACGGGCGGCGCCTCCACCTCCCTGGCCAAGGTCCGCGCAGCGCGAGCGAACGGCCGGCTGGGTGGGCGCCCACGACGGCAAGCTGTGACGTAATCCGCCGCTCGGCCGGGGTGGACGCATCGTGCCGGCGCACCTGCTCGGCGACTTTGATTGACGGCATGGTGGGTCGATCTCCGCATGAAGGAGCGGGGCTCGACTGTCGTGGCGCGTCAGGTGAGGGTGACGTGAATCGTCAGCAACTGCGCGAATGCGCGTCGAGCGCAATCGGCACCTGCGGCGCCGAGGCGCTGGGCGGCCGCAGGGATGTGACGGATCGCACACGAATCCGCTGCGCCTGCCGTTCGTCGGTCCGATGGCACCGCTGCGGTTGCATGGCACGTTGCCTGCATCTATCTACGCGAGTCGATGACCTCGACCCACAACCCAATCACCCAATCGGGAGTTGAAGATGACGAAGATGAGCAGGCAAATGCAGAAGGGTTTCACCCTGATCGAGTTGATGATCGTTGTGGCGATCATCGGCATTCTCGCGGCGGTGGCGCTGCCGGCGTATCAGGATTACACGGTGCGGGCGCGGGTCAGCGAAGGGCTTTCGCTCGCGAGTGGTGCCAAAGTCACCGTTGCCGAGAACATCGCCAACGATGGTGCCTTGACCAATGCCTGCCGTGGGGTGAACACCGCTGTTGGCGGTCACGTGGCAACCTTGGCCTGCGCCAGCGGCACCTTGACCGTGACCATGGACGGGACCGCCAAAGGCGTCTCCCTGACGCTCACCCCGGGTACGCCTGGGAGCGGTCCGGTGACGTGGGCCTGCGCGGTGAGCGCAGCTACCAATAACAAGTACGTGCCCGCTGAGTGCCGCGTTTGAGTTCGAGACGGCGGTAGCAACCTTCGTTCTTGACCTTGGCAAAAGGCCCGTCCGATCAGTCGGGCGGGCCTTTTGCATTGAACGGATTTCTGCAGGAGGCCGATCGTGGCAGCCAAGCGTCCAACCTGGATAGTCGCCAGAGGCACCGAGCTCTTCGTGTTCATGTTGGCCTACTACACACCCTGTCTCATAGAGTCGTCGAATCTGGCTCTCAGTGACACCCACGTGCGTGCGCTGCTGTCCAGTGCACTCGCGGTTCCTGCCGTACATATCGAGTTGATCCGCAATTTCGGATCGCAACTGCTGTCGCTAGCGCTGTGCTACGTTGCCGTTACTTGGGTGGCAGGCCACGTTGCATCGGCCACCGGCGTTCGATCGGCCGTCCTCCGGTGGTCCTTGTTGTTGGCGACGTGGCTCTTCATGGTGGCAGGCAACCACCTGTTGTTTCCATTGTCCAATTACTCTGTCCCCCTTGATGCGATCGCCGGTCCAGCTATCGCTGCCGGGGCTGGATCAGTGCTGCTTGCGGCGGCAGTCGTGGCGTTCCTTCGTGCGTTTTCGCTGAGGCGACTTGCCATCGGTGCGACGCTCTCAGGAATTGTTGGAATCTCGGTCGGCGCCGCCTTCTGGAGCCCGGGAACAGGCGCAGGCTATGCGGAACCACGAAACATCATCATTGTTGGGATCGATTCACTGTCGGCCCATATGATGCAGACAGCGCGACGCGAGTTACCACATCTGGAAGCGCTTCTCGAGGGTGGAACCCGATTCGAGCGCGCCTATACACCTATCGGCCGCACCTTTCCCGCTTGGGTCTCGCTGCTTAGCGGCCTGTCGCCGGCCGAGCATGGTGCAGTCTTCAATCTGCGTGACGTGGAGCGGGTAAAGCGCGAGGGACTTGTCACCCAAGACCTCAGTGAGGCGGGATACCGTACGATCCTCGCAATCGACGAGCGTCGCTTCTCAAACCTTGACGAGTCGTTCGGTTTCGATCGGGTCGTTGGGCCCAGGGTCGGCGCTCTCGACTTTGTTCTGCAGCGGCTGAACGATGCACCGCTGACCAACTTGCTGCTTCAGGTCGGCCTGGCACAGCACCTTTTGCCTTTTTCGTACCTCAACGTCGCCTCGACGGCGAACTACGACGCCAACGGCTT
>CAZXLV010000023.1:0-3404 GCA_964641405.1 uncultured Limnobacter sp. | reverse complement strand
CGTTGATGAGGCGCTGGCAGCAACCGAAGAGGCGACCCCGCTCTTCCTTGCGGTGCATTTTGAGTCCGCTCACTTTCCATTCAAGACGCGTCGTACGATACGTAGGTTTCATCATTCGAATGCGGTTGTAGCGCGCCACGGGACTGCATTGACCACCGTCGATGCCCAGGTAGGCAGGCTGATGGACGGATTGCGTATTCGTGGGCGGCTCGATGATGCTCTCGTCATTGTGCTGTCCGATCATGGAGAGAGCCTTGGAGAAGTGGAACTGGCAACCACTTATGGCGGAGAGGTGCGCGAGTTGGTGACCTTTGGTCATGGATCGCAACTCCTGAGCGAGCACCAGAGCCGTATCGTCTTGGGATTGGTCAGGTATAGGCATGGGCATGCGTCGGAGCCGGCATCGTTGCGCAGTGATCAAGTCTCGCTGACCGACCTGCGTACAGTCATCGAGCGTTACGCGCGAACCGGTGAAGTCATGCTTGAACCAGGCGGTGGATGCATGACCGTGGAAACTGGGGTTCGCTTGTCAGCGCTCTCCAACTATCGAGCTCTCGATCAAGCAGAGGTTGCCAAAGAGGGTGCTGGGGCGTATGAAATTGATTACAGAGGTCGATTGCGTCTCCGCGAAGATGGACTCGTCGAACTGGTTAATGCGAAGGATGTCGGTTGGCGCTGTCGGGATCGACTGACCTACTATTCGAGCAAGGATGGCCGTTACTTCACCTACCGGATCCTGGATGACGGACAAAGCTTCAAGGAGGTGGAGGTGCGTGAGGAAGACGTAGAGCGTATCGAAGCCTATCGCGCCAGGCTCAGGAATGTCGCACACGGCTAGCCTACGCTGTGAACCTGGAGCGCGGCGGGTCCCCTTGATGCCTTGCTCTCCCTGGCGCCGCCGGGGTTTGCACGCTATCGCACACAAGCTCGCTACCTGCTGGTCGACGAGTGGCGACTGGCGGCCGCCGAGGCGCCGCTGCGCAATCTCGCGGCGGCCCTGTTCCGGCTGGAGGTCGCCACGACAGTGACCGGTTTTCGCTCGGAAACCGCGCATCTTGTCGAATGGCTCGTCGGCGAGGAGCGATCGTCCTCGAAGGTGAACGTAAGCCCCTCGAAGACGCTCTGGGCGTCAACGAAATCCAGGCCATGGTCGCGCAGGTTTCTCGCACGCTTCGGTTCATGCCGGTCGATGCGTTCGGCCGATACGTCCTTCCGATATCGCACCTGGTATGCGTGCGCTACCGTGGGCCGATGCCCCACGACCACGACACCGGCTACAAGCTGCTGTTCGCCGCGCCGGAGATGGTGCGCGACCTGCTGTTGGGCTTCGTTCCTCATGAATGGGTGAAGTCGGCCGACTTCGAAAGCATGCGCCGCGTCAACGGCAGCTATGTGAGCGACGACCTGCGTACGCGTCTCGACGACATGGTGTGGAAGGTCCGCCTGCACGGCGAATGGCTGTATGTCTACCTGCTGCTGGAATTCCAGTCGGTGCCCGACCGCTGGATGGCGGCGCGCATCCACGTCTACGTCGGGCTGCTGTACCAGGATCTGGTTGCGCGCAAGGAGCTTGGCCCCGATGGAAAGCTGCCGCCGGTGCTGCCGATCGTGCTCTACAACGGGCAAGCACCGTGGCGTTCGGCGCATTCACTCGATGACCTCGTTGAGGCGTCGCCACCGGGACTGGCGCCCTTCCGCGCGCAGGTGCGTTACCTGCTCGTCGACGAGAGGCGTCTGGCCGATGCGAAGTCGCCGGTGCGCAACCTGGTGGCCGCCTTGTTCCGGCTGGAGGTTGCGGGCACGCCCGAGGATTTCCGCGCCGTCACCGCGGACCTGGTGCAATGGCTCTCGGGCGACGAGCACCAGCGTATCCGGCGTGCCTTCGCGATCTGGCTGAACCGGCGATTGCGCCACCGGATACCTGAAGCTAACATTCCCGAGACGGACGATCTTGCGGAGGTCCATGGCATGTTTCCCGACGATCTCTTGATCGCATTCGAACGGGAGAAGCGAGCTGCCCGGAAAAAGGCGCGCGCGGAGGGCTGGCAGGAAGGGTTGCAGGAGGGCCGGCAGGAAGGGCGGGAGAAAGGCCGGGAGGAAGGCCGGGAGGAAGGCCGGGAAGAAGGCCGGGAAGAAGGCCGGGAAGAAGGGCAGCGCGAAGGCCAGGTGGCCGCCTTGCTGCGTCTGCTGACGCGCCGCTTCGGGGAACTGCCACCCGAAATTCGGGCTCGTATCGAAGGAGCCGATCTTGCTGCGATCGGTATGTGGTTCGATCAGGCCATCGATGTTGCCGATCTCGATGCGGTGTTCCGGCGGCATTGAACGCCGCTGATCGCCCACTCCAGCGAAATCGACCGAGCCGCTCTCACCGCGCCGTGGAGGTGGGCGGGGTAGACATGCTTCGCCTCCTCGCTTCGAAGGCCTCGACGATCTCTCGCGCCCGCGACTCGATCTCCGCGAGCTCCACGCGCCCGTCCTCACGCCCCTCCCCGAACGCCGCCGTGATCACCGCCGCCGCTGCTGCGCCGGCACCTGTCACCGCCGCAACGTTGCCGGCATCGATGCCTCCGATCGCCACCGGGTACAAGCCGGCTGCACGTGCCTGCCCGAACAGCGCAAGCGGCGCACGCACCGCGTCGGGTTTCGTCACCGACGGGAACACGCTGCCGAAGGCACAGTAGTCGGCCCACTCGCGCAGCGCGAGCGCGCGCTCGAGCGAGTCGTAGCACGACACGCCGATGATCGCCGCCGGCCCGAGCGCCGCGCGCGCCAGGCTCGGTTCGGCGTCTTCGCGCCCGAGGTGTACGCCATCGGCCTGGACTGCGCGCGCAAGTTCCACCGAATCGTTGACGATGAACAGCGCGCCGCCCGCCCGGCACACCTCGGCCAGGCGTTGCGCCTGCCGCAGGCGAGCGACTGCGTCCAGGACCTTGTTCCGGTATTGCACGGCGGACGCGCCGCCGCGAATCGCTGCGGCCACCGCCCCCGCCAGCCAGTCGTCGTCCGCGCAGTCGGGCGTCAGCGCGTACAGGCCGGTCGGCAGGCGCTTTTTCACGCGCATTTCCTCTCTGATGGCTGTGCGTTCATCGCAACACCTTGGCCACTGGTCGGCGATGAAAGGTGAGGGCTTCGACCCGAGGTTAACATCGGTTCACGGTGTGCTGGGAGGCGCGCCGCGATCTCACATAACGCAGCACCGGCCCGACGAGGCGGTGTGCCGAACCGGCCTGAGAGGACAGCGATGAGCGAGGCGCCCGGCGCAGGATTTCGCACGTGGATGTGTCTGATATGCGGGTGGATCTACGAAGAGGAGAAGGGCTGCCCCGAGGAGGGCATCGCTCCGGGTACCCGCTGGGAGGACATCCCGATCAACTGGACCTGCCCCGAGTGCGGCGCGCGCAAGG
>CAZXLV010000022.1:0-19218 GCA_964641405.1 uncultured Limnobacter sp. | reverse complement strand
CGGCCTCGGGCAAGGTGCTCACCGGCGGCGTCGACGCCAACGCGCTGCAGCGCCCGAAGCGCTTTTTCGGCGCCGCGCGCAACATCGAGGAAGGCGGCTCGCTCACCATCATCGCCACCGCGCTGATCGACACCGGCAGCCGGATGGACGAGGTGATCTACGAGGAGTTCAAGGGCACCGGCAACATGGAGCTGCACCTGAACCGGCGCATGATGGAGAAGCGCGTCTACCCCGCCATCGACATCAACCGCTCCGGCACCCGGCGCGAGGAGCTCCTCATCAAGGCCGAGGTGCTGCAGAAGATCTGGATCCTGCGCAAGCTGCTGCACGACATGGACGAACTCGAGGCCATGGAATTCCTGCTCGACAAGGTGCGTCAGACCAAGAGCAACCAGGAATTCTTCGACCTGATGCGCCGCGGCAGTTGAGCACTTGCACCTGACGGGTCAGCCGCATTAAAATGCAAGGTTTTCGTCACGACGTGCCCGAATCGTCGTGCGATGCGGCACCCGGAGACCCGATCATGAAAGAAGGCATTCATCCCGACTATCGCGACGTCGTGTTCATGGACATGTCGAGCGGCTTCAAGTTCATCACCCGCTCCACCGTGGGCACGCGCGAGAAGATCAAGATGGACGACGGGCAGGAATACCCCTTGTTCAAGCTCGACGTCACCTCGGAATCGCACCCGTTCTACACCGGCGCGCAGCAGCGCATCATCGAAACCGGCCGGGTCGAGAAGTTTCGCCAGAAGTTCGCCCGTTCGGGCAAGTGATTCCGGCTGTCGGCCTGCCGCCCGCTGCGCACCACCCGCGTGCGCGCATGCGTGGCGGTGCGCATCGCCGCCGTGGCCGGGCGGCAACGGGCATCAGCCGCGGCCTCCGATAGGCTGCAGCAAGGCAGCAGCGGCTGCCTTTTTCCGACCCGATGCGACCGTTCATCGTCACCACGCTCGAAGCAGGCAAGCTGCCGCGATGGGGCCTGCTGCTGCTGTGCGTGCTCTACACGCTGCCCGGATTCATCGGACGCGATCCGTGGCGCGTACATGATGCGGCCGGCTTCGGCATTGCCCTGACGATGATGCGCGGGGGCGCCCACGACTGGGCGATTCCCAACATTGCCGGCCTGCCGGTGACCACCGAAGGGCCGCTGCCGTTCTGGATCGATGCGCTGATCGGGCGCCTGTTTGCGCCGCTGCTGGGCGAGCACGGCGCAGTGCAGTTCGCGGTGGTGGTCACGCTGACCCTGTTGCTGGTGCTGGCCTGGTACACCACCTGGGCACTGGCGCGCCGTTCCGGCGTGCAGCCCAGCGACCCCTTCGGCGCCTCGGCCTCGCAGACCGACTATGGCCGCGCCATCGCCGATTCCGGCCTGCTGCTGTTGATGGCGACTTTCGGCCTGCTGGTGCGCGTGCACGAGACGACCGGCGAACCGGCGCAACTCGCCTGGATCGCCGCCTTCCTGTTCGGCTGCGCCCGCGCGCTCGAGCGTCCGGCCCTCGGCGGCGCGATCGCCGGTGCCGCCATCGCCGCGAGCCTGCTCAGCCACGGCATCGGCACCGCGCTGGCCCTGTTGCTGGTGCTGGTCCTGCTGCCGATTGCCTGCCGCGCCTGGCGCCTGGTCGCGCGACGCATGCTGGTGCCCGCCGTGGCGTTGGCCTGCGCGCTCGGGCTGCCCTGGCCGCTGCTGCTCGCCAGCGGCGGGGCGGCCGCGCAGGCCCAGTTGACGCAGTGGCTGGCGTGGAACCTGGCATCGATGTCGGGTCCGAGCGCCAATTCGCTGGCCTACCTGGCGCGCACCGTGCCCTGGTTCTACTGGCCCGCCTGGCCGGTGGCGCTGTGGGCCGTCTACCGTTGGCGCGGGCGCTGGAGCGAACCGGCGGTGGCCCTGCCGCTGCTCACCCTCGGCGCGCTGGTGCTGGGCACGCTGGCCGTGCCCAGCGGCGCCGAGCGCTGGTTGTTGCCCGCCGCGGTGCCGCTGGCCATGCTCGCGGCCGTCGGCATGCCGACGCTCAAGCGCGGCATCGTCAGCCTGATCGACTGGTTCGCGGTGATCAGCTTCACCCTGTTCGGCATCGTGATCTGGGGCTACTGGATCGCCCTGATGACCGGCTACCCGCCGCGCATGGCATTTCGCGCGGCGCAGATCGCACCCGGCTTCGTGCCGCAGTGGAGCGTAACCGGGCCGCTGCTCGGCGCGCTCGCCACCCTGGGCTGGCTGGCGCTGGTACGCTGGCGCGCCTCGCGCCAGCCGCGCATGATCTGGCGCGCAATGGTGCTCTCGTGCGGTGGCGTGGTGCTCGCCTGGTTCCTGCTGATGACCCTGTGGCTGCCGGTCTTCAACGATCGCAACACCTACCGGGAAGTGGCCTTGCAACTGGAACGAGCGTACGCGGGGGGACCAGCGTACACGGGCGCGCAATGCGTCACCACCGAACAGTTGTCGGCGGCGCCACGCGCCAGCTTCTACTATTTCGCCCGGCTGCACTTCGGCGTGCCGGGCGAGCGCTGCCCGTGGCTGCTGGTCGAGGACCAGGGGTCGGCGGCGCACGCCGCGGCCGCGCCGATGCCGGGCTGGTCGCTGCACTGGCAAGGCCAGCGGCGCAGCGATCGCGATGAACGCTTCCGCCTCTATCGGCGCGCGCCGGCCGGCGGCGCGCAAGGGTGAGCACGGCCCGGCCGCCAGCGGTGCGTAGCGGCCACGGGCGCGAAATCCTCGCCCTCGCCTGGCCGGTGCTGATCGCCCAACTGGCGGTGATGCTCAACGGCGTGATCGACATCGTCATGGCCGGGCGGCGTTCGGCCGTCGATGTGGCCGCCGTCGGGCTCGGCGCGAGCATCTACATCAGCATCTACATCGCAGCCATGGGCGTGCTGCTCGCGCTCAGCCCGATCGTCGCGCAGCACTACGGTGCGCAGCGCCACCAGCAGATCGGACGCGAAGTGCGCCAGGCGATCTGGCTGGCCCTGGCACTGATGGTGCCCGGTTGCGCGGCACTGGCCTGGAGCGACCTGTGGCTGGTCATGAGCGGCGCGCCACCGCCGGTTGCCGCTGTCACGCGCCCCTACCTGTGGGCGGTGGCCGCCGGCCTGCCGGCGGCGCTGCTGTTCCGGGTCTTCTATGCACTGTCCAATGCCATCGCCCGGCCGAAGGCGGTGATGCTGATCAATCTCGCCGGCCTGGTCCTGAAAGTGCCGCTCAACGCGCTGTTCATGGACGGTTGGCGCCATGGCGACACCTTCATCGTTCCGGCGCTGGGCGGCGCCGGTTGCGGCGTGGCGACGGCGCTGCTCGCCTGGCTGTCGGTGCTGCTGGCGCTGGTGGCCGTGCGCCTGGACGCCATCTACCGCACGCTGGGCGTGGTGGGCGCCGGCGCACTCGGCTGGCCGGAGCCGGCGCGCTTGCGCATTCTGCTCGCCCTCGGCTTGCCGATCGGCGCGAGCTACCTGGTCGAGGTCACTTCCTTCACCTTCATGGCGCTGTTCGTTGCCAGGCTGGGTGCAACCGTCGCCGCCGGCCACCAGATCGCGGCCAACGTCGCGGCGCTGGTGTACATGGTGCCGCTTGCGCTGGCCACTGCCACCAGCGTGCTGGTGGCGCAGTCCCTGGGTGCCGCGCAGTCCGCCGAGGCGCGCGCGCGCACCCGCGCCGGCCTGCGCATTGCGCTTGGCTGCGCGCTGCTCACCGGCACGGCGCTGTACGCCTGGCGTAAACCGCTGGCTGGCCTGTACAGCAGCGACCCGGCGGTGATCGCCGCCACCGCGCCCCTGCTCGCGCTGGTCGCGATGTTTCACCTGTTCGACGCGGGGCAGACGATGTGCGCGTTCGTGCTGCGCGCCTATCGCATCACCGCGCTGCCGATGCTGGTGTACCTGGTCTGCCTGTGGGGGATCGGGCTCGGCGGCGGCTGGTGGCTGGCGTTCGAAGTCGGCGCTCCGGGCAGCGACTGGGCCGCTCGCGTGGGCGGGCCGCGCGGCCTGTGGCTGGCCGCCGGCCTCAGCCTGGCGCTGGCATCGGCCGCGCTGGGGTGGATTCTGGCTGGCGCGAGTCAGGCCGGATCGGCGTCGCGATCGACGACCAGGAAGTGGTCGCGGTAGTGGCGCAACTCGTCGATCGACTCGGCGATATCGGCCATCGCGGTGTGGGCACTGCGCTTGACGAAGGAGCGCGCGACCTCGGGCCGCCAGCGCTTGCACAACTCCTTGAGCGTGCTCACATCGAGATTGCGATAGTGGAAATACCCTTCGAGGCGCGGCATGTAGCGCGCCATGAAGCGGCGATCCTGGCAGATCGAGTTGCCGCACATCGGCGACTTGCCGGGCGGCACCAGCGGCGCGAGGAACCCGAGCAGCGCCTGCTCGGCGCTCGCCTCCGTCCAGGGCGAGGCGAGCACGCGATCGACCAGCCCCGAGCGGCCATGCGTCGCACGATTCCACTGGTCCATCGCCTCGAGCACCGCGGCGGGCTGGCGCACCGCCAGCGCCTCGCTGCTCGCGATGATGTTCAGGGCGTCGTCGGTGACCACGATCGCGACTTCGATGATGCGATCGACGATCGGGTTGAGCCCGGTCATTTCCATGTCGACCCAGATCAGCAGGGTCTCGTCAGGGCGTCGCTGCAGCGACGACTCATCGGGGCCTTCCGGGTTGGCGGTCGACGCCGAAGCCTGTGACATAATTTTCTCCATCGATGATTCTCGCACAGCAACGCACTTGACAGCCCTCGCCTTCACCTACGTGTTCGCCGCGGCACTGCTGGCATCGGCGGCCTTGCGCATGTGGCTGGCCACGCGCCAGATCCACCATGTCGCGACCCATCGCAACGCGGTGCCGCGCGAATTCGCCGCGCACATCAGCGTGCAGGCGCACCACAGGGCCGCCGCCTACACCATCGCACGCGTGCGCCTGGGCATCATCGACGCCCTGGTCGGCACGCTGATCCTGCTCGCACTCACCCTGTTCGGCGGCCTGCAGTGGCTGCTGGCGATGCTGGCTTCCTGGCTACCCGAGGCAGCCTTCGCGCGTTCCCTGCTGTTCGTGGCGGGCGTGGCGCTGATCGGCGCGCTGAGCGAATTGCCGATCACCTGGTACCGGCACTTCCGGCTCGAGCAGCGCTTCGGCTTCAATCGCATGACGCCGAAGCTGTTCCTCGCCGACACCCTCAAGGGTGCCGCACTCTCGATGGCGCTCGGCCTGCCGCTGCTGGCGCTGGTGCTGTGGCTGATGCGCAGCGCCGGCCCGCTCTGGTGGCTGTGGGCCTGGGGCGCCTGGATCGCATTCAACCTGGGCGTGCTGGTGCTGTACCCGAGCCTGATCGCGCCGCTGTTCAACCGCTTCGAGCCGCTCGCCGACGGCGCGGTGCGACAACGCGTGGAGGCGCTGCTGGCGCGCTGCGGCTTCGCTGCGCGAGGCCTGTTCGTGATGGATGGCAGCCGGCGATCGGCGCATGGCAATGCCTATTTCACCGGGCTGGGGCGCAGCAAGCGGATCGTGTTTTTCGACACCCTGCTCGAGCGCCTCGAGCCCGACGAGATCGAGGCAGTGCTCGCGCACGAGCTGGGTCACTTCAGCCATCGGCACGTGCCCAAGCGCATCGCGGTCATGTTTGCCGCCAGCCTCGCCGGCCTGTGGCTGCTCGGCTGGCTGTCGCGCCAGGGATGGTTCTACCAGGGCCTGGGCCTGACGCCGGGTGCCGGTGAGTTCGAGGCATCGGCCCTGGTGCTGTTCTTCCTGGTGTTGCCGGTGTTCGGCTTCCTGCTGCAGCCGCTGGCGAGCTGGACCTCGCGACGTCATGAGTTCCAGGCCGACGCCTTCGCCGCCGATCACGCGCGCGCCGCCGACCTGGTCAGCGCACTGGTCAAGCTCTACGAGGACAATGCCTCGACGCTCACGCCTGATCCGCTACACTCGGCGTTCTACGATTCGCATCCTCCCGCCTCGCAACGAATCGCGCGGCTGCTTGCTCTCGAGGACCGGCGACTCGCCGGCGCCAGCGCCTGAATCGCTGGCAAGTCCGCATCGACAACCCGCAACGAAACCGACCATGAGAGCCCTGATCCCGCGCGCGCAACTGCTGGCGCGCAAGTCACGCGCAATCGACTCCGAGCGTGCCTATGGCGCCACCGAGATCGAAGCGCAACTGACCGAACTCGCCGGCTGGAGCCTGCGCGACGGCGCACTCGAGCGAAGCTACGCCTTTCGCGACTACTACGACACCATCGCCTTCGTGAACGCGTTGGCCTGGATGGTGCATGGCGAGGACCACCACCCCGACCTGCTGGTCGGCTACAACCGCTGCACGGTGCGCTTCAGCACCCACTCGGTGAACGGCATCTCCGAAAACGACTTCATCTGCGCCGCCAAGAGCGATGCCGTCTTCGGGCGCAGCGGCAACTAGCACCTGTGACGATGCCGTGGTGGCGGCCAGCTTCGGCCGCCAGTTGCTGGTCCGTTCGCCCAGCGGCCAGTGGCCTGACCAGATTGCGGTCACCCGCGCCCGGCGCAGCGACCTGTGTGTCGGCGACCAGGTGCGCGTGCGCCAACTCGGCGCTGGCCAGGCGGTCATCGAATCGCTGCAGCGGCGCCGCAATGTCCTGCAACGCAGCGATCACCTGCGCCGCAAGCTGCTGGCGGCCAACGTCGACCAGGCGGGGGTAGTCATTGCCGGCGAGCCGCCGTTCTCGGAGGCGCTGCTGGTACGCATGCTGATCGCGATCGAGACCGCGGGCATCGACGTGGCGCTGATCGTCAACAAGCACGACCTGGCCGAGGCGCAGCAGGCCATCGAGCCGCGCCTGGCGATCTACCACGCCCTGGACTATCGCCTGATCCGGATCGCCGCCGGCGCCGATCCGGCCGGCGCGCGCGCCAGCCTGGGACCCTGGCTGGCCGGGCGCACCACGCTGCTGCTCGGACAATCGGGCATGGGCAAGTCGACGCTGGTCAACGCGCTGGTGCCCGACGCCGACCTGCGCACGCAGGCGATCTCGGCGGCGCTGTCGAGCGGGCGCCACACCACGACCTTCAGCCGCATGTTCGAGGTGCCGGCAAGCCTTGCACCGCAGGCGCGCATCATCGACACGCCCGGCTTCCAGAGCTTCGGGCTGGCGCACCTGTCGGAGTCGCAGCGCACGCACGCCATGCGCGAGTTCGTCCCGCTGCTCGGGCGCTGCCGCTTCAACGACTGCCGCCATCGCGACGAACCCGGCTGCGCGATCCGCGGCGCGGTCGAGGATGGCAGCGTCGACGCCACGCGCCATCGCCTGTACCTGCAACTCGGCGAGCAGGTCGCGGCCGGTTGACCACGCCGTCGCGCTCGCAGGCGGGAGAGACAGTCAGCGACCAAGCCAGGTGGCGATGGTGAGCATCGCGAACAGGCTGATCCACAGGATCACCGATCGCCACACCAGTCCGACGGCGCTGCGCAGGCCGGCTGCATCGGGCTCGCTGCCCGTCCACTCGAAGCCCTGCTCGCCGCCCGCCCAGCGCGCCTCGAGCGCGGGCTCGGCAACGCGCAAGCCGAGCGCTCCGCCGCCGGAGGCCAGCAGCAGCGCGCGCTGCTCGGCGCTGGTGCCGGCAGCCACCGCGCCGCGCCAGCAGTACACGGCATCTTCGAAGTTGCCGACGATCGCGAAGCCCGCTGCCGACAGCCGCGCCGGCAACCAATCGAGCACGGCGTAGGCGCGCCGCGCAAAGTATCCGTATGGCTCCTCGACGCGCGCGGCACCCTCGGCCACCGCATCGCCCCAGCGACGCGCGAGCAGTTCGGCAAAGCGGTACAACACCGGCCCGATCGCCCCGGGCAACAGGATGTACCAGAACAGCGGACCGAATACGTAGCGATGCGCAGCCACCAGCGCATGTGCGATCGCCTGGCGACAGATTTCCTCGTTCGAGGCTTCGCGCGGCGGCCGATCCGCGTCCTCGTCGGGGTCGGTGCGCGCCAGCCAGTCCTCGAGCACGCGTCGCGCGCCGTCCGTATCGTCGGCGGCGAGTGCAAGCTGGATGGCGGTGAACGAGTGGCTGAACTGGCGGAAGCCCATCGTCAGGTACAGGACCAGCACGTGGAACACGAACAGGGCAAGCGGATGCAGCCAGGCGGCGAACCATTGCAGCGCCACCACACCGATCAGTACCGGCGCCACCACCAGGAACCAGCCCAGGGCGCCTTGCTGGCGCTCACCGGCATCGCTTGCACCACGCACCGCGTCGGCGAAGGTGCTAGCCCAGCGATGCACGATGTTGTTGCCGGGCAGGGGCCGTCCCTGTTCGACCAGCAGCGCGAAAATCAGTGCGATGAATCCCATCTGGACAGCAAACCGATCGATCTCAGGCGATCAGCAGACGATACAGGTTGCGCAGCATCGCCGCCGTTGCACCCCAGATGAAATGCTCCGCAGGCGCGCCCGGCGGCCGGTACGGCATGGCGAAGAAGGTGCGCCCGGCCGGGTCGGACAGCACGCGCCGGCGCTGGTGATGGTGCGGATCCATCAGGAAGGCGAGCGGCACTTCGAACACCAGCGCGACCTCGCCGGGATCGGGGCGCACGACGAAACCCGGCGTCACCAGGCCCACCACCGGCGTGACGCGAAAGCCGGTGCCGGTGAGGTATTCGGGCAGTTGCCCGATCACTTCGATGGCCGACGCGGCCAGGCCCACTTCCTCGCGGGCCTCGCGCAGCGCCGCCGCCGTCGGCGAGGCATCGCCCGGTTCGATCCGCCCGCCCGGAAACGCCACCTGCCCGGAATGATCGCGCAGGTTGAAGGTGCGCTGCGTCAGCAGCACCGTCGTGCCGGCAGGATGGTCGACGATCGGCACCAGCACGGCGGCAGCGCGCGGGTCGGCGTGTCCGAACCGGAAGCGATCGTCGGTCTGCTCCGGTCGCCACGGCGGTGGTTGCGCGAAACGCCGGCGCAGGGCCTCGGGCGCCAGGCGCGCCGCAGGCACCGCCGGCAGGGTCTCGCCGGGTACGACGATCGGCATCTGGTGCGGGTCGAAGCTCGGGTCGAAGCGCGCCAGGCGCACCGAATGGTCGGTATCGGCAAGCGACGGCGCGGGAGCATCCGGATCGGCGGAGCCGGGATCGGTGGGCATGAGGCTCACGATACCAAAGGCGGACTGGCGGGCCCGGCAGGCCGCGCCGCAGGTAAAGAAACGGGCGCCTGCGAGGCGCCCTTGCGCGAGTTGGACCGGCGCTGCGCGCCCGTCTTGCGGGCCTGCGCTCAGGAGCCGTGAATCAATCGGCCGTGCCGCGCGCCGCCTTGCCCGGCAGTTTTTCCTTGATGCGGGCCGACTTGCCGGAACGATCGCGCAGGTAGTAGAGCTTGGCGCGACGCACGTCGCCGCGGCGCTTCACCTCGATGCCCGCGATCAGCGGCGAATACAACTGGAAGGTGCGCTCGACGCCCTCGCCCGAGGAGATCTTGCGCACGATGAAGGCCGAATTCAGCCCGCGATTGCGGCGCGCAATCACGACTCCTTCGTAGGCCTGCACGCGCTTGCGGGTGCCCTCGACCACGTTCACGCTCACGATGACCGTGTCGCCGGGAGCGAAATCGGGAATGGTCTTGCCGAGGCGGGAAATTTCTTCCTGCTCGAGTTGGGCGATCAGATTCATGCCATGGGCTCCTGGAACCATCGTGCGCCGGGCCGTGTTGGAGGGTATTGCCGCAGCCTTGCCGCGGCGCCTGGGCCGGCTGGCATCGGCCGGGCGTTTGCCGGGCAGAGGATGGGAAACCAATGATTTTAAGCGCTTGTCGGCCCATTCTCCAAATCGGCCAGTACCTGCTCGTCGTCGGCCGACAGCAGGCCGGCGGCGCGAGCGCGCGCTATCAACTCGGGACGCCGCCGTTGGGTAGCCGCAAGCGCCTGCTGGCGGCGCCATTGCGCAATCCGGGCATGGTGTCCGGACAGCAGTACCGCCGGCACCGCTGCGCCTTCGAACACCTCGGGCCGCGTGTAGTGCGGGCAATCGAGCAGGCCGTCGGCGAAGGAATCGGCGGCGGGCGACTGCGCATCGTTCATCGCGCCGGGCAACTGGCGCACCACCGCATCGATCAACATCATGGCCGGCAGTTCCCCGCCGGAAACGACGAAGTCGCCGATCGAGATCTCCTCGTCCACGTGCCGCTCGAGCAGGCGCTGGTCGATGGCCTCGTAGCGCCCGGCCACCAGGATCACCCCCGGGCCGCAGGCCAGTGCACGCACGCGCTGGTCATCGAGCAGACGGCCCTGGGGCGAAAGCGCGATCACCGGCCGGCCGGCACTGCCGGCGGCGCGAGCAGCGGCGATCGCCTGCGCCAGCGGCTGGGCGAGCATCACCATGCCGGGGCCGCCCCCGTAGGGGCGGTCATCGACGCGCCGGTAGGCGTCATCGGTGAAGTCACGCGGATTCCAGCACGACAGCGACCACAGGCCGCGCGCGTGAGCGCGCGCCGTGATGCCGTGGCGGGTCACCGCCTCGAACATGTCGGGAAAGATCGTGACGGCGTCGATCCGCATCGTCATCGTGGCCGGCCGTCAGTCGTCCAGCGCCCACTCGGCCAGGATCGAACGATCGGCCAGGTCGATCGCGAGGATGTGCCGCGACACCAGCGGAATCAGGCGCGGCGCGACGCCCGACCCGGCATCCAGACGCAGCACCGGATCGGCGCCGAACTCGTCGATCGCCTGCACCACGCCCAGCGTTTCGCCCGCCGGATTGCGCACCGTGCAGCCGATCAGGTCCACCCAGTAGACCTCGTCGGCCTGCGCGGTCGGGAATGCCGAGCGGCCAACCAGCAATTCGGCGCCGGCAAGGGCCTGCGCGGACTCGCGCACTTCGACGCCGTGGACCCGGGCCAGCAAGGCATCGCCGTGGATGCGCACCTGCTCGATATCGAGTGCGCGCACGCGCCCCTCGCTGCGCAGCCACCAGCGGCGCTGCCCGAGCAGCACGGATTCGCGCGGATCATTGAAGGGGGTGACACGCAGCCATCCGTGCACACCCCAGGCGCCGACGACGCGCCCGACCACGATGGCATCGGGCGGCGCTTCGCTGCCGGCCGGTGCGGCCTCATTGCGGGACAGGCTGGTCATCGCCGTTCCCGTCGGTTGCCCCGGAGTCGATCCAGGGTTCGGTCTGGCTCAGGCCGCGACTGCCTGCTTGCGCTGGTGCGCGTCGAGCAGGCGCGCGACGGTCGGTGAAAGTCTGGCGCCCTGCTTTGCCCAGTAGTCGATGCGATCGGCAGCCAGGTTCAACCCGACCTCGTTCGCCGTGGCGATCGGGTTGTAGAAGCCAAGACGCTCGATGAACTGGCCGTCGCGGCGGCTGCGCTTGTGCGTCGCGACGACGTGGTAGAAGGGCCGCTTCTTGGCGCCGCCGCGGGTCAGTCGGATCACGACCATGTGCTGTCCTCGTAGGGTCCGCGAACCAGGACATCCCGGTTCGGGAAACCTTCAATTATAGGGCGCCAAGCCGGAAACGGCAATCTTGCGACCGCAACATCTTGCGACCGCAACATCTTGCGACCGCAACATCTTGCGACCGCGACCACCCGCGCAATTCCGGCCGGAAGTAGGCAGGGCTGCTGTATAGGATCCCGCAACGTCACCGTGCAGCGCGTCGGGCAAGCGAACCCAACGCGATGACGACGCCAACGGCGAGCAACGCCGGCGCACAAGCCCAGAGGATGGTCCCGCGTGCCGATTGACCGGAGGCAAGCAGGAGCCCTCCGGCCATCGGGCCGACGATCGACCCTATCCGACCCAGCGCCGCGGCCCAACCCACCCCCGACGTTCGCAAGGCCGGGGTATACAACGATACGGCCATCGCGGCTTGGCCGAGGCAGCCCGAAATCAGACCGAGCCCCATTCCGCCGACGACCCACAGCACCACCGTGCCGGAAAGCGGCAAGTAGACAACACCCACGATCGCCAGGACCGAGACCACGATCAGCAGCGGCAGCGCGCGGAACACCCCTACCAGCGCCGAAGACAGCGTTAACAAGACGGCGCCGAGCAGTCCGCCGACGCCAAAGGCTGCCAAGCCCTGCGGCGCCTGCCGAGGCGAGAAGCCGTAGCCGAGCAGCAAGGTGGGTATCCAGAGCTGGAGGGCGTAGGTGGAAACGAAGACCAGGAAGGCGAAGCACCAGATCAGTCCGGTCTGGAGCTTAAGCCCGGGCATCCACAGCTCCCGCACCTTCCCCTCCGAGGCCGGTGCATCCGATGCCGCCGCCGCACTGTCGGCAGGCAGACCCGACCACAACAGCGGACACAGCAACAACGGAAGGATTCCGCCGACCACAAAGACCGACGTCCAACCGAAATGGCCGATCAGCCATCCTCCGGAGAGGCCGCCGAGGACCGCACCGAGGGACAGACCCGCGATGACTGCGACCGCGACGACCTCGCGACGTCTGGCGTCGAACTGCGCGACGGAAAGCGAAACCGCCGCCGGCAGCACCGCCCCGAGCCCGATACCGGTCAACAGGCGCAGGACGGCCAATGCGGTGATCGACGTCGCGGCAGCCGTAGCGAACGAGCCCAAGGCAAACATCAGGACGCCTGCAACGATCGCCTTGCGCCGCCCCAGCCACGCGGATATGCGGCCGCTCAGCATGTAGCCGAGAACGGCTCCGGCGCTGGTCGCCACCAGGGTGAGCGTAAAGGCGGACGGCGCCTGACCCCACTCCTGCGCCAGGGTCGGTATGACAAAAGCGATTGCCGTCGTGTCATAACCGTCCAGCACGATGGTCAGGAAAGCCAGAATCAGGACGACCATCGGAGGCCGAAAGGCACGGCCATCAGCGCGATTCTCGGCGAGCTCACCGTCATCACCTACCCTCGGCGTCATCGACACCCCCGTTTGTCCAGCCACTCGTCCCCGCGCGCGGATTCCAGAGGATCGACTCTTCGTGCACATCCCGTCGCCGGATCAAGCTTGGTCATTCTCGACACGGCAGGTCGAATCGAAATGCAGGATGGGTTTTCGATCCACGGTTGCGTGCATCCACGGTGGGAAACCGAACGCGACTGACTGATTGGGATCGCCGGTACGGATGAAGTCGATCCATGTCCGGCGGACTACGCTCGACAGGTGCTCCATTTCGTCGAGATCCCCGCCACGAAGCATCGGCGCACCGGTGAATTCCCGCACGGTCCCGAACACGAACGGCAGCTCGATGCAGTGGCAGGCGCCGATGATGTTTCCACGTGGCGCCCAGTCGAAGCTGAACGCCCAGGCCCGTCGGCCCTGCCGCGCAGCATCGGCAAGCCAGCGGCGTACCGGGGCCCGAAAGTACACCTCTGCATCCTGCTGGCAATGCGATTCGTCGACGGTACCGGTGCCCTTCGGGGAGCGACTGGCGGGTGTCACGAAGGCGGACATCTCGTCGCCGGTCCAGCCCACGATGGCATCCACCTGGCCAGCGGCCCTTGCCAGCGCGGCCCCGTAGGCCTTGTCGGTGGGCACGATCACGCCGTCCCCCACCGGAGCGAAGGGGGGATCGACCGGCCCCTTGGTGACTCCAAGAGTCGCCGCCAAGCCCGCCGATTCGCGCTGCGCTTCGAGCACTCGCTCCACGGAAAGTTCAAGAGCAGCGTCGGCGAGCGGTGCGCGTCCGAGCCCGGCGCCGGCCATGCGCAGGAACGCCTCTCCGAACTCCGCGCTCCTCGCGGGTGAATACGGCCGGATGCCCAACGCAGGGCTTTGCAGGATTGCGCGCCGGACCAGCGGACGCGCAGCGTCCTGGCGAGCCAAGAGCAGCGCTGCCGAGTTCGCGCCCGCCGACTGACCCATCACGGTCACGCAATCCGGATTGCCCCCGAAGTGCGGGATGTATCGATGCACCCAGTGCAACGCCGCTTCCTGATCCAGCAGGCCCAGGTTGCCGTCGCTGATCCCATCCGCTCTCAGGAACCCCAAGGCGCCCAGGCGATAGTTGGGGCTCACCACCACAATGTCGCCCTCACGGGCCAGGCGGGCCCCGTCGTACCAATCGAGATCGCCGGCCCCTGAGGTGTAGGCGCCACCATGCAACCAGAAGAGCACCGGACGGGAACGCGAGTCGCATGCGGGCGTCCACACGGTCAGGCGCAAGCAGTCTTCGGATTGGGCGCGTGCGAAATCGCCCATCACCGACCTCAAGCGCGACGGCACTTGAGGCGCGACAGACCCCGGCGGTCGCGCATCGACAACACCCGACCAAGGCGCGACAGGTTGAGGGGGCTTAAACCGCAGTGCACCTGCAGTCGATGCAGCATAGGGGATCCCCCTGAAGCAGCAGATCCCCTCGGACGCGCTTCCCGACAATCCGCCTCCGGGGAACCGGACGTCCACATTCACTTGCATGCGTTCTCCGGTCGTGTGTGCCGGTCAGGGATAGGTGGGCAGAGTCACATCGGCCCGAGGCTTCGACGGTAGCAGGTCGACGGTAATCTATTGTCAAACCATGGGAGCGACAAGTAGCTCGATGTCGCAACCGCCCGTTTCCGTACATGAAGCGCGCTGGCGGACAATACCGTGCGCGCGCACGGACAAGACGGGAACCGTCACGCCGCCTACGATGTATCAATCCGGCGGTGGGCGCACCCATTGCCGGTAAGAATTCTTCCAGGAGACTATTCAGAATGACTAGGCATGCCTACTCCATGTCCGCGTTCGGCGCACTCGGGGCGCTGGCTCTCCTCATGCACCTTCCGGCAAGTGCCGGATCGCTGTCCGGCAAAGTGGTCGATCCGGCCGGCAACGGCATCGAAGGCGCCATCGTCACAGCGACCGACGGACGTGGCGTCGGCGTGTCGGTCTACACGGATCGCCAGGGAGCGTTCAGCCTCAGTGCCAAGCTCAAGGGCGAACTCGACTTCCGGGTGCGCAAGCGCTACCACCGCGATGACCTGCGCAAGATCCGCTTGGATGCTCCGGCAACCTCGCTGCAGGTGAAGCTCACCCCGTTGACGGACCCGAAAGAGGTGTCGGACGACCACCCGGCACTTTCCTATTTCTCGCGTATCGCGTTCGATGCCTCACCTAGCGCACCCTTCTCGCGTGAGCAGTTCGGGCGCGACTGCCTGAGCTGCCACCAGCTCGGCAACGCATTCACCCGCTCGCCGCGTCCAGTCGAGGGTTGGGTGCCGTCGGTGCAGCGCATGCACGGTTACCTGATGAATACCGACGCCGCAATGATCAAGGAGCGCGCCGAGCGGCTTGCCAAAGCCTTCGACGGGACACCCGTGAACTCGCGCCCGGTCGAACCCATCGATCCGCTGCTGCAGAACGCGAAGATCTATCAATGGCGTCTGGATGGCGCGAACGTGCCACACGATGCGGCAGTGCATCGCGAATCGAACAAGCTTTACTCGGTTGACATGTTCGCCGGCACCGTCATCGAGACCGATCCGAAAACCGGAACGAGCAAGACGTACCAGGAGCCCGCTCAAGGCATGCCACCCGGCGGTGCATTCACCAAGATGGGGGCGCCCGCTCCCTACGGCCTCACCGTACCGCGCGCGTCGCACAGTCTGGCGGAAGACAAGTACGGAAAGTTCTACCTCGCCGACTCCATCGGCGGTTCGCTCGGCGTGTTCGATCCAAAGACCAAGAAGTTCGAGCACTATGAGGTTGGCAACGGCGCGGTCTATCCGCACACCGTGCGGGTCGACAAGTCGGGCATCGTGTGGATGAACGTCGCCTTCTCCGATCAGATCGTGCGCTTCGACCCGAAGACAAAGGCAATGAAGGTGATCAAGCTGCCTGCGAGCAAGCCGGTAGGGATGTCCTGCTGCACAGTCACCTACGGCCTGGATGTCAACCCGGCCGACGGCAGCATCTGGTACACGAAGCTCTACGGCGACAAGTTCGGGCGTCTCGACCCGAAGACCTTTGAAGTCCGCGAGTACGATTCCCCAGTGATCGGGCCGCGCCGCATTCGCTTCGACGCCAAAGGCACATTGTGGGTCGCCTTCACCGCCGGCGCGATCGGTAAAGTGGACGTCAGGAACTGGGCGGTCAAGGTCTATCAGCTGCCGGTTTTCGCGCCTGGGGAGATTCCGGTTCCGTATGCGGTTGGCGTGCATCCGAAGACCCAGGAAGTATGGGTCAACGATACGATGAGCGACGTGGCGTGGCGCTTCCTACCCGACGAGGAACGCTTCGTCGCCTACCCGATGCCGCTGCACGGAACTTACACGCGCGATTTCGATTTCACGCGTGAGGGTTGGGCCTGCACGTCGAACAACCCGATTCCGCCGCAGGCCCTCGAGGGCGGCGTGCCGGAGGTCGTCTGCATCGACGCAGGGCGCAGGCCGGGGCGCAAGGGCTAAAGCGACAAGGCGGGTTCCGGGGATCACGCCTGCGACGGTGGTTCGACAAAGCCCTTCCTGGCCTGGACACCTGTTTCGCGTGTGCGCGCCCGCAGCACACTCGGCGGATAGCCGAAGCTACGGGCGAACACGCGGCTGAAATGCGCGCTTTCGTTGAAACCGTGACTGAGGGCGATCTCGCCGATCGAGCGATGCGCCCGGGACGGATCCGCGATCTGGGCGTGGCAACGCTGCAGCCGCTGGTCGCGCACCCATTGGCCGAAGGCCACTCCCGACTCGTGATGCAGCTCATGCAGGTAGCGCACCGAGATGCCGACCGCGGCAGCCACCTGCGCAGGGTTCAATGAGGGATCCCTCAGGTGTGCGCTGGCATAGGCGCGCACGCGGTCGAGCACGCGCATCCGGGCGTGCTCTCGAGTGCTCTGCGACGACGTGTCCACGCCTCGTCCCTGGCTCAGCATCGCCGTGATGGACAGGTCGAGCACCTCGGCGCCCAGGCGCGCCTTGACCTCCGGGGAGTGCAGGAGCCGTTCATCCGACAATCGGCGCAACAGGTCGAAGACCAGCGTGGAGCCATTCGCACTGCGGCCGAATGCAACCGCGCGTAAATCGACTTGGCGCCCCAGGCGCCGGTCGACCTCGGCGTGAGGCACACGCGCCACCAGACGCTTCACCGGTGCGTCGAACTCTAGGACATAGGGTTCGGCTCCGTCGATCAACGTGAAGTCGCCCGGCTGAAGTACGGCCTCGCGGTCGCGCTGGCGCGCAACGCCGCGCCCCTCGATCTGAAGCGCCAGAAAGTAGGAATCACCGCCGTCGATCGAAATATCCTCGCGCGTGCGCTCGATGACCACCGGATCACATCGAACGTCGGCGAACTGGAACGACCCGAACCCGGAGGTACGGATTTCGGCATGGTAACAGCCGTGGCCAGTCCGTCGCGCGCCAAGGCGAACGACAGCCGTGCAGATCGCTTCCTGGAAGTAGCGAAACTGACTGCTGGCCTTGAGTCCAAACGTGGACAGGTAGGTGTCCATAAAATGGATTCTAGGGCTGCAGGCGGTAGCTGTGAAGCGCATGTCATCGCTCCGGAATCGCCGAACTATCGATGCTAGGGTCGCCAAGCGTCCAAGGCTGGCACGCCAATAAAGCCGTAGGACGTGCGGTATCCCACCGAGTGTTCGAAGCGATTGCCGCAACCCGCTGGTTGCAACACTCTCTTGGTTGCAACACTCTCCTTGCAAAACAGGAGGCCCGCATGCAAGCATACAGAGGAAGATGTGGGCGCACATCCTCCACCTTGACGAAGCTCTGCACGCCATCTGCACATCACCGGTACACGCCGTCTAGCATTCGGTAGTGCAGGTGGATGTTGAGGTTGGCCGGCAACCCGAAACGCTGGATGAGCGTGACGGCGCCACTGTGGCCTTCGTCAGGCTTCCGATTGGTGCGCTCCAGCAGATACCGCCTCAGCTCGCACGGCACCACTTGCAGTACCGAAACTACTATCGTAACAGGGGCTCTTGAGACCACGCACGCTTGCCGTAGGTCGGTCAGAACTCCCGCGTCAGAAGCTCGGCCGAACTAGGGTTCGCGATTCCGCCTCGCGCCGGAGATTTCCTTGATCTCACGGTCGGAGTAACCCAGTTCACCAAGTATTGCGTCGGTCTCGGCACCGATTTCACCGACCCGGTGGCATGCGTCCACGGGTGTGCAACTGAAGCGCGGTGCCGGGGACGGCTGAGTGACGCCGTCGACTGTTGCGAAGCTGCCGCGCGCCAAGTGGTGCGGATGAAGCGGCGCCTCGTCCAGATCCAGTACCGGGGCAAAACAGATGTCGGTGCCTTCGAGCAACTCGCACCACTGTGATCGCGTCTTGCTGCGAAAGACGGCAGTCATGTACTGCTTAAGTTCGGGCCATCGCGTTGCGTCCCACTGTGCATCGAATGATGGGTCAGTCAAGCCGCAGCGCTCGCGCAGCAAGGCATAGAACTGCGGCTCCATCGATCCGATTGAGATGTAGCGTCCATCAGCGCAGGCATAGGTGTCGTAGAAGTGCGCGCCACCGTCCCCGTTGTTAGTGCCGGCCTGCGCATTCCACATGCCGGCCGAGCGCCATCCGTAGATGAGCGAGGCGAGCAGCGCCGAACCTTCGCAGACAGCGGCGTCCACGACCTGTCCACGACCAGAACGTCCGGCCTCGAGCAAGGCGCAGACGACACCGAAGGCCAGAAGCATCCCGCCCCCGCCGAAGTCGCCGATCAGGCCGGGCGTCGGTGTTGGCGGCGCGCCGCACCGTGCAGTGGAGTGGAGCGCCCCACTCAGAGCGACATAGTTGATGTCGTGGCCAGCGGCCTGCGCCAGTGGCCCGGTTTGCCCCCAGCCCGTGACGCGGCCATAGACAAGAGTGGGGCGTCGCGCGAGGCAAACCTCAGGGCCGAGGCCCAGTTTCTCCATTACGCTAGGTCGGAATCCCTCGATCAGGGCGTCGCTTCGCTCGATCAGCCGCAGCACCACTTCACGGGCAACGAGTTGCTTGAGGTCGAGTGCAATCGACTCGCGTCCGCGCGAGAGCACATCGCTGCGCCGCGCGGTCAGCGCGGCCATGCCGCCGGGATCGGCTTCAGCAACACGTGGGGTGATGCGATCGACGCGAATGACCCGCGCTCCCATGTCCGCGAGCATCATTCCCGCGAAGGGTGCGGGGCCAAGTCCAGCGAACTCGACGATCGTGTAACCGTTTAGCGGGCCCATCCCCTAGTACCCTTGTCGACGATGCCGATCACGCCGATCCGGCCGCTGCCCTGATACGCATCAGGTCCGCAGCGGACGCCGCGATTCATCTCAGAGCCTCACCGTGCGCAACTGCTTGCCTTCAGTCCGGTTTCGCGCTAGGAAGTCGTCGTTCAGTTCGATCCCC
>CAZXLV010000021.1:2520-19275 GCA_964641405.1 uncultured Limnobacter sp. | reverse complement strand
TCCAGGCGCCGGCGGGAAACAGCGCACGCATTGCGTTGATGTCGCAGTGATAGGGAGGCCCTTCGATCAGGCCCTCGCGGCGACCCTCGCGCTCGGCCTGCACGGCCAGCAGCACCAGTTTGCCACCCGGCGCCAGCCAGCTGGCGAGGCGCGTGGCGTAGACCACCCAGTGGTCGGGATGCAGCGCGCACAGGCAGGCCTGCTCCCACACGCCGTCGAGCGGCACAGGGGGCGTCCAGGCGAGCAGGTCGGCCGCGATCACCTCGGCCCGCAGGCCGGCCTGGGCGAGTCGTTCGCGGGTGAGCGCCACCGCCGCCGGTGCATAGTCGACGGCCAGCACGCGGCAACCGGCGGCGGCCAGGCGCGCCACTTCGTGCCCCGCCCCGCAGCCGGGCACCAGCACGCGTGCCCCGGCTGCAAAGACGCCCTGTGCCAGCAGCGGCTCGAGCGCCGGATTGACCTCGCCGCGGTCCCACGGCGTGTGACGTGCGGCGAAGCGCTCCTGCCAGAACCCGGGTGAGGGGCCGGCGGGCGCGTCACGCGAAGCGCTGCTCACTTGTCGTAGCGATAGAAGCCGCGACCGGTCTTGCGCCCGAGGCGGCCGGCGTCGACCATCTCGCGCAACAGGGGTGCGGGGCGATACTTCGGGTCGGCGAAGCTGCCATGCAGCACTTCCATCACCGCCAGTTCGACGTCCAGGCCGATCAGGTCGCACAGCGCCAGCGGTCCGATCGGGTGGTTGCAGCCCAGCTTCATGCCGGCGTCGATCTCCTCGGCGCTGGCCAGCCCCTCCTGCAGCACGAACACGGCTTCGTTGATCATCGGGCAAAGGATGCGGTTGACCACGAAGCCGGCACTGTTCCGGACGCCGATGGGGGTCTTGCCGAGCTGACGCGAGAGCGCCGCAACCGCCTCGACGGTCACGTCGGCCGTGCGCAGTCCGCGGATGATCTCGACCAGCGCCATCACCGGCACCGGGTTGAAGAAGTGCATGCCGACGAAGCGCTCGGGCAACTTCAGCGTCGCGGCCAGCCGGGTGATCGAGATCGACGAGGTGTTGGTGGCGATGATGGCGCCCGCATCGACGACTGCCTCGACCTCGGCCAGGATCCTGACCTTCAGCGCCTCGTTTTCGGTGGCCGCCTCGATGACCAGTTGCGCACCGGCCAGATCGCCCAGGCGAGTCGAGGTGCGCACCCGAGACAGGATCGACGCCCGCCCCGCCTCGTCGAGCGTGCCCTTTTTCACCAGGCGTTCGAGCGATCCCGCGACGGCCTTGCTGCCGCGCTCGAGCGCGCGCTCGTCGATGTCCTGCATCAGCGCATCGATGCCGGCAGCCGCGCAGGCCTGCGCGATGCCGCTGCCCATGGTGCCGGCACCGATGATGCCCACTGTCCTGATCGTCATGGCTGGAGTCCTTCGTTTGCCTGGTCCAGCCCGGATTCTATCGAGGTCGGGCAAGGCCTCCGGCCGCATCCACGGCGCCGCCGCCGCGACGCGCATGCGCCGATGGCGGCTGTCGGGCCGTCGGGCTTCAGGTTTCGGACAGCACCAGTGCCATGCACGCCAGTACCGTCGCACCCACCAGCGGTATCGCCAGCGGCACCCAGCGCATCGCCCGGGCACGCTCGGCGATCTCGGCGCGACTCACGCCGCCGATCTGCTCGCTCGCTTCGGGTTCCGCCCGAGCCTGGACGCCCTGCGGTGCGCAACGCTCGCCGCCTGAATCCGGTCCGGGTACCGCTCCGCTCGAGAAGGTGGCATCGCTCATTCCAGTGCTCCTCATCGGTGCGATCGACACCTGGCGCCGGACCATCCCGGCATACCCGCATCGCCGCCATCCAGTACCGGATGGTCGCCCGGCGGGCCAGCCGCCTTACCGGTACCCGGACCGGCCTTGCATCAACCGGCGCGCGCCGTGAACCCGGCTTCTCCAAGACGCGCCAGCAAGGTCTCGACGTGCCCGGGGCCGCGCGTCTGCACCACGATTTCGATCTCGACCCGCTGCGCGCCGATGCTGCCGAATGCCCGTTCGTGGCGGACCTCCTCGACGTTGGCTCGTTCTTCGGCCAGCAAGGCGGCGATGCGGGCCAGCGCCCCGGGCACGTCGCGCACCTCTACATGCAGTCGGGCCAGGCGGCCCGAACGCACCATGCCTCGCTCGATGATCGACGCCAGCAGCAGTGGGTCGATGTTGCCGCCGGAGAGCACCAGTCCGACGCGACGGCCGCGAAACCGTTCGCGATGGCGCAGCAGCGCGGCCAGGGCGGTCGCCCCCGCTCCCTCGACCACCGTCTTCTCGATCTCGAGCAGCATCAGGATCGCCTGCTCGACATCGCCTTCCTCGACCAGCAGCAGTTCGTCGACTCGCGCGCGCACGATCGGCAAGGTGCGTGCACCAAGCCGGTTCACGGCGATGCCTTCGGCGATCGAGCCCATGCCGACCGGATGCTGCGTGCCGTGAATCGCGTCGTAGACCAGTGCGAAGCGTTCCACCTGGACGCCGGTGACGCGCACCTGCGGCGCGAGGTGCCGGGCGGCCGTGGCAATACCGGCCACCAGGCCGCCGCCGCCGACCGGGACGACCAGGTCGTCCAGCTGCGGATGCGCACGCAGCATTTCGGCGCCGACGGTGCCCTGGCCGGCGATGATGTCGTCGTCGTCGAAGGGCTCGATCATGGTCAGTCCGCTCTCGGCCGCCAGTGCCAGGCCGTGCACGTACGCATCGTCGAAGTGCGCGCCATGCAGCACGATCGCGGCACCGAACGCGCGCGTGCGCTCGATCTTGACCGCCGGCGTGTAGTCGGGCATCACGATGGTGGCCGGAATGCCGAGTCGACTGGCATGCCAGGCCACGCCCTGCGCATGGTTGCCGGCCGATACCGCGAGCACGCCGCGCCGGCGCGCCGACGCATCGAGGCGGGCCAGTCGGTTGAGCGCGCCGCGTTCCTTGAACGAAGCGGTGAACTGCAGGTTCTCGAACTTCAGGACGACGTGCGCACCGACCAGTTCCGACAGGGTGCGCGAGGCCAGGCAGGGCGTGTCCTGCACGTGCCCTGCGATCCGTGCGGCGGCAGCCTCGATGGCATCGAACTCGATCAAGACAGCCCCCCGGGCTTTCCTTTTCCATCCATCGCTGCGGCCTCCTCGCAGGCATGCTATTTTCTTCGCAAGGGCATGGCAACCGGAGTTCGCTGATGCGACGCGCGCCGCTCTACAGCAGTTCCGCCAGGTCGCCAAGCGAAGCACCGGCCGGCCATCATGGCAGCGGGCAGTCGCGCGCAATGCGCGCCGCGCCGACGCCCGCCGTGGCGGAGGATGTTGCCGCGCCCCCGACCTGGAGACGGCGCCTGCGCGCCATGCGGGCGGTTCGTGCGTCGCCATGGCTGCCCGGCACGATCGCCGCCATCGCGCTGCTCGTGCTCGCCTCCCAGGCGCTGTTTCCGGCACGCATCGCGCTGCCGACACAGGACGACATCGATGCGGCAGTGATGCACACCTTGCAAACGCGGACCCTGCCCTCGGCGGCGGCCAGGGCCTGGCAGCAGATCAGCCCCTCGGTCGTGCGCGTGCGCGGACTCGAAGCGGCCCGGCGCGGCGAAGTCGATATCGAACGCAACGTCGGCACCGGCGTGGTGATCCTCGACACCGGCGCCATCCTGACCAACCTGCACGTGGTGGCCGGCGTGCCGCGCATCCGCGTGGAGTTCGCCGACGGCTCCGAGAGCGATGCGACGCTGACCAGCGTCGAACCCGCGCAGGACCTGGCCGTGCTGCAGGCCAGGACGATCCCCGACGACCTGGCACCTGCCACGCTGCGCTCCAGCGCCGATCTGGCGGTCGGCGACGAAGTGGTGGCGGTCGGCTATCCGTTCGGCATCGGGCCGACCGCCAGCGCGGGCATCGTGTCGGGCTTGCGGCGCGAGTTCACTTCGCCGGAGGGCAAGCGACTGCTTACCAATCTGATCCAGTTCGATGCGGCGGTCAACCCGGGCAACTCCGGCGGGCCGCTGGTGACCGCCGACGGGGAAGTGGTCGGCATCGTGACCGCGATCATGAATCCGACCGAGCAGCGCGTATTCATCGGCATCGGCTTCGCGGTGCCGATCGAAACGGCGGCCAGCGCGGTCGGCATGTCCCCGTTCTGACCAGAGGAGTCGAAGCCCGCCATGGACTTTCACCAGGATCCGCCACGCGAGGACGCACCCGACCCCGCCGCCACCGACATCGCGGCCCGCATGCAGCGCGTGCTCTACGAGGTCAAGCGCGTGGTGGTCGGCCAGGACCACTTTCTCGAACGGGTGCTGGTGGCGATGCTGGCGCAGGGGCACCTGCTGGTCGAAGGCGTGCCGGGCCTGGCCAAGACGCTCACCGTGAAGACGCTCGCACGCACCATCCACGGCAGCTTCAAGCGTATCCAGTTCACGCCCGACCTGGTACCGGCCGACCTCATCGGCACGCGCATCTACAACCAGAAGACCGGCGAGTTTTCCACCTCGCTCGGGCCGGTGTTCACCCACCTGTTGCTGGCCGACGAGATCAACCGCGCACCGGCCAAGGTGCAGAGCGCGCTGCTCGAGGTGATGCAGGAACGACAGGTGACCATCGCCGGACAGACCCACCCGGTGCCCGAGCCCTTCCTGGTGATGGCCACGCAGAATCCGATCGAGACCGAGGGCACCTATCCCTTGCCGGAAGCGCAGATCGACCGGTTCATGATGAAGGTGGTGGTCGACTACCCCAGCGAGGAGGAGGAATTCGTCATCGTGGAGCGCGTCACCGGACCCGAAGTGCAGGTGACCGCGGTGGCAAGCACCGAGCAACTCGCGGCACTGCAGCGTGAATGCCGCCGCATCTACGTCGATCCCGCGCTGATGCAGTATGCGGTGACGCTGGTCGGCGCCACGCGCGATCCGGCGCGCTGCGGCCTGGCCGAACTGTCGCGCTTCATCACGTTCGGCGCGAGCCCGCGCGCGACCATCCACCTGATCGAGGGCGCGCGTGCGCTGGCATGCCTGCGCGCACGCCGCTACGTGCTGCCCGAGGACGTGAGCGACCTCGTGCCCGACGTGCTCAGGCACCGGCTGGTACTTTCCTACGAGGCACTTGCGGAGTCGGTGAGCGCCGACCAGCTGATCCACCGCATCATGGGCAGGGTGCGGGCGCCCGAGCGACCCCTGCAAAGCCATGTCGACCTCGCCGAGAACGCCTGAAGCGCACAGCGCCGAAAAGCTCCTGCGCCGGCTCGAGTGGACGGTCATGCGCAGGCTCGACGGCCTGCTGCAGGGCGATTACCGGACCTTGTTTCGCGGCAGCGGACTCGACCTGGCCGACTTGCGGGAATACCAGCACCACGACGACGTCCGCTACATCGACTGGAACGTCACCGCGCGCCTGCAGGCGCCCTATGTGCGCGAGTACACCGAGGCGCGTGAACTGGCAGCCTGGATGCTGCTCGACCTGAGCGGCTCGATCGACTTCGGCTCGCACCAGCGCACCAAACAGGCGATCGCGCGCGACTTCGTCGCGTTGCTCGCGCGCCTGCTCACGCGCCACGGCAACCGGGTCGGCGCCGTGTTCTACGGTGCGCGGGTCGAGAACGTGATTCCTGCCCGCAGCGGTCGCCTGCAGGTGTTGCAGATCCTGCACCGGATGACCACGCGCAGCCGTCCCGAACGCTCGCCGGGAACCGATCTGGCGGTCCTGCTGCGCGCCGGCGCAGAGATCATGAGGCGGCGATCACTGGTCTTCGTGGTGTCGGATTTCCTGTCCACACCTGGCTGGATGCCCGCGCTGGGACGATTGGCGCAACGCCACGAGGTGGTGGCGGTGCGCCTGGTCGATCCGCTCGAACGCGCGCTGCCCGACATCGGCCTGGTGGTGATGCAGGATGCCGAAAGCGGCGAGCAATCGGTCGTGGACACCCATGACCGCGCCTTCCGGCGCCGCTTTGCACTGCTCGCGCAGCAGCGCGAGGCCGGCCTGCGCGCCGGCTTCGCCGAGGCCGGCGTGGACGTGCTCGAACTGTCGACCGACGATGACCTGGTCGAGGCCGTGCTGCGTTTTGCCGATCTTCGCAAGCGAAGCCGCCGCCTGGCGGCGGCCGGGCGCCTGCCGGCACACCTCGCGAGGGCGTGATGAGCTTCCTGTGGCCCGACATGCTGTGGCTGCTGATCGGAGTGCCGCTGCTGGTGGGCCTGTACCTGTGGCTGCTGCGACGGCGCAAGACGGCCGCCCTGCGCTATGCCGCGCTGTCGATCGTCCGGGACGCCATGGGCGCGCGCCATGCACTGCGCCGCCACCTGCCGCCCTTGCTGTTCCTGCTCGCCCTGGTGGCCATGGCGCTGGCCATTGCGCGCCCGAGCGCCACGCTCACGCTGCCCTCGCAGCACGAAACCGTGATCCTCGCGATGGACGTCTCGGGCAGCATGCGCGCGACCGATGTCGCGCCGACACGCATGGCCGCCGCGCAGGCCGCGGCGCGCGCATTCATCGCCGACCAGCCGCGCAGGACGCGCATCGGCGTGGTCACCTTCGGCGGCAGCGCAGCGCTGGTGCAGGCTCCGACGCACAGTCGCGAAGACCTGCTGGCCGCCATCGAACGATTCGAGCTGCAGCGCGGCACCGCGGTCGGCAGCGGGATCCTGATGGCGCTGAAGACGATCTTCCCCGACGAGGACTTCGAGGCGACACTCGAACCGCGCCTGCGCGCGCCACCGCCATCGGGGCGCAAGCCGACGCGGACCCCTGCTCCGGCACCCGAGCGGTCGGTGGCACCCGGCTCCTACGCCTCGGCGGTGATCATCCTGCTGACCGACGGACAGACCACCACCGGGCCTGATCCGATTGCATCCGCGCGCATCGCCGCCGAACATGGCGTGCGCATCTACACGGTGGGCATCGGCACCCCGGACGGCGAGATCCTGGTCGGCGACGGATGGTCGATGCGGGTGCGGCTCGACGAGGAGGCGCTCGAGGAGATTGCGCAAACCACCCGCGGCGAGTATTTCTACGCCGGCACGGCCGACGAACTGAAGACCGTCTATCAGGCCATGACCACCCGCATCGTGCTCGAGCGGCGCGAAACCGAAATCACGGCACTGTTCACGGCGTTCGCCGCGCTGGCCGCCGTTCTGGCAGCCGGCCTGTCGATGCTGTGGTTCAACCGGATCCTGTGAGAATGGCGGGCGACACCGAGCCGTGGCCGCGCCGCCTGGGCGTGCCCTGGCGCGACGAAGCGCACAGCGTCGCACTGCTCGACGACGTCCTGACGCCACCACAGGTGCAGGTCGTGCGGGCGCGTGCGATCGCCTGGATCGACTCGGTACGCGCCAGCGGTCCCGACTCCTGGTTCGATGTCCAGGCTGTGTTGTCCGCATTTCCGATCTCCTCTCCCGCCGGCGTCAACCTGCTGCGACTGGCCGAGGCGCTGCCGCGCACCGCCGATGCGCCCACCCAGCTGGCCTTGCTGGCCGACAAGCTGGCGCACATCGCCGCCGCGTTGCCGGCTGCCACCTCACGGGCCTCATCGCCGGCGACAGCGCGGCCCTTCGGCGCACGCAGCGACTGGTTCGAGCGCGCCGCCGCGGTGGCGATCCGGCTCGCGGAAAGCCTGCTGCCGCCGGCGGCTGATGCGGCCGAGGGCGCCGCACACGAATCACTGGCCGCAGCGCTGGCCAACGCCACCGTGCGCCCGGCCATCCGCTCCACGGTGTCGGCGCTCGGGCGCCAGTTCGTGTTCGCCCAGACGATCGGCCCGGCACTGGCCCGGGCGGCGCGCCAGCAGGCACGCGCGGCTCGCGACGCCGGCGCCCGTGGCTGCGGCGGGCTGCGCCATTCCTTCGACATGCTCGGCGAAGGGGCGCGCAGCTGGCGCGAAGCGGACCTCAATCTGGAGCGCTACCAGGCGGCGCTGGCGGCGCTGGCGGCCGCACCCCGGCATGGCAACGGGATCGGCAACGACTCACTCTCGGTCAAGCTGTCGGCCATTCACCCACGCTTCGAGATGGCGCAGTATCCGCGCGAGCGCAAGCGCCTGCTGGAACGGCTCGTGCCCCTTTGCCAGGCCGCGGCGCGCGCCGACCTGGGGCTGAGCCTCGACGCCGAGGAGAGCGAGCGCCTGGAGCTGCAGCTGGACCTGTTCGCCGAACTGGCCGCACAACCGGCGCTGCGCAGCTGGCCGGGCCTGGGCGTGGCGATCCAGGCCTACCAGTTGCGCGCGCTCGAGGCGCTGTCCTGGGCGATCGACCTGGCGCGTGCGCGCCGGGCCGCCGGCGGTGCACCGCTCGCGCTGCGACTGGTCAAGGGCGCCTACTGGGACCAGGAAATCAAGCGCAGCCAGGAACTCGGCCTGGCGGGCTATGCGGTGTTCACCGACAAGGCCGCCACCGACCGCAGCTACCTCGCCTGCGCCACGCAGCTGCTCGGTGCGCTCGACTGCGTCTTCCCGCAATTCGCCACCCACAACGTGGTCACCCTGGCCGCGCTGTCGGTGCTGGCGAACGAGCGGCAGGTGCCGACCACCGCCTTCGAGTTGCAGCGCCTGCACGGCATGGGCGAAGCGACCTATCGCCAGCTGGCCCGGCATTGGGGTGCGGATGCACCGGCCTGCCGCATCTACGCACCGGTTGGCGATCGGACGCGGCTGCTGCCCTACCTGGTGCGCCGCCTGCTGGAAAACGGCGCATCGACTTCGTTCCTGCGCCAGCTTGCCGATCACGGCATCGAGGCCTCGGTGCTCGCCGAGGAGGCCCTGTCGGCGCCCGCTGCATCGCGCATTGCCCTGCCACCGGACCTTTACGGCGCAGCGCGCCGCGGCGCAGTCGGCTTCGATCCCTGCGACGGCGCCACCCTGCAACGCTTCACCGCCGCGATCCGCGACCTGCGTGCACGCCCCTGCGAGCCCGTCGTCGACGCCGATCCGGTCGCAGCGCGCGCCGTCGTGACTCGCGCACTCGCTGCGTTCACGAACTGGAGCGCCCTGCCAGCCGAGGCGCGCGCGCAGCGCCTGGAGCACTGGGCCGCGGCCCTCGAAGGCGACATCGATACGCTGGTGGCCATCTGCGTGACCGAAGCTGGCAAGACCATTCCCGACGCGATTGCCGACGTGCGCGAAGCTATCGACTATTGCCGCTACTACGCGAGCGAGGCGCGCCGGCTGATGTCGGCGCCGCTGCTGCTGCCCGGCCCTACCGGCGAGCGCAACGAACTGGCCCTGGCCGGGCGCGGCGTGTTCGCGTGCATCAGTCCATGGAACTTCCCGGTGGCGATCCTCGTCGGCCAGGTGGCCGCCGCGCTGGCCGCCGGCAACACGGTGGTGGCCAAGCCGGCCGAGCAGACGCCGCGCGCCGCGCAGCACGCAGTGCGTCTCGCGCATGCCGCCGGCATCGAACCGGCGGTGCTGCAACTGCTGCCCGGCGCCGGCGAGACCGCGGGCGCGGCGCTGGTTGCCGACCCGCGCATTGCGGGCGTGGCCTTCACCGGCAGCAATGCCACTGCGAAGGCGATCCAGCGCGCGCTTTGCGAACATCCGGAAATCGTGCCGCTGATCGCCGAAACCGGCGGCCAGAACGCCATGATCGTCGACTCCACGGCGCTGCCGGAGCAGGTGGTCGATGCCGTCCTGCAGAGCGCCTTTCGCTCTGCTGGCCAGCGCTGTTCGTCGTTGCGCCTGCTGTGCCTGCAGGACAGCATCGCGGCGCCGCTACTGGAGATGTTGCAGGGAGCCATGCAGGCACTGGTGCTCGGCGACCCGGCCGATCCGGCCACCGACGTCGGCCCGGTGATCGACGCGGCAGCGCGCGCGGCCCTGGCGCGGCACGTGGCGGCCATGCGGGCGGCCGGTCGCCCGGTATTCGAATGTCCGCTTCCGCCGCCCATCGCCGGCGGGTCCGGCGTCGCTCTCGGCGGCCTCATGGCGCCCACGCTGGTCGAACTCGACGATTTCGGCCCGCTGCACGACGAGCACTTCGGTCCGATCCTGCACGTCGTGCGCTTTGCGCCCGAGCGGCTCGATGCGCTGATCGACGCCATCGACGCGATCGGTTTCGGCCTCACCCTCGGCCTGCAGACACGCATCGACGCGCGCGCGCAGCACCTGCGCCGGCGCGCACGCGCGGGCAACCTCTACGTGAACCGCAACATGATCGGGGCCGTGGTCGGCGTGCAGCCCTTCGGCGGCGAGCGCCGCTCCGGAACGGGGCCGAAGGCCGGCGGGCCGCACTACCTGCCTCGCTTCACCACCGAGCGCAGCTTCACCGTGAATACCGCGGCCGCCGGCGGCGATTTCGCCTTGCTGGCCGGCCGCGCGCGACGCTGAGGCCCCCTTTCCGGGGATTTTCGCGATAACCTTCGCGGGCAGCCAAGTACGGCTTCCGGAACGATTTTCGCAATGGGCTTCGACCTGCCGACCCATCCCGGCCACGCGGACCTGGCACGATGACGAGCCATACGGCTCTGTTCCTGTTGGTCAGCGGCCTCACCAGCGGCGCCATCTACGCACTGCTCGGCCTGGGCCTGGTGCTGATCTACAACGTCACGCGCGTCATCAACATTGCCCAGGGCGAGTTCGTCATGCTGGGGGCACTGACCGCAGTCGGCCTGTCCGGCGGCGCGGCGGTCGGCGGCGTGTACCTGGCCATTGCGGCTGGCGTGATCTGGCTGGTGATGGAGGCCTTTCACCGCCGGGCCTGGTACCTGGTCGCAGTGGCGGCAATCGGCGGGGCAGCACTCTGGTGGCTGGTTCGGCAGTTCGAGCCCTTCCATCTGCCGCCGTTGGCGGCCGCGGCGCTGGCCACCGCCGTGGTGGCCTTCCTCGGCGCTGCCATCTACCGCATTGCGATCCAGCCTGCAGCGAATGCGAGCGAACTGACCTTCCTGATCATCACCACCGGCCTTTTTCTCGCAATCGAGGGCCTGGGCCTGCTGGTCTGGGGTCCGTCGTCGTTCAGCTTTCCCACCGTGCGCGCGGGCGAACTGGCCCTGGGCGCCGCACGCGTCAGCTACCAGAGCCTGCTCGTGTTCGCAGCCACGGTGCTGCTGCTCATCGTGATGTGGCTGCTGCTCGAGCGCAGCCAGCTCGGCAAGGCGCTGCGCGCCTGTGCAATGAATCGCCTGGGTGCACGCCTGATCGGCATCTCGCCCGAGAGGGCGGGCCTGCTCGCATTTGCCATCAGCGCCGGACTTTGCGCCATCGCCGGCGTCCTCATCGCGCCGATCACCTACGCCACTTACGACATGGGCCTGTTCCTCGGTCTCAAGGGCTTTGTCGGGGCGGTCGTCGGCGGCCTTTCCGGTTATGGCGGCGCAGTCGCAGGCGGGCTGGCGGTCGGCGTGCTCGAAGCCTATGCCTTCTACGGCATCTCGGCCTACGGCGAGGCGATCGTCTTCGCGCTGATCATCGTGATCCTGTTGCTGCGCACGCTCACGCAACGTCGCGAGCGGGTCGCATGACGCGCACCCCTGCGCGCCTCGTGTCGGGCGTGATCTGGGCAGCGATCCTGCTGGCGCTGCCGCATCTTGCACCGCCTTTTTACGTCAACCTGCTGGTCCTGATCGCGATCTACGGCTTCGTGGCAACCGGCCTGGTGCTGCTGGTTGGCTACGCCGGGCTGGTGAGCCTGGCGCATGCGGCGTTCTTCGGCCTTGGCGGGTACGGCGCGGCCGTGCTGGCCGGAAGCTACGGCGTGAATCCGTGGCTCGGCCTGGCCGCCGGCACGGCAATCAGCGCCGCGTCTGCCTATCTGGTGGGGCTGCCACTGTTGCGCCTGTCGGGCCACTATCTGGCACTCGCGACGCTCGCCTGGGGAATCATCGCGAGCACCCTGTTCATCCAGCTTGCCTTCCTGACCGGGGGCCCGGATGGCTACACCCGGATTCCCGTCCTCTCGCTCGCCGGCCTGCAGTTCATCGGCGCCAGGCGTTTCTACTACCTGGTGCTCGTGATCGGCGTGCTCGGGGCCTTGATGCTCAGTGCATTGCTCACCAGTCGCAGCGGTCGCGCGATCCGCGCAATGCGCAGCAGCGAGGTGGCCGCATCGAGTCTTGGCGTCGAAGTGAGCCGGCTCAAGATCCAGGTGTTCATCCTGTCGGCGGCTTATGCCGGCCTCGGCGGTGGCCTCTATGCCTACTTCCTCGCCTTCATCGCACCGAGTGCATTCGATGTCGGCGCCTCGATCCGGCTCCTGACGATGTCGATGATCGGCGGCGCCCATCCGCTCGGTGGATTTTTCGGCGCGGGCATCGTCATCGTGCTCGACAACCTGCTGCAGGACGTGCTGCCGAACACGAGCGGCCAGGCCGGCCAGGTGCAGGTCATCATCTACGGGGTCGTGCTGGTCATCCTGATGATCGCCAGCCCGAAAGGCCTCGCTCCGCTCCTGCGCCTGCTGTGGAAGCCCGACTCCGGCCGCAAGTCCGCTCTCGACGTGCCGCCGCCTTCGAAGCCCCCGCCGGCGCACCTGGAAGTGCGCGAAGTCAGCCGGAGGTTCGGCGGACTGGTGGCGGTGAGCGAATTGTCGCTCGCCACGCGCAGCGGCGAGATCGTCGGCCTGATCGGCCCGAACGGCGCCGGCAAGACCACTGCGTTCAACCTCATGAGCGGGGTACTCGCCCCAAGCAGTGGCGAGGTGGTGCTCGACGGCCGCAACGTGACCGGCCTGCCGGCGGCGCAGATGGCCAGGCTCGGCCTGACCCGCACCTTCCAGAACACGGCACTGTTCGAGATGAGCGTGCTGGAAAACGTCATGATGGGTTGTTATACCCACACGCGAGGAAGCATCTGGAGCGGACTGATCGGCCTGGGGCGCTCGGGTGAAGCGCGCTCCAGGGCAGAGGCACTGGCACTCCTGAAGCGCGTCGGCCTGGCCAACCCGGACGCCCCCGCCGAATCGCTTTCGGTCGGCCAGCGGCGACTGCTCGAGGTGGCCAGGGCCCTGGCGCTGCGGCCGCGCGTGCTGCTGCTCGATGAGCCTGCCGCGGGCCTGCGTTTCGCCGAGAAGCAGGATCTGGCCGATCTGCTGCGTGAACTCAGGAGCGAAGGCATCGCACTGCTGCTGGTCGAACACGACATGATGATGGTGATGAACCTGGTCGATCGCCTGGTGGTCATGAACTATGGCAAGACCCTGGCGCGCGGCGAGCCGCAGCAGGTGGCGCGCAATCCCGAGGTGATCGAGGCCTACCTGGGGACGGAACCCGCGTGAACGAAGCCGAGACCGCGCGGCAGCAAGACCCCGAGGTGCTGCTGGAAATCCGCGAACTCGAGGTGCACTACGGAGGCGTACAGGCGCTTTCGGACGTGTCGCTGAGCGTTCGCCGTGGCGAGGTCGTCACCGTCATCGGCGCCAACGGTGCCGGCAAGAGCAGCCTGCTCAACGCGATCGTCGGGGTCGTGCCCGCGCGCGCGAAGGCGCTGCGCTACGCCGGGGCGGACATCCGCGGCACTTCGCCCGAATCGCTGGTGCGTCGCGGCGTGACGCTGGTGCCGGAACGACGCGAGTTGTTCCCCGGCCTCACCGTCGATGACAACTTGCGCCTCGGCGCCTACTATCGCCGCCACAAGGACCGCCGCATCGAGGAAGACCTGGCGCGCGTCTACGCCATCTTCCCGGCACTCGCGGATCGCAAGCGCCAGCGCGCGAGCACGATGTCGGGCGGCGAACAGCAGATGCTCGCCGTCGGACGCGCGATGATGACCGGGCCCGCACTGTTGCTGCTCGACGAGCCCAGCCTCGGCCTGGCGCCCCTGATCGTGCGCCTCATCTTCGATGTCTTGCGCCAGTTGAAGGCTTCGGGAACGACGATTCTCGTCATCGAGCAGAATGCCCGTGCCGCATTGCGCCTGGCCGACTACGGCTACGTGCTGGAAACCGGCAAGGTGGCCCTGAGCGCGCCCGCCGGGGAACTCGCCCACAACGAGCGCGTGCAGGAAGCCTACCTGGGGCTTGGTGAATCCCAGCCCTGACCCGCGGCTTCAGGCCGGCAGCACAGGCGCACGTGCGACCGGGTTCGACCGGTCGCACGGACAGTGCTTGCCGACCTACTTGACCGGATGGTAGCCGCCCTTTTCGATGGTGACCATCACGGCCGAGGTCGAGCCCAGGCCGCTGTGGTTGTTCTTCGAGAAGTTGAAGGTGCCGTCGACCGCCTGGAAGTTGTCGAGTCCTTCGATGCTGTCACGCAGCGCGGCGCGGAAAGCCGTGGTATCCGACAGCTTGACCTTGCCCGCCTTCAACACCTTGTCGGCAGCAGCTGCGAAAACCTTGACGGCATCGTACGCGTGCCCGGCGAAGGAACTCGGCGCTTCATCGTTGTTGGCCGCCTTGTACTCCTTGACGAATTTTTCGACCTCGGCCTTGAACGGCAGCGAGGCCGGCAGCTTGTCGTACACGATGACCGGCAACACTGAAACGCGGGTACCGTCGAGGCTGGCTCCGCCCAGGCGCATGAAGGTCTCGTTGGTGACGCCATAACTCTGGTAGATGGTGCCCTTGTAGCCCGCGTCCAGGACGCCTTTCTGCGCGACGTTGGCTCCTGGCGGAATCGCCCAGATCAGGATCGCCTCCGGATTGGCTGCCACGAGCTTGGCCGCCTGTGCGCTCACGTTCGTGTCGGTACGCGCGAACTGCTCGGTGGCCACGAGCTTGATCCCGGTCGGCTCGATGGCCTTCCTGAACTCGGTCAACCCGCCGCTGCCGTAGGCGTCCGAAAAACCGAGGAAGCCTACCGTGGCGACCTTGCGGCTCTGCATGTCCTTCACCTCGGCGCCGACCATCGTCGAATCGAGCGGCGGGGTCTTGAAGATCCAGTGTCGTTCGGCGGCGGGTTCGACGATGGCGGCCGATGCCGCCAGCGAGATGTTGGGGGTCTCGGCCCGCTGCATGGTGTCGATGATGGCCATCGATTCCGGCGAGGTCGTGCAGCAGATGATGCCCACCGCGTTGTTTTCGGTGATCAGCTTGCGCACGTTGAGCACTGCCTTCTGCGGATCGCTCGCGCTGTCAAGGATGATGACGTCGAGCTTGTGGCCGCCGGCGCCGCCCTTGGCATTGATCTCCTTGACCAGCATGTTGATCGCCTTGACCTCGCCGGTGCCCAGCGATGAAGCCGGGCCGGTCTGTGCCACGACGGCACCGATGACAAGGGGTGGTTCGGCGGCCAAACTCGGGGAGGCCAGTGCGAGCTCCAGGAGGGCCGGTACGGCAAAGGCGTAAAGCGCGTTGCGTTTCATGGTTTCCTTCCGTTCAAGTCTGGAGGACAGTACGGCCGGTCTCGTCGCGACCGGATGGGCCATGGGTGATTGCAGCGTGGCGGAATGCCCGACGCCGGCCGAGGAGACATTGTATCCATGGAAGGTATCCATGGGTCCGCCCGGACGACACCTTGTCGCAGGCCACGGCACCCCCATCTACGGCGGCGCTGCCAGGACGGCGCACACGGATGCACTCGCAGTCGCCCGCCAGGAGGCTGTCCGATTCCGGGAAGGAGCCGCACGATGTGGAAGCGATTTTCGAACCTGATTCCCGACACCATCCCCTTGCTGGGCATCGCGGACGACCTGGTGCTGATCCCGGCGGTGATCCGCTGGATGCTCGGGCGCCTGCCGGGATCGCTACGCGATGATGTCGAGCGGCGGTTCCTGCATCGCGGCGACCTGTTCACGTAACTCCAGCACCCGATCCTGCCAGTAGCGCTGGCTTCCGAACCAGGGAAAGGCTGCCGGAAACGCGGGATCGTTCCATCGCCGGGCCAGCCAGGCCGAATAGTGGATCAGGCGCAGCGTGCGCAGCGGTTCGATCAGCTGCAACTCACGGCGGTCGAACTCGGCGAAGTCCTCGTAGCCGGCCAGCACGTCGCCGAGTTGGCGCGTCATGGCCGCGCGATCGCCCGAGAGCAACATCCACAGGTCCTGCACCGCAGGGCCGTTGCGTGCATCGTCGAAGTCGACGAAGTGCGGGCCATCGTCGGTCCACAGCACATTGCCGGCGTGGCAATCGCCATGCAGGCGCAGGGTGCGCGCAGCACTCATCCGGTCGAAGGCGGCACGCACTGCCGCGAGCGCCTGCGCGACGATTTCTCGCCAGGCCGGCAACAAGCCGTCCGGGATCAGCGCGTGCGCCAGGAGCCAGTCGCGGGGCTCTTCTCCGAAGGTGGCGAGATCGAGCGTCGGACGATGCGCGAACGGCGCGATCGCGCCCACGGCATGGATGCGCCCGACGAAGCGGCCGATCCACTCCAGGGTATCGGGATCATCGAGTTCCGGCGCGCGCCCGCCGCGCCTCGGATAGACGGCGAACCGATAGCCGTCGAAGCTGGCCAGCGTCGCAGCGCCAGCCTCGCCCGCCAGGGACACCGCGCCTCCGGCGCCAACGGCAGCGGCCGCGAGCCGCAGCGGCGCCACCACCGGAATCTCGCGTGCGGCCAGTTCGGCAACGAAGGCGTGCTCCTCCAGGATCTGGGCGTCGCTCCAGCGTGCCGGCCGATAGAACTTGGCCACCACGGCGCCGCCGTCTTCCAGCCACACCTGGTAGACGCGGTTCTCGTAGCTGTTCAGTGCCAGGAAGCGTCCATCGCCGCGCAGGCCAACCGACTCGAGGGCGTCGAGCATGCGATCGGGGGTGAGCCGTGCATAGGGAGCGTCGGCATGGGTCATGGCCGCGACATTCTACGCAGCCGCGCCGCCGCAGCGCATGCATGCGACGATCGTGCGCGTCATGGTTGACGCGCTCGCCGCCGGGTATGCTGTGAGCTTCCCCG
>CAZXLV010000021.1:0-2420 GCA_964641405.1 uncultured Limnobacter sp. | reverse complement strand
CACCGAACTTCGCAAGCGCTACGGCACCGGCTACCGCTGGCGGGTGCTGTTGGCGGTCATGGTGGGCGTGATGGCCGCCATCGCTTCGTCGACCATCGTCAACGTGGCCGTGCCCGACATCAGCCAGGCCTTCTCGATCGGCCAGGATCGCGCGCAATGGGTCGCCACCGGCTTCATGGTGCCGATGACGCTGGCGATGTCGCTCACCCCCGCGCTGCTGCAGCGCTTCGGCCTGCGGAAAACCTACACCGGCGCGGTGTCGGTGCTGCTGGCCGGCGGGCTGATCGGCGGCTTCAGTCCCAGCTTCGAGCTGATGATCGGCTCGCGCGCGATCCAGGGGCTGGCCGCCGGCGTCCTGCAGCCGATTCCGTCGATCGTGATCCTGCGCGCCTTCGCCACCGACGAGCAGGGTCGCGCAATGGGCTGGTTCGGTTTCGGCGTGGTGCTGGCGCCGGCGCTCGGTCCGACGGTCGGCGGCGTGCTGGTGCAGGCCTTCGGTTGGCGCGCAATCTTCTTTTTCGTGGTGCCCTTCTGCCTGCTCGCCCTGGAACTTGCACGGCGTTACATGCCGTGGCAATCGGAGCTCGCCGAAGCGCACCACCGCTTCGACTGGGCAGGGCTCGCACTGTTGTCACTGGCCACCCTGCTGCTGCTCAACGGCGTGGTCGGACTGCACGGCGCGGGCTTCCTGCAGGGCCTGGCGATCCTGGCCGCCGCAGTGCCATGCATCGCCGTGTTCGCATGGTGGCAATGGCGCCAGGACGATCCCTTGCTGCGCCTCAGGCTGCTGCGCTACCGACAGTTCTCGATGGGCGCCGTCGTCGCCTTCTGCTACGGGATGGGCCTGTTCGGCTCGACCTATCTGCTGCCGGTGTTCCTGCAGATCGCACTCGGTTATTCGCCGACCGCAGCGGGCCTGGCGTTGTTGCCGGCCGGCTTGCTGCTGGCTGCGACGATACCGGTCGCAGGACGGCTCGCCGACCGGATGCCGGCCAACCGCCTGGTCACGGCCGGCACGGTGCTGCTCGCGCTGTCGCTGGCCTCGATGGCCGGGGTCGGCAGCGCCACCGCCTATCTCACGATCGTGTTGCTGATCGTCGTCGGGCGCATCGGACTGGGCCTGATCATGCCCTCGCTCACCATCGGCGCGGTACGCGGCCTGCCCCTGCGCGACCTGTCGCAGGCCACGAGCATGGCATCGTACTTCCGTCAACTCGGTGGCACGCTCGGCGTCGGGATGGTCGGCATCCTGCTCGAGTGGCGCCTGCGCGCACATGGCAGCGATGCACTGGCAGCCTTTGGCGAGACCTTCCTGGTGCTGGCGGCCGTGCTGCTGGCGTCGGCGCTGGCCGCGTGGTGGATGCGGCCCGCGCCGCGCCGCGCATCGGACTGAAGCCGCCGGGATCGGGGCGGCCTTGTTTCTCAGCTGATCCGGTCGAGCGCCGTGGCCAGTCGCTCGACGGTCTTGCCGACGTCGACCAGCTTGTCCAGGCCGAACAGGCCGATGCGAAAGGTCCTGAAGTCGGCCGGTTCGTCGCAGGCCAGCGGTACGCCCGCCGCCGCCTGCACGCCCACCTGCACGAATCTGGCACCCGAATGGATGTCGGGATCGTCGGTATAGCTCACCACCACTCCCGGTGCGGCAAACCCCGGCGCCGCCACGCTCGGGAAGCCCTTGCGTGCAAGCAAGGCGCGCACCGTGTCGCCAAGTTCCTGCTGCTCGGCGCGCGCCCGCTCGAAGCCGTGGCGCTGCGTCTCGAGCATCGCGTCGCGAACATGCACCAGCGCATCGGTAGGCAGGGTGGCGTAGTAGGCATGGCCGCCGGTTTCGTAGGCCTCCATGATCTGCAGCCACTTGCGCAAGTCACAAGCGAAGCTGGTGGAGGTGGTGCTCTCGATGCGCTCGCGCGCCCGGTCGCCCAGCATCACCAGCGCGCAGCACGGCGAGCCGCTCCAGCCCTTCTGCGGCGCACTGATCAGGATGTCGACGCCGATCGCCTGCATGTCGACCCAGATTGCGCCGGAGGCAATGCAGTCGAGCACGAACATGCCGCCGACGGCGTGTACCGCCTCAGCCAGGCGGCGCAGGTAGTCAGGCGGAAGGATGATGCCGCTGGCCGTCTCGACGTGAGGCACGAACACCACCGCGGGCCGCGCCCGGGCGATCGCGGTCACCACCTCGTCGATCGGCGGCGGGGCGAACGGGGACTGGCGCTGGCCGTCGAGCGGGCGCGCCTTCAGGGTCACCAGTTGCGAGGCGATGGCACCCATCTCGAAGATCTGCGTCCAGCGATAGCTGAACCAGCCATTGCGGATCACCAGGCACTTTTGTCCGCTTGCGAACTGGCGCGCCACCGCTTCCATCCCGAAGGTGCCGCTGCCCGGGACCACGATGGCCGACCTTGCCCGATAGGCCTCCT
>CAZXLV010000020.1:0-19363 GCA_964641405.1 uncultured Limnobacter sp. | reverse complement strand
TTGGCGATGATCGCGGCCACCGCGAACTTCCACTCGAAGCGGATCGCCAGGTAGATGATGATGCCCACCACCACGAACAGCAGCGCCATCGCGCCGTCGGTGAACAACTCCTTGCCGACCTGCGGCCCGACGAACTCCACGCGACGCAGGCTGGCGGCGGGGTCGGCAGCGGTGAGTGCGGCCATCACCGCGTTGCTCTGCTGGGTGTAGTCCTGGCCGCTGGCCTCGCGGCTGGGCAGGCGGATCATGACGTCGTGCGAGGTGCCGAAGGTCTGCACCTGCACGTCCTCGTAACCCAGCTTGCCCACCGTCGCGCGGATCTTCTCGAGGTTGGCGCTGTCGGTGTAGTGCACCTCCATCACCGTGCCGCCGGTGAATTCGATCGACAGGTGCAGCCCGCGCGTGGCGAGGAAGAACACCGCCAGCAGGAACATGACGACCGACAGTGCGTTCAGCACCTTGGCGTGGCGCATGAACGGGATGTCGCGGTGGATCCGGAAGAATTCCATCGATTATCCGTTTCGAAGCGAAGCGTGCGCGCCGCTCACGAGGCGGCGCGCGGCTTCCAGATCTGCCCGACCGACACTTTCGCCAGCTTGCGGCGCCGGCCGTACCAGAGGTTGACCAGCCCGCGCGAGAAGAACACCGCCGAGAACATCGAGGTCATCAGGCCCAGCACGTGCACCACCGCGAAGCCGCGCACCGGCCCCGAGCCGAAGATCAGCAGCGCGATGCCGGCGATCATCGAGGTGACGTTGGAGTCGAGAATGGTCGCCCAGGCGTGCTCGTAGCCGGCGGCGATGGCCGCCTGCGGCGTCGAACCGTGGCGCAATTCCTCGCGCACGCGCTCGTTGATCAGCACGTTGGCATCGATGGCGATGCCCAGCGTGAGCGCGATGGCGGCGATGCCCGGCAGGGTCAGCGTGGCCTGCAACAGCGACAGCAGCGCGATCAGCAACAGCAGGTTGACCGAGAGTGAAATGGCGGAAATGATCCCGAAGAAATGGTAGTACAGGCACATGAAGGCGGCGACCGTCACGAAGCCCCACAGGGTCGAATGGAAGCCCTTGCGGATGTTGTCGGCGCCCAGGCTGGGGCCGATCGTGCGTTCCTCGATGATCTCCATCGGCGCGGCCAGTGCGCCGGCGCGCAGCAGCAGGGCGGTGTCGTTGGCTTCCTGGGTGGTCATGCGCCCGGAGATCTGCACCCGCCCGCCGGCGATCTCGGAGCGGATCACCGGTGCGGTGACGACTTCGCCCTTGCCCCGCTCGACCAGCAGGATCGCCATGCGCCGGCCGATGTTCTCGCGCGTGACGTCGCGGAAGATGCGCGCGCCCTTGGCGTCGAGCGTCAGGTGCACCGCCGGTTCCTGGGTCTGCGAATCGAAGCCGGCCTGTGCGTCGGTGAGGTTCTCGCCGGTGAGGATGACCTGCTTGCGCACCAGGATCGGCTGCCCGTCGCGATCGGTGTAGCGCTCGCAGCCGAACGGCACCGTGCCGGCGGCCAGCGCCGCCAGTTCCTCGGGCGATTCGCACACCATGCGCACTTCGAGCGTCGCGGTGCGCCCGAGGATGTCCTTGGCCTTGGCGGTGTCCTGCACGCCGGGCAACTGCACCACGACGCGGTCGAGTCCCTGCTGCTGGATGACCGGTTCGGACACGCCGAGTTCGTTGATCCGGTTGCTCAGGGTGGTGATGTTCTGGCGGACTGCATTTTCCTGGATGCGCTGGGCCGCCTGCGGACGGAACGTCGCGACCAGCTTCAGGTCGGTGCCCTCGCCGGCGTCGGCGAGGGCCACATCCGGGTTCGCGTCGGTGATCACCGCGCGCGCACGTTCGCGCGTTTCGGAGTCGCGAAAGCGGATCTCCACCGCGTCGCCGACGCGCGCAATGCCGGCGTAGCGCACGGTCTTGTCGCGCAACAGGGTGCGCAGGTCGCCGGCGATTCCATCGATGCGCTTGGACAGCGCCTGCTTCATGTCGACCTGCAGCAGGAAGTGCACGCCGCCGCGCAGGTCCAGGCCGAGGTACATCGGCAGGGCATGCAGGCTGGTGAGCCACTGCGGGGAGTCGGACAGCAGGTTGAGCGCGACGATGTAGTTGGGATCCTGCGGGTCGGTATTCAGTGTGCGGGCGATGACGTCCTTGGCGCGCAACTGGGTGTCGGCGTCCTGGAAGCGGGCCTTGACCGAGTTGTTCTCGAAGAACAGGCCGGTGCTTTCGATTCCGGCGGCCTTCAGGGCGGCTTCGACGCGCGCGACCATCTGGTGGTCGACCTTCAGCGTCGCCTTGGCACTCGACACCTGTACCGCGGGTGCTTCGCCGAAGAAGTTCGGCAAGGTGTAGAGCAGCCCGAAGAGCAGCGCGATCGCCATGATCGCGTACTTCCAGGCCGGGTAGCGGTTCATGCCCGCTCAGATCGACTTGAGCGTGCCGTTGGGCAGCAGGGTCTGCACCGAGGCCTTCTGGAAGGCCATCTCGATCGGCGTGTCGCCGCCCTTTCCCTCGGCCGTGCGCGCCACCTCGATGGTGACGTAGCTTTCGCCGACCTTGGTGACGCGCCCGAGCAGGCCGCCGTTGGTGACGACTTCGTCGCCCTTCTTCAGGGCCGCGAGCATCGTGCGGTGTTCCTTGGCACGCTTGGTCTGCGGCCTGATCATCAGGAAGTAGAGCACGACGAACATCAGGATGATCGGCAGGAAGCCGACGATCTGCTGCCCGGATGCGCCGTCCAGGGCCTGTGCGTAAGCGGTGGAAATCAGCACTGAGGAAGTCTCCGCAGGATAGCCGGGCATTATAGCAAGCCACGCGGATGTGACATCGGTCATGTCGGCAAACTTGACACGATGGCTTCCACCAAGTCCCGGAGGATTCGCTCAGCGCATGCAAGCCATTGAATTGGCTTGATTCCCGCAGTGCTGGCACGATTATTGCATGAGGTGTCGAGCAGCTACTCCGGAGCCTTGCCGTGAACCTTTCCAGCATGCGAAACACTCTCGTCGCCACGATCCTCGCGGGCGCAATGGCGCCGGCCTTGGCGGGCACCATGACCCTCAACGGCACCTTGCGTGACTTCTGCGCCCCATCGACCACTGCCTGCACGCAGTTGTCGGATTTCGAAGGCGCCATCCCCGGCCTGGCGCCGGGCATGGTGGCAGGCACGCTCGATGCCGAAGGCAAGCCCGTGTTCGCGGCTGCCGACGGCTATGGTGCGAGCAACGCGGCCAACTTCGCGAAGTGGTATCGCGACGTGCCCGGCTACAACGCGTCCACGACGTATGCGCTGACGCTCACCGAGGGAGCGCCTGGCCAGTACTCCTACAGCAGCAGCGCCTTTTTTCCGCTCGATGGGCAACTGTTCGGAAACCAGGGGCGCAGTCACAACTATCACTTCACGCTCGAATTGACGGGGCAGACCTCGTTCGGCGCGGGCGACCAGTTCACCTTCACCGGTGACGACGACCTGTGGGTGTTCATCGATGGCAGGCTGGTGATGGACCTGGGCGGCGTTCACGCTGCCGAGACCCGCAGCATCAGCGGCCAGGACCTGATCGACCTCGGCTTTGCGGCCGATACGCTGTACGACCTGAACGTCTTCTTCGCGGAGCGCCACACCAGCGAGTCGAACTTCAACATCCGGACCTCGTTCCGGGTGGTCGAGACGCCCGGGGCGCAGGTTCCCGAGCCGGCCGGCGTAGCCCTGCTCGGCATCGGCCTGGCGGCCTTCGCGGCGGCGCGCCGCCGTCCCGCTATGCGAGGCCGCGCGCCCGATCGGCGCTGAAGCGGCGCACGAAGGCGGCGAAATCGCCCGCCGCGATCGCCTCGCGCATCGCGGCCATCAGCGACAGGTAGAAGTGCAGGTTGTGGATGGTCGCCAGGCGCGCCCCCAGGATCTCGTTGACCTTCTGCAAATGGTGCAGGTAGGCGCGTGAGAAGTGGCGGCAGGCATGGCAGGCGCAGCTTGCATCGATCGGTGCGGTGTCGTCGCGAAAGCGCGCATTGCGCAGCTTCAGGTCGCCGAAGCGGGTGAACAGCCAGCCGTTGCGCGCATTGCGGGTCGGCAGCACGCAGTCGAACATGTCGATGCCCGCCGAGACTCCGGCAACCAGGTCCTCGGGCGTTCCCACGCCCATCAGGTAGCGTGGGCTGGGTGCGGGCAGGCGCGGCGCAGTGTGTGCGAGCACGCGCCTCATGTCCTCCTTGGGTTCGCCCACCGACAGGCCGCCGATCGCATATCCCGCGAAGCCGATGTCCGCGAGTCCGGCCAGCGACTCCTCGCGCAGCGGTTCGTACATGCCGCCCTGCACGATGCCGAACAGTGCATTGGCGCTGCCGAGTCGCTCGAACTCGTCGCGTGAGCGTTGCGCCCAGCGCAGGCTCAGGCGCATCGAAGCGGCGGCCTCGTCGAGCCGCGTCGGACGCCCGGCGGTCTGGTAGGGCGTGCATTCGTCGAAGACCATCGCGATGTCGGCGTTCAGCGCGTGCTGTACCTGCATCGAGACTTCGGGGGTGAGGAACAGCCGGTCGCCGTTGATGGGCGAAGCGAAGCGCACGCCTTCCTCCGAGATGCTGCGCAACTCGCCCAGGCTCCACACCTGGAAGCCGCCCGAGTCGGTGAGGATCGGGTGCGACCAGCCGTTGAAGCGGTGCAGGCCGCCGAAGCGCCCGATGACGTCCACGCCGGGGCGCAGCCAGAGGTGAAAGGTGTTGCCCAGGATGATCTGTGCGCCCAGCTCTTCGAGTTCGCGCGGCGACATCGCCTTGACGGCCCCATAGGTGCCCACCGGCATGAAGGCGGGGGTTTCGACCGTTCCGTGGGCGAGCGTGAGGCGGCCCCGGCGCGCCTGTCCGTCGCCGGCCAGCCGTTCGAATTTCATCATCGCGCGATTATGGCCGAGGCGCGCCGGCTCGCTACAATCGACGATTGGCATGCGATCGGCACGATCAGGAGCGGCACATGGATGAAGCGGACCAGGGACTTTCGGCAGCCGAGATCGATTTGCGCCATGCCGCCCTCGAATACCACCGCGTGCCCACCCGCGGCAAGATTGCGGTCACGCCGACCAAGGCACTGGCCAACCAGCGTGACCTCTCGCTGGCGTACTCGCCCGGCGTGGCCTATGCCTGCCGCGCGATCGAACAGGATCCTTCGCTGGCCGCCGAGTTCACCTCGCGCGCCAACCTGGTCGGCGTGATCACCAACGGCACTGCCGTGCTGGGCCTGGGCAATATCGGCCCGCTGGCGGGCAAGCCGGTGATGGAGGGCAAGGCCTGCCTGTTCAAGAAGTTCGCCGGCATCGACGTGTTCGACATCGAACTGGCCGAGCACGACCCCGACAAGCTGGTCGAGATCATTGCCGCGCTCGAGCCGACCCTGGGCGGCGTCAACCTGGAGGACATCAAGGCTCCGGAATGCTTCGTGATCGAGCGCAAGCTGCGCGAACGCATGGGCATTCCGGTGTTTCACGACGATCAGCACGGCACGGCCATCATATCCGGCGCGGCGCTGATCAACGCCCTGGAACTGGTGGGCAAGCAGGCGGGCGAAGTCAGGCTGGTCGCCTCCGGAGCGGGGGCGGCCGCGATCGCCTGCCTCGAGATGATGGTGGCGCTCGGGGTGCGCCGCGAGAACATCCTGGTGGTCGACTCGAAGGGCGTGCTGCACGCCGGCCGGCGCGACTCGGTCGACGCCTCCAAGCAGCCGTGGTGCCGCGACACCAACGCGCGCACGCTGGCCGATGCGGTGCGCGGCGCCGATGTCCTGCTGGGCTGCTCCGCGCCCGGCGTGCTCACCGCGCCGATGGTCGACACCATGGTGGAGCGGCCGATCATCCTGGCCCTGGCCAATCCGGAGCCGGAGATCCGGCCGGAACTCGCCAAGTCGGTGCGCCCCGACTGCATCATGGCCACCGGGCGTTCCGATTACCCCAACCAGGTCAACAACGTGCTGTGCTTTCCCTACATCTTCCGCGGTGCGCTCGATTGCGGCGCCTCCCGCATCAGCGAGGAGATGAAGCTGGCCTGCGTGCACGAGATCGCCGCGCTGGCCAAGGAGGAAACCAGCGCCGAAGTGGCCAGCGCCTACCAGGGTCGCGAACTGGTGTTCGGCCCCGACTACATCATTCCCACGCCATTCGACCAGCGGCTGATCCTGCGCATCGCGCCGGCGGTGGCCCGCGCAGCAGCCGAGTCGGGCGTTGCCCAGCGCCCGATCGCGGACCTCGCGGCGTACCGGATGTCGCTCAGCCGCTTCGTCACCCACACCGGCCTGTTCATGCGACCGGTGTTCGCGGCTGCCAAGGCGGCGCCCAAGCGGGTGGTCTATTCCGACGGTGAAGACGAGCGCGTGCTGCGGGCGGTGCAGGCGGTGGTCGACGACGCGCTGGCACATCCGATCCTGGTCGGGCGCCCGGCGGTGATCGCGCAGCGCGTGCAGCGCGCCGGCCTGCGGTTGCGGGCCGGGCGTGACTATCAACTGGTCGATCCCGACGACGATCCGCGCTATCGGCGCTACTGGGAGGTCTACCATCGACTGCTGGCGCGCGATGGCGTCACGCCCGACATGGCCAAGGCGACCCTGCGTCGCTCCACCACCGCCATCGGCGCCATGATGGTTCGCCTGGGCGACGCCGATGCGCTGTTGTGCGGCCTGGTCGGCCGCTACGAGACGCACATCGGGCACATCGAGACCATCATCGGGCGTCGGCCCGGCGCACCGTGCCTGGCGGCGCTCAACGCGCTGATGCTCGACAAGCACAACCTGTTCATCGCCGATGCCTTCGTCAACGAGGAGCCGAGCGCCGAACAACTGGCGAGCATCGCGCTGATGGCGGTCGAGGAAGTGCGCCGCTTCGGCCTGCCGCCGAAAGTGGCGTTCCTCTCGCACTCGATGTTCGGGTCGAGCGACCGGCCTTCGGCGCGCAAGATGCGGCGCGCGCGCGACCTGTTTCGCGCGCTGGCGCCCGAGGTCGAGGCCGACGGCGAGATGCACGGTGATGCGGCGCTGTCGGAGGAGGTTCGCGGCCGCTTCATGATGGATGCCGAGTCCACCCTGAGCGGCGCGGCCAACGTGCTGATCCTGCCCGACATCGACGCCGCCAACATCCTGTTCAACGTGCTCAAGATGACCGGGGGGCAGGGCGTGACCGTCGGGCCGATCCTGCTCGGCACCGCGCGCCCCGTTCACATCGCGACGCCATCGGCCACCATGCGACGCGTGCTCAACCTGACCGCGCTGGCGGTGGCCGGCGTGGCGGCCTGAGGTGGCGCAAGGGAACCCGGCGGCCTGCGGGACACGCCGGATGCACTCGCGCCGGCTCAAGTCGATGCGCGCTCGATGAGCATCGCATCGCCGTAGCTGAAGAAGCGATAGCGCTGCGCGATGGCGTGCGCGTAGGCGGCCCGGATGGTTGCGACCCCCGCGAACGCCGACACCAGCATCAACAGGGTCGAGCGCGGCAGGTGGAAATTCGTCAGCAGTCGCTCGACCACGCGAAAGCGATAGCCGGGCGTCACGAACAGGCTCGTTTCGCCGTTGCCCGCATGCACTTGCCCCTGGTCGTCGGCGGCCGACTCCAGCGCGCGCAGCGTGGTGGTGCCGACCGCGACGATGCGCCCGCCGCGCGCGCGCGCCTCGGCGATCGCCTGGGCCGTCGCCGCAGGCACTTCGTAGCGTTCGGCGTGCATGCGGTGCTGTGACAGGTCATCCACACGCACCGGCTGGAAGGTGCCGGCGCCGACATGCAGGGTCACGAAGGCGATGCCCACGCCGCGCGCGCGAATGCGCGCCAGCAGTGCCTCGTCGAAGTGCAGGCCGGCGGTCGGTGCCGCCACCGATCCGGGGTGTCGCGCATAGACGGTCTGGTAGCGTTGCTCGTCCTCGGCGTCGGGCGCGTGCGCGATGTAGGGTGGTAGCGGCAACTCGCCTTCACGTTCGAGTACCGCCAGCACCGGCGCGTCGAAGCGCAGGCGCCAGAATTCGCCCCGGCGCTCCAGCACCTCGGCGCCGCCCGAGCGCCAGGCCAGGCGCGTGCCGGGTTTGGGGGGTTTGCTCGCGCGCAACTGCACCAGCGCTTCGCGCTCGCTGCTGATGCGCTCGATCAGCAGCTCGACACGCCCGCCGCTGGCCTTGCTGCCGCGCAGGCGTGCATGCAGCACGCGGCTGTCGTTGAGCACCAGCAGGTCGCCCGGTGCGAGCAACTCCGGCAGCGCATCGATGCGCCGATCGACCGGCGTGCCATCCCGCACGTGCAGCAGGCGCGAGGCGCTGCGCTCGGCGCCGGGATGCTGCGCGATCAGTTCGGCGGGCAGTTCGAAGTCGAAATCGGAAAGACGCATGGCGCGCCATTGTAGGAGTTCGGGCGCGCAGCGGGGTCCGGCAGGCGACCGATGGCCTGCGCTACGGCAGCGCGATGCCGAAGAATCCAGGGAGAACCTGGATCTGCTCCCCGATGCTGCCCCCAGCCATTCCGACCTGCCTGTGCACCCTGGCGCTGCTGCTGGCGCCCGCGACCGGACTCGCCCAGCAGCGCCCGCCCGAGGCGGGCCGGGTACTGTCGGCCGAGGGGGAAACCGTGCTGATGCGCGCGGGCGCCTTTTCCTCGCCGGTGCCGCGTGGCGCCACGGTGCGCAGCGGCGACGTGCTGCGCACGGCGCAGCAGGCACGGGTGCGCCTGAAGATGCTCGACGAGGGCCTGGTGGCACTCGAACCGCACAGCGAATTCCGCGTCGCCGAATACCGCTTCGACGCACGCAGCCAGCGCAGCTTCTTCGATCTGGTGCGCGGCACCGTGCGGGTGGTGAGCGGTGCCATCGGCAAGCGCGATGCGGCCGACTTCCGCCTGTCCACCCCCACTGCCACCATCGGCATCCGCGGCACCGAGTTCATCGCGCACGAGTCGGATTGCACCCGTGCCGCCTGCGCAGCGGGCGAGAGCGCAGGCCTGACGGTCAGCGTAATGCGGGGGCGGGTGGTGGTGACCAGTGCGGCCGGGGTGGTCGAAGTGCCTGCCGGACGCACGCTGTTCATCAGCAACGCTGCGCCCGCAATGCAGCCGCCGGCCGGTCCGGCAAGGCGGCTACCCGTCGCGCCGCGGGCTGGCGCCACGACCAGCGCGGCCAGCGGCGACGGTGACTGGCTCACCATGGATCGCCGCGCGCCATTACCGGCTGACGCCGGTGCCCGCGCTGGCCAACAGGATCTGCGGACCGATCACTGAACGGGCGCCGAACAGGCGGTGAGGCCTGGTACCGGCGGTCGGACTCGAACCGACATGGAGTTGCCTCCGAGGGATTTTGAGTCCCTTGCGTCTACCTGTTTCGCCACGCCGGCCGTGACTGGCAGGTCGTGAGTCTAAACGCATTCGTCCCCGACCGGTACGAAAGTGCCTCGGCCCGCTGGGTGCGGAATCGGGCGGCGTACATCGTCACGCTCACGGGGCCGGGCACGACTAACGATTGCACTCGACACGCGAGCACGCTTCCCCGGGCTTCGTGTCGAGGGCAACGGTAGCCAGGCGCGGCATCCATCACGGCCGACGCGGCGTGGTTTGCCGTTCACTCCGAGGAGTCTGTCATGTCGATTCGCACCGCATTGATCTCCGCCTTGCTTCTGGGTGCCAGCGCTGCACCGGCGCTGGCCGACAATGGCACCGGCTTCACCTACTTCGACGACATCGGGGGCCCCGGATATCATCCGGTCGCGACCACCTTGAGCCGCGCCGAAGTTCGCGCTGCGGCCCTCTCACCGGCGTACGTCGGCGGCGCCACCGGATTCACTTTCTTCGACGACGTCGGTGGCCCCGGCTACCATCCGGTCGCAACCGTCCTGAGCCGCGCCGAGGTGCGCGCCGCGGCGCTCTCGCCGGCACCTGCCGCAAGCGCAACCGGATTCACCTTCTTCGATGAGGTCGGAGGTCCGGGCTACCATCCGATTGCGACCAAGCGCAGCCGTGCCGAGGTGCGCGCCGAGATCCGCACTGCGGCGAGGGAAATGCACTAGTGTGGTGACCAGCGCGAAGCACTGCACCAGCACAGGTCCTCCGGCAGGGTCGCCAGGCGCCTTCGACGACCTGTGCAGTGATCGGGAAGACCACATGATCTTGCCCGGCGCACCGCCGGGCAAGATGGAAGGCACTGGTCACGGCTGCGATGTGCTTCGCGATGATGGCAGCAATGATGCTTCCCTCGTCGCTTCCGATGGTCGGGGCGTTCGTCCGGGCCGTCGACCGTGACGCTGGCGTCATGCGGCCAGTCGACGGCGCATGCTCATCCAAAGCAGGATCATTGCATTTGCAAACGGGGATGGCGCCGCGTTCGGGCGCTTGTCGCGCGCGGACGCGGCGTGCGTCTTCCTGGCAACGTGGCCGCGGTTACTGGCCGCGGCCGACCTGATGTTAGGAGATCAGCATGGCAAGTCCAGTCACGGTAACGAGACTCCAGGCCAGGTCGCATGACACGCCCGACGAGGTTCGCACTCCGAACAAGACGCGTGTCGAGGTCGTCAAACTCGAGGGTTACACGATCGGGCGATTCCGGTTCGAGCCCGGATGGCGCTGGTCGGAATGCGTCAAGCCGGTCGTCAAGACCGGGCAATGCCAGGTTTCGCACGTTGGCTACGCCGTCTCCGGGCAGATCACCGTTCGCATGAACGACGGTACGGAGAAGTCCGTTGCCGGTGGAGATTCGTACACCATCCCGCCGGGGCACGATGCCTGGGTGGTTGGTGACCAGCCCTTCGTCGCCATCGAGGTGATGAGCGCCGACGTCTTTGCGAAGCCATAGTCGTACGAAAGCTTTCGCAGGGCCAGCGTGCAATTGATCCTTGCATGCCCGGATCCCCGTCCCGGCACCGGTGGCCATCGGCATGATGGGCGCCTGGCAACGATGGCCGCAATGATGCAGGGATGACACCTGCCAGACGTTGCAATCCGGTTGCAGCCAAAAAGGCGCCCGTCCTCTGGAGGCCCACGCCGGAGCCGCCCTCAGGCTTGCAGTGCTCCGCGAAAGCCGCGGGCAGCGTAATTGGACTCCGCGCCGTTGTGGTACGTGAATACCCGGCCGAAGCGCCGGTCGCAAAATGGCGCGCCACCGAGCGTTCGAACCTCATTCGGGGTCCACACCCAGCTTGATGTTCTGGTATCGAAGGTGCCCAAGGTTTGCAGATGCCGGTACTGCGCCTGGCTCAGCAGTGCGATTCCCATCTCGGCGGCCATTTCGACTGCACCGCCCTTTGGCTTGTTCGCTTTGTGAGCGTCGAGCGCGGCGCGGTCATAGCACAGGCCGCGGCGTCCTGTCGGACTCTCGGGTGCGCTGTCGCAGAACACGCAGGTGCCGCTCGGCTCATCGTGCCCGATGACGTCGGGTTCACCGCCCGTCGCTTCCATCAAGACGAGCGCCTTCGGCACGTCGGGCTTGCGCAGCAACCGTTCTTGCACGTTGGACCACGCGATCCCCGGATGCCGACACATGTGCTTCTCGAAGCGGACCTTCAGCCCGCCGAGAAGCTTGTCTCGCTCTTGCGAGGTCATGACCCGACGGCGTTGGGTTTCATAAGCGGCTCCGCGGTGCTCGGGCGCTTTATCGATCAGCCACGTGCTTCGACGTAACGCGAGAAGCGATCCAGAATGGCTTGCCAGCCCTGGCGCTGTTGCTCCACGGGATTTTCGGATTCGGCATCGAACGTGACGCGCACCGTCACCCCGTTTGACCCAGTCACGAATTCGACAACACCAGCACGCGCGCCGAACGAATACGCAATGAGCTTGTTCGGCACGATCCGGGTGTACGTTCCGGCGAAATCGAAGCCGAAGCTGCCGTCCCTGGCTTCCATGCGCGAGGTGAACGCCCCGCCCTCGCGCAAATCAACCGTAGATTTCGTGGTGTGCCAATCGTCCGATGCCGCATTCCACTGCTTGATGTCATCCGGCGTCGTGTAGGCGCTCCAGACGGTGGCGATGGGAGCATTGACGACCGTTTCAACAGTGATTTTCATGGGATGAGTCCTTCGGGATGACAACCAGCGCCAGATCGACCGGTCAGAAGCTGTGAATCAATCGGCCGTGTCCCCTGGGTGCCGCAGGACGACGTGCATCGCCGCCTCCGACGCTACGAATTCGACGCATGTGTATCCCAGCGACCGCAAGTCCACCCCTTCGAACAATTGTTCTCCTCGTCCGAGCACGACGGGCGAGACGGCGATGTGCAGTTCATCGATGAGGCGCTCGCGAAGATACTGCCGGATGGTGTTCGCTCTGCCGCCGATGCGCACATCCTTCCCTCCGGCCGCCTCACGTGCCCTCTCGAGCGCGTCGCGAATGCCGCCCGTGATGAAATGGAACGTCGTGCCGCCTTCCATCTCGATGGGTGGATGTGCATGATGCGTCAGGATGAAGGCCGGGACATGATACGGCGGGTTGTCTCCCCACCAGCCTTTCCAGTTCGTGTCCGGCCAGTCCCCACGAATGGGTCCGAACATGTTTCGCCCGAGAATCCACGCTCCGACATTCTCGAAGCCACGAGCAGCGAAGTCATCGTCAATCCCGGTCGTGCCGCTGCCTTCCCGAACAAGGCCCGCTGGAACGTGCGTGTCGGAAATAGCCAGCGGTGCAGATCCGTCCCGCCAAGGCCGAGCGGATTCGTGATGTCCTGATCCGGGCCGGCGCCGTATCCATCGAGCGAGATGGTGAAGCTCTCAACGCGAACTCGTCTCATCCTGTGTCTCCGTCTGATACACGTCGCCGGCGACGCGAACGGGGCAGCACAGCCCGCCACCATCGCGGCTGATCAGCCGCGACACGCCGCCTCGATGGCCGCAACGTCGATTTTTCCCATCTGCATCATGGCGTCGAACGCCCGCTTGGCGGCGGCGCGATCGGCGCCGGTGAACGCGTCGGTCAGGACCACCGGCGTGATCTGCCACGAGATTCCCCATTTGTCCTTGCACCAGCCGCATTCGCCTTCCTGCCCGTCGTTGCCGACGATGGCGTTCCAGTAGCGGTCGGTTTCTTCCTGATCGGCGGTGGCGACCTGAAACGAGAACGCCTCGCTGTGCCTGAAGGCGGGGCCGCCGTTGAGCCCGAGGCAGGGGATGCCCATGACGGTGAAATCGACCGTGAGGACATCGCCTTCCTTGCCGGATGGATAGTCGCCCGGCGCGTGATGCACAGCGCCGACGAATGAGCCGGGAAAGGTGGCGGCATAAAAGCGCGCGGCATCCTCGGCGCCTTTGTCGTACCAAAGGCACACTGTGTTCCTTCCTATGGAATTTCTCCGTTGAGCTGGCAGGTGGATCAAGGCAGTTCACGTCTTTTCGGTTCGTAGCGGGTCAACGTTCCGGTACGCATTCATGAGCACGCTCGTGCACCTCATCCGCGCGTCACTGCATCGAATGCAGGCCGATGGTGTTGCCTTCGGTGTCCATGATCAGCGCGCAGTAGCCGTACTGGCCAATCGAGAACTTGGGCTTGTGCACCTGGCCACCGGCGGCTTCGACACGGCCTTGCTCGAGCGCACAGTCTTCGCACGCGAAGTACACCAGCGCGGCGGGGCCGCCCGCAGGTGGCGGGCAGTCGGACATCTTGACCAGCATGCCGCCGGCGCCGGGCGCATCGATGGTCATGGGAAAGCCCACCATTTCCATGTTGCTGGCCTCGCCTCCGGGCGCGGTCATCGGTTCCAGCGTGCACTGGAACACGGTTTCATAGAACTTGCGCGCACGCGCCAGGTCCTGCACGTAGATCTCGAACCAGACGATAGGGTTGGGTTTCATTGCTGCTTCCTTTCATGGTTGGGCGGCAACGTTCATGGGCATCCACGCCAGCGTGCCTTCGGGCACGTCGTTGTCCAGGCACTCGACGAATTCGGTGGCGCCGTGCTCCTGAAACAGCTGTGCAGCGTCGCTGGCGCCTTGCCGGCGGTGGGGACGGCAAGCAGAAAGTCGTCGACGCAAGAGTTGGATCGCATTGGGGCCTCCTTTGTGGACGGTGTACACTTTACTCGCTTGCAAGATAAAAGTGAACCGTGTCCACAAACCTGAGCGAAACATGTCGGATAACGCCTCGAACACTGATCGCAGCACCTATCGCCATGGCGATCTGCGGCGCGCACTCCTGGAGCACGGTGTTGCCCTGGCGCGCGCAGGCGGACCGAAAGCGGTTGTCTTGCGAGAGGCCACGCGGCGTGCCGGTGTGGTGCCCAATGCGGCATACCGGCATTTCAGAGACCGCCAGGCGTTGCTCGAAGCGGTGCGCGCCGCAGCGCTTGCGCAGCTCGCGCGTGCGATCGAGGCCGAGGTCGACGCCGTGCAGCGCGTGCGTGCCCCGGGCCGACGCGCGCGCGCGGCGTTTCGTGGCGTGGGGCTCGGTTACCTGCGCTTTGCGCGCGAGCAGCCGGGCCTGTTTCGAACCGCGTTCGCGGCGCGCCCGTTCGACTTGAACGACTCCGCCAACGACGGCGATTCGCCCCGTGGTGCGAGCGGTCTGGGTCCGTTCGGGCTGCTCGGCCACGCGCTCGATGGCATGGTCGAGGCCGGCCTTTTGCCGCCTGCACGGCGCCCGGGCGCCGAGTGGATGGCCTGGTCGGCCGTGCATGGCATGGCGTTCCTGGTGCTCGACGGCCCGCTGCGCGGCTCGAGCGAAGCCGAATATCAGGCACTGGCCGAGCGATTGGTGGCCACGGTTGAACTGGGCCTGCTCGCCACGCCGTCGGCACGATGAAACGGGACTCTCGCGGCTGCCGAACGTACACCGCCTGGACGCCCACCTCGGCGCTTCGCCCGCGACACCCCCTCGAACCAGCATTTGCTTGTGCGTTTCGGTCCTTTCCTTGCAGGATTGCTGCTCGCGTCGAATCATGCCGGGGATGGCTTCGCAGGTGTCGTTTGCCGGCGCCGCTCGCACGCGACCTTGCCCGAGGCAAGTGGCCGGGCGGGCCACATGCGGATCGCAGGTCACGTGCGAGACGTCATCACGCCGGCATCAACCCGACGGTGCATTCTGTCACGAGGTTTGCTATGGTCGAGTTCAGTCGCGCGAAGGCCGGGTGCTCCTGCACGATCCGGATCGAGCCGGTTTGCGGCTGTTTGCCCCGCGAGTTGGTCTACGAAGGTTCGGGACATGTTGTCGGCACATGATTCCCGCGAATAGCTGTCCCTGGGAGCCGCTCACGCGTGCCATCGAGCGTCGGCGACGGTGCGACAAGCGCACGATCGCCTGGCTACCGATGAGCGAGGCGGAAGGAGGAAACATGCAACAAGTCGAAACGCTACGCGCCGTCCTGGGCAAGGTGTTCCCGGGTGGAGCAGGGCAGATGGGCGCAAGTCCGACTTCATCCCGAGGCGGGATGGACCGCCTGGCGAAGAAAGCCGCGCTTGCCGAATACGAGTTGCAACGTGCCGAGTTGCAGAGCAGGATTGCCGACTACCTGGGCTACGTGCCTTCATATGCATCGCGCGACGGCAGCGATGTCACGCGCCTGTAGGTCTTCCGAGCCCACCTGGCAGCGCATCGGGTGGGTCGGTTGATGTACTGCAGCTTCGTGCAGCAGGTGTCGAAGTTCCATGATGAGCTCCAATCCAATGACAGCCCCTCCAACCAGGCTCGCCGATCGCTCCGCGCATGCCCATCGCAGGCACGCCAGGTCCTGGACGGTGAGCGAAGTGACTGCGCTGTTCGACCTGCCCTTCAACGACCTGCTCTTTCGCGCGCAGCAGGTGCATCGCGAGCATTTCGACCCGAACGCCATCCAGTTGTCCACGCTGCTGTCGATCAAGACCGGAGGCTGCGAGGAAGACTGCAAGTACTGTCCACAATCGGCGCACTTCGATACCGGCGTGGTGGCGGGGAAGCTGCTGCCGCTGGACGAGGTGTGCGAGGCCGCACGCACCGCCAGGGCAAGCGGTGCGACCCGCTTTTGCATGGGCGCGGCCTGGCGCAGTCCGAAGGAGCATCATCTCGAGGCGATCGGCGAGATGATTGTTGCCATCAAGCGCCTCGGCCTGGAAACCTGCCTGACCGCCGGCATGCTGGCCGATGGCCAGGCCGAGCAGCTTCGCGAGGCGGGCCTGGACTACTACAACCACAACCTGGACACCGCTCCGGAGTTCTACGGCGAGGTCATCACGACCCGCACCTATCGGGACCGGCTCGAGACGCTGGAGCGAGTGCGCAACGCCGGGCTGAAGATCTGCGCGGGCGGCATTGTCGGTATGGGCGAGACCCGGCATCATCGCGCCGGCTTGATCGTCCAACTGGCCAATCTCGATCCCTACCCGGAATCGGTACCGATCAACAACCTGGTACGCGTCGAAGGCACGCCACTGGCCGGCACCGAGCCGCTCGATCCCTTCGAGTTGGTGCGCACCGTGGCGGTTGCGCGCCTCTGCATGCCGCGCGCCATGGTGCGCCTGTCGGCGGGGCGCGAACACATGCCCGAGACGATGCAGAGCCTGTGCTTCCTGGCCGGCGCCAACAGCATGTTCTACGGCGACAGGCTGCTGACCACGGGCAATCCCCAGGCGGCGAAAGACCGCATCCTGCTGGATCGCCTGGGCATGCATGGCGTGGCCGAGGACCGTCTCGGGTCTGATTCGGTCGAAGCGCTTCGATCCGACGAGGGTACGGCGCGGTTGTAGATCGTGTACGTGAAAGCGACGTTCAACCTTCTGGCCTCCGTGGCCCATGACACGCTCCAGCCGGCTTCACCGACCTGCGCCCGCGGATGAACTCATTCGTCAGGCATCGCAGGATGCGTATGGAGTGCTGACCATGGACCATGAGGACGTGTCCGGCACCTGGGTGCGCGGGAGCCGTCGGGTCGCGCCCCTGTTTCGCTCGTGGTTGCCGGTCGGGTCGCGCTTCACCAGGACAGTGCACCGCGACCCCTCTCGGCGATGACCCGGATTCAATGGCCGGCGTTCGGCGCCTCGAAGCCCGGATGCTCGAAGTACCTTGCGTACTGCTCGAGCGAGCGCACCACCTGCGCGACACCGGCGCTGCGTTCGGCCTTCGCGCTCCTGCCGCGCAGCTTCTCGTTGCCTTCGAGCAGTTCGGCCAGGATCGCGTGCAGCACTTCGTCGGCTTGCGGATCGAGCTTGCAGTTCTGCACGATATTGGCCACCTGCACCTCGATTTCGCCGCCGAGCGCGTCGTACTGCGCCGTTGCGAGCTTGCCGCGATGTACCGCAGGCAGTTTCGCATCGACCGCATCGCGGATCTTCGTCATGCTCGCGCGCAACGGTGCGTCGCTCGCCCACTTGCTGCCGGCGTTCAACTTCAGCGCGTGCGCCGCGTCGGCGTGCCCGTGCGAATGTTCGCCGGCTGCATACGCCACGGTGCCCAGGGCGGAACCCGCGCCCACGATACCTGCGATCAGCAGGCCGATCATCTTGCGTTTCATCCTTCGCTCTCCCATCGTCGGTTGATCGAGCCGGCCCCGCCACAAGGACGATTGCCTTGGCGTCTGGCTACACCCCTTGAACGAAGAATGCGAAAGAAGGTTCCGTTCACGCGCGCTCAATTGCGGTGCAGTTCCTCGAAACCCGACGTACCCACCGGCTGGCTCAGCAACAACTGCAGCAGCCGTTCCCGCTGTCGCGGATCGAGCAGCGCACGTTCGGCAAGCAACTGCTCGATCACCAGCTGTTGTTGCTGATCCTGCAGCCGGGCGATCGCAGCACGCTCGGACTCGATCGAAGCGGTGTCGGGCGATTCGGCGAAGATCTGGCGCAGAAGTCGGTCACGGCCTTCGTGGATCGCGGTCGTACCGGCTTCGAAGCGCCGCAGGAACCCGGCTTCGGTTTCATGCCAGCGAACTTGCTGTGTGTCGTCGAGCTCGAGGTAGTCGACCAGGCCCGCGAACCGTGCGTGTCCGGAGCCGAAGATCGCGGCCGACTCGATGGCGCGATAGGTGAAGGCGCCGATGACGCCGAGGTTGACCAGCAGCGACAGCGCGAACAGCAGGCGCAAGGTCGTCGATTTCATCGTGCTTGCGCTCCTGCTCGGATGTCGGTTCGCCAGCATGACGGCAGCCCGACGCATAGTCCGCCGGGCGCAATCGGCGCGAACACTTCAAGCGTTGCGGCGATTGGAGCCACCGCGACGACTGGCGCCGTCACGCTCAACCCCATCGCCAGCCCGAGCGACAGCGAGGCGGCCGCGCCGACCCCCGCGGGCAGCCAGCGCCGCCAAGGTGGCGTTGGCCGCGCCGGTGCGCGTGTCGGCAGTGCCTCGATGCGACCGCGGATCACCTGGGAGAGGTCGAAGTCGAGTCGTTCGTCGGGAAGCGACCGGAAATCGGTGCGCAGGCCGCGCAGGTCGTCGAGCAGCGCACGGCAACGCGCGCAGGTCGCCAGGTGCGCATCGAGCCGCGCGCATGCGGCGGTATCCAGTTGTGCGTCCAGGTAGGTGGACAGCGCCTCGGTGCGCGGACACTCGTCGGTCATTGATCACTCTCCCCGGATACGACGCGTCTGATCGAGCAATGCCACCCGTGCGCGCGCCAGGCGCGACTTGACGGTGCCCTCGGCTACGCCAAGCGTCGCTGCAATCTCGGCATATGACAGATCCTCGACCTCGCGCAGCAGCAGCACTTCGCGATGCTCCACCGCAATCGCCTGCAGCGCCGTCTCGAGCATCTGGAAGCGCTGGCGCGTATGCAATTGCGCCTCGGGATCGGGCCCCGGGTCGACGTACGCTGCGCCGTCGTCGAGCGGCTCGAAAGCCACGACCTGGCGACGGCGCAGCACGTCGAGCGCGGCGTTGCGCGCGATCTGCAGCAGCCAGGTGCCGAACTGCGCGTCCTCGCGCCAGCGCGGCATCGCCTGCCAGGCCCTGATGAACGTGTCTTGCGCCAGATCCATTGCGTCGTCTCGTGAGCCGAGCATTCGCAGGACGAAACGGAACACGCGATCCTGGTGCCGGCCGACCAGTTCGACGAACGCCTGCGAATCACCGTCTCTCGCACGTACGGCGAGGGCTGAATCCTCGATCGTCAAGCGTCGTCGTCCCCGGAGTCTTCGGTCGCCCTGCTCGTCACTGGAACGAAGATTGCAGGAGGAAGTTCCAACAGGGCGACGCGCGACTGCGAACGCCTTCTTCCGCCCTCCCCTTGCCAAAACGATTCATCGTGCTAAGATAGTAATAGATTACTTATTTCCGGAATCGGTTCGATGAGCGAACGCACGAAATACCTCCCCGCCGAAGAGCGGCGTGCGGCCACGGTGGAAGCCGTGGTCGAGCTGGCCGCCGAGCAGAACCCCAGCGAGATCACGACCACGGCGATCGCGCAGCGCATGGGGCTGACGCAGGGCGCGCTCTTCCGGCACTTCCCCACCAAGGACGCGATTCTCGAAACCGTGATGTCGTGGG
>CAZXLV010000019.1:0-19377 GCA_964641405.1 uncultured Limnobacter sp. | reverse complement strand
TCAACCGCTGCATCGCGCTGGGCGGCAACATCTACTTCCTCGCCAAGATCGGGGCCACCGACGGCAAGAGCTTCCAGCAGATGGCCGGCAGCATGACCGGCATGACCGAGGAGGAGTACCGCGACATGATGATCCGCGGCGGCCGTTCGATCGAAGGCAACCGCTACACCGGGGAGAAGTCGTGATGGCGCGCATCACCGCCAGCGTCTATACCTCGCACGTACCGGCCATCGGCGCGGCCGTCGACCTCGGCAAGACGCACGAGCCGTACTGGCAGCCGATGTTCGCGGGCTACGATTTCTCGAAGCGCTGGCTCGCGGAACACACGCCGGACGTCATCTTCCTCGTCTACAACGACCACGCCAACGCCTTCAGCCTGGAGATGATCCCGACCTTCGCGATCGGCACCGCCGCCGAGTTCGCACCAGCCGACGAAGGATGGGGCGCGCGCCCGGTACCCACGGTGATCGGAGATCCCGAACTGGCCTCGCACATCGCGCAATCGGTGATCCAGTCCGACTTCGATCTCACGGTGGTCAACCGCATGGACGTCGACCACGGCCTCACCGTGCCGCTGTCGCTGATGTGCGGACAGGTCGAGCGCTGGCCGTTCCGCGTGATTCCGTTCGCCGTCAACGTCGTGCAGTATCCGGTGCCGTCGGGCATGCGCTGCTTTCGCCTCGGGCAGGCGATCCGGCGCGCGATCGCGTCGTACGACGAGCCGCTGAAGGTGCAGATCTGGGGCACCGGCGGCATGAGCCACCAGCTGCAGGGACCGCGCGCGGGGCTGATCAACCGGGAATTCGACAACGCCTTCCTCGACCGCCTGATCGCCGAGCCGGATGGCCTGTCGAAGATGCCGCACGTCGACTACGTGCGCGAGGCCGGCTCGGAGGGCATCGAGCTGGTGATGTGGCTGATCGCGCGCGGCGCGATGGCCGACGTGGCCGGCGGCCCGCCGCCCAGGGTCGCGCATCGCTTCTACCACGTGCCCGCGTCGAATACGGCGGTCGGGCACCTGATCCTCGAGAACCCGCGCTGATCGCATCGGCGCGAACGGACACGGAGTTTCCATGAAAGCGATCAGGGTCGCGCTGGCCGGCGCAGGCGCGTTCGGCATCAAGCACATCGAAGGCATTCGCAACATCGACGGCGTCGAGGTCGTGTCGCTGGTCGGTCGCCAGCTCGACAAGACCCGCGAGGTCGCCGCGAAGTTCGGCATCGGCCACGTCACCACCGACCTCGGCGAGAGCCTGGCGATGAAGGAGGTCGACGCGGTGATCCTGTGCACGCCCACGCCGATGCACGCATCGCAGGCCATGGCCTGCCTGAAGGCCGGCAAGCACGTGCAGGTCGAAATCCCGCTCGCCGACAACCTCGCCGACGCCGAGGCGGTGGTCGCGCTGCAGAAGCAGACCGGACTGGTCGCGATGTGCGGCCACACGCGCCGCTTCAACCCGAGCCACCAGTACCTGCACCGCCGGATCGCCGCCGGCGAGCTCGCGATCCAGCAGATGGACGTGCAGACCTATTTCTTCCGGCGCACCAACATGAACGCGCTCGGCCAGCCACGCAGCTGGACCGATCACCTGCTGTGGCACCACGCGGCGCACACCGTCGACCTGTTCGCCTACCAGGCGGGTGGTGAAATCGTCGCAGCCAACGCGCTGCAGGGACCGATCCACCCGACGCTGGGCATCGCAATGGACATGTCGATCCAGCTCGCGGCCAGCAGCGGCGCAATCTGCACGCTGAGCCTGTCGTTCAACAACGAGGGTCCGCTGGGCACCTTCTTTCGCTACATCGGCGACACCGGCACCTACATCGCGCGCTATGACGACCTGTTCAACGGCAAGGACGAAAGGATCGACGTCTCGAAAGTCGATGTGTCGATGAACGGCATCGAGTTGCAGGACCGCGAATTCTTCGCCGCCATCCGCGAAGGGCGCGAACCCAATGCCAGCGTCGCCCAGGTGCTGCCGTGCTACCGCACCCTGCATCGACTCGAACAGCAACTGGCGGCGCGCGGCTGAATCCGGCATGCGCGCCACGCGCCGCGGGCGCGCGCCATGATGCACACGATCTCCCGGTCGCGCCGCGCGCTGCTCGCGGCGCTGGCGCTCGGCCTGTCACGGCGGGCGCTGGCGCAGCATGACTACCCGACTCGTGCGATCACGCTGGTGGTGCCGTTCGCCCCCGGTGGCATTGCCGATCTCACTGCGCGCGTCATCGCTCGCGCATTGGGCAGCGCAGTGAAGCAGCCGATCGTCATCGACAACCGGCCCAGTGCCGGCGGCATCGTGGCCACGACTGCCGTGGCCAACGCCGCACCCGACGGTTACACCGCGCTGCTGCTCAGCAACGCCAACGCGATCAGTGCCGGCCTGTTCCACCGACTGCCATTCGACGTGACCCGCAACCTCGCGCCAGTCGGCACGCTGGGCTTCTTCGACCTGGTGCTGTGCGTGCAAGCGGGTTCGCGCTTGCGGACCCTGCGCGAGCTTCTGGCCTGGGCGCGCGCCCGGCCGGGCAAGCTCACCATCGGCACGATCGCGATCGGATCGACCCAGCACCTGGCTGCCGAATTGTTCAAGATCCGGGCCGGCATCGATGCGCTGGTGGTTCCCTACCGCGCCACGCCGGGGGTGCTTTCGGCACTGCGCAGCGGCGAGGTCGACCTGGCGTTCGAGATCCTCGGACCGGCGCTGCCGCAGATCGCCGGCGGTGCACTGCGCCCACTGGCGGTGAGCGCAGCCCAGCGCAACCGGGTGCTGCCTGCCACGCCCACCGTACAGGAGAGCGGCGTCGCGGACTACGACGTCGCCTCCTGGAATGCGCTGGCGGTGCCCACCGGTACCCCGGACGTGATCATCGAGCAACTCAACGCGGCGACACACGAAGCGCTCGCCGTGCCCGCGGTGCTGCAGCGCCTGCTCGAGATGGGCGTGCGCCCGCAGCCAGGCACGCCGACCGAACTCGCAGCGCTGCTGGCGAGCGAGATCCGGCGCTGGCGCGAAGTGATCGTCGCTGCCGGGATCCCGCGCCAATAAGGTGTAGGCGCCACATGGTTATTCCGGGCTGCTGCGGATGGCTCGGGCGTGATGCCTCGCGCTACAGGATGTAGCGCGCCAGGTCCTCGCTCTTCGCCAGGTTGGCCAGTCGTGCGTCGACGAAGGCTGCATCGATCGTCACCGTCTCGCCACCGTGGCGCGAGGCGTGGAACGAAACCTCCTCGAGCAGCTTCTCCATCACGGTGGAGAGTCGACGCGCGCCGATGTTCTCGGTTTTCTCGTTCACCGAGGATGCAATCTCGGCCAGTCGCCGCACGCCGTCGGGCAGGAATGCCAGCTTCACGCCCTCGGTGGCCAGCAGGGCCTCGTACTGCCGCGTCAGGCTGGCGTCGGTATCGACCAGGATGCGCACGAAGTCATCGGCCGACAGCGAACCGAGTTCCACCCGGATCGGCAGGCGCCCCTGCAGTTCGGGGATCAGGTCCGAGGGACGCGACAGGTGGAAGGCCCCCGAGGCGATGAACAGGACGTGGTCGGTGCGCACGACGCCGTAGCGTGTGTTGACCGCCGTGCCTTCGATCAGCGGCAGGAGGTCACGCTGCACACCCTGGCGCGACACATCGGCGCCGTGGGTATCGGTGCGCGAGGCGACCTTGTCGATTTCATCGATGAACACGATGCCGTTCTGTTCGACCGCCGCGAGCGCCTTGGCCTTGATTTCCTCGTCGTTGACCAGTTTGGCGGCTTCCTCGTCGGCGAGCAGCTTCATCGCATCGCCGATGCGCAGCTTGCGGGCCTTGCGCCGCCCCGGCATGTTCGCAAACAGCGACTGGATCTGCTGCGTCACTTCCTCCATGCCGGCCGGGCCCATGAATTCCATCGAGGGCGCCGCCATCGCCAGTTCGATCTCGATCTCCTTGTCGTCGAGTTCGCCTTCGCGCAGCTTCTTGCGGAACTTCTGGCGGGTGGCCGAATCGGCGGACTCCGTGCCTTCGCCGGCGCCAAAGCCGATGTTGCGCGGCGGCGGCAGCAGCACATCGAGCACCCGATCTTCGGCGGCATCCAGGGCACGCTGCTCGAACTTCCGGGTCTCCTGCTCGCGGACCTGCTTGATCGCCAGTTCGGCCAGGTCGCGGATGATGGTGTCGACATCGCGGCCGACGTAACCGACTTCGGTGAACTTGGTCGCCTCGACCTTGATGAACGGCGCATTGGCCAGGCGCGCCATGCGCCGTGCGATCTCGGTCTTGCCGACGCCGGTCGGTCCGATCATGAGGATGTTCTTGGGGGTGATCTCCTGGCGCAGCGGCTCGGCGACCTGCTGGCGGCGCCAGCGATCGCGCAGCGCAATGGCCACCGCCCGCTTGGCCGCATCCTGGCCGACAATGTGCTTGTCGAGTTCGGAAACGATTTCTTCGGGGGTCATCGGAATCATCATGGCTCGCAGCAATGGGCGGCAATCGACATCAGCCCAGCGTCTCGACGGTGTGCTGCTGGTTGGTGTAGATGCAGATCTCGCCGGCAATGGCGAGCGCCTTGTGCACGATGGTGGTGGCGTCGAACTCGGTGTTCTCCAGCAGCGCGCGCGCCGCCGCCTGGGCATAGGGTCCACCGCTGCCGATGGCGATCAGGCCGTGCTCGGGTTCGAGCACGTCGCCGTTGCCGGTGATCACCAGCGAGGATTCGGTATCGGCAACCGCGAGCATGGCCTCCAGGCGGCGCAGCATGCGATCGGTGCGCCAGTCCTTGGCAAGTTCGACCGCGGCGCGCACCAGATGGCCGGCGTGCTTGTCGAGCTTGGCCTCGAAGCGCTCGAACAGGGTGAATGCGTCGGCAGTGCCGCCGGCAAAGCCTGCCAGCACACGGTCGTTGTAGAGCCGGCGCACCTTGCGGGCACCCGCCTTGATGATGACGGCACCCAGCGTGACCTGCCCGTCGCCGCCCAGGGCAACCGAGGCGCCCCGGCGCACCGAGATGATGGTGGTGCCGTGGAATTGTTCCATGTCGAATCCATATGAGGCCGGAGGCGGCCGATGCAAGGGCCCTGGCCAGCCCTCCAGGAGACTTGCCTCGTCGCGCCGGTGGCGCCGTACCGTTCAGATTTTACGCCGTCGGATCTCGGCGAGTTCCTGGATGCCCATCACGAGCATCAGCGCGTAGACGAGGTAGTTCGGTTCGATGAACAGCACCTGCTTGCCGGCACCGCGCAGGGCCACCACCTCGTTGAGCAGATCGCCAGCGGCGACGAACTCCATCCGGCGCAAGGCACGGCAGTCTATGACGACTTCGCCGCGCTCCGAGGCATAGGCACGCAGTGCCTGCAGTTCCGCCTGCACGCGACCGAGCAGGTCGCCGCCCAGGGTGAAAGCGGCGCTGTCGCGTCGCGCGCCCGCTTCGGGCACCGCGATGGCCGTCGGCACGCCACCTGCGGCGCGAATCTGCTCGCCGATCGGCTCCCACGATGGCGGCGATACTTCGTAGGTGACGCAGTAGTCGATGCTGAGGTCTTCGAAGGCCTGCTGCCGGTCAAGCACGCGCAGGGCCTGCAGCGCCAGCATCCAGCCGGCCTCCGAAGGATCACGGCGCCCGGTCTCGATGGCGTTGCTGGCCGCGGCATACAGTTGCTCCGCCCCGTGCACGAGCAGCTTGCCGCGTGACGTCTCGAAGTGCCGCAAGAGGCGCAGCAGGGCTTCGGCGCCGGCAGCCTGGACCGCGTTGACGGCCGAGAAGTCAGCGCCGGCATGGCTGCGCACGGCTGCGGCGCGCAGGACCGCGTCGACCTGGGCGGCCACCGACGCGTCGAGCAGGGCCGGAAAAGTGATCGGCGCGGCGCCCTGTTCTGCCGGCGCCCGTGCACTCGTCGCTGCCTTGGCAGAGAATTGCTCGCTCCATCCCGGCGGCGAGGATTCGAAGCGCGCGGCGTAATCGAGTGCCAGGGCGTCGAAGGCGGCACGATCGCGCAGCGCCTGGTACAGATCGAGCAGCATCAGCCAGGCCAGCGGCTGGTAGCCGGCCAGGGCGGCATCGTTGAGCGCCAGGCGCAGCGCCTGGGCGGCCGGCTGCACCTGGCCGTTCGAATACAGGATGGCCGCTTCCTCGAGCACGCCGGGCAAGGACGAGTCATTGACGTCGATCGCCATCGAGCCCGCTGCATCCCCCAATGCCATGGTGGCCTGGGCTGCCTCGGGCGACGCGGCGGCCACCGCAGGCGGGTGTGCCGCCAGTCCCTTGCCCCCCGGCGCCGCTGCACCGGCCTCCGCGGCCGCTCGCGCCACCACCGCCGCGGCGATCATTTCCGATTCGATCTGGTTGATCTTTTCCTCGGTGCGCCGCGCCGCCTCACGCTGTGCGGCCTGTGTATCGGTAGCCGGACCGGGGCGTGAGTCGGCGGTGCGAGCAAGCAGTGCCTCGCGGGAGCGGCGAGGGTCGAGCCTGTCTTTCCGGTTGAAGAGGGAGAAGGCCACCAATGCCCTTCGATGCTGCGATGAGACGAACCCGTCGAGCGTTCGAGGGAACGGCTCGGGGGGTGCCGGGCCAGTCTAGCACGCAGTTTCCGGGGCAATTCGCGCCCCGATCGACCGTGCGTCGCGCAGCGGCCGCCGATCGTCCGGGCAGCCCCGGAGGATCCTGTCTGCGGCGATTTCAGTCGCCGTAGAGCTTCTGGCGCAGTTCACGCCGCTCCTGCGCCTCCAGCGACAGCGTGGCGGTGGGACGCGCGAGCAGCCTGGGGATGCCGATCGGTTCGCCGGTTTCCTCACAGAAACCATAGTCGCCACTTTCGATGCGGGACAGCGACTGCTGAACCTTCTTGAGCAGCTTGCGCTCGCGGTCGCGCGTGCGCAACTCGAGCGCGTGCTCCTCCTCGATCGTGGCACGATCGGCCGGATCGGGCACCAGCACGGTTTCGCGCAGGTTCTCGGTGGTCTCGTCGGCATTGGCGAGCAGATCCTTCTCGATCTGCTGCAGGCGCTGCCGGAAGAACGCGAGTTGCGCCTCGTTCATGTAGGCCGAGTCGGGCATCTTCAGCAGTTCCGCCTCGGTCGGAATTCGTTTTTCCCTCGTTGCTGCCATGATCTCGCTACCTCGACGCCCCTTGGAGCGCTGACTCAGGGTACTACCCAGGTGGACAAGGCTCCGGCGAGCGCGTCAAGCACCGCGCGGTTCGCCGGCTCGCAGCAGTCGGCCGCTGCGCGCTGCGCTATCGGGCCGATCATGCCAGGCACTGCTCCAGGCCCTTGATGAAGGTGTCCTTCGGCAGCTTCCTCCCGATGAAGACCATCCGGCTCGAGCGCTTCTCGCCCGCTTGCCAGCGACGTCCCGCGTCGGCGCCCATCATCATGTGCACCCCCTGGAAGACGGTCTGGCGATCGGAGCCCTTCATGTAGAGCACGCCTTTATACCGCAACATGTCGGGGCCGTAAACCTGGATCAGTCCGGACAGGAAATCCTCCAGTTTCTGCGGGTCGAACGGCTTGCCGGAGCGGAAAACGAAGGACTGTACCGCGTCGTCGTGCTCATGATCGTCGCTGGCGAGGAACTGCGGGTCGATCTCGAGCACGGCATTGAGATTGAATCCACGGATGTCGAGAATGTCGGCAATCGGCACCTCGCCGAAGTGCACCGGGCGGATCGGCGCGCGCGGATTCATCCTGGCCAGGCGCGCCTCGAGGTGTTCGCTCGTCGCCGCATCGACCAGGTCGACCTTGGAGAGCAGGATCCGGTCGGCGAACCCGACCTGCTCCTGCGCTTCCCTGTGCTCATCGAGTTGCCGGGCGCCATGGCGGGCGTCGACCACCGTGATCACCGCGTCGAGCAGGTAGTAATCGGCGATCTCCTCGTCGATGAAGAACGTCTGCGCCACCGGTCCCGGGTCGGCCAGGCCGGTGGTTTCGATCACGACGCGCTCGAATCCGATCTCGCCACGCTCGCGACGTCCGCGCAGGTCACCGAGAATGCGCACCAGGTCGCCGCGCACGGTGCAGCAGATGCAGCCGTTGTTCATCTCGACGATCTGTTCCTCGCGATCCTGCAGGAGCAGGTCGTTGTCGACCCCCTCCTCGCCGAATTCGTTTTCGATCACCGCAATGCGGCGGCCGTGCTGTTCCTTCAGGATCCGGTTGAGCAAGGTGGTCTTGCCGCTGCCGAGAAAGCCGGTCAGGATCGTCACCGGCACATGTGTATTGGCCATCGAAGTACCCTCGCAGGGGGCCGAAGTGTACAGCGGGCGCCGGCACGCTGCACTCATACCCCTTCATGGGCGACTATTCGCGGCGGCGCGCGCGCGGATGCGCCGCGTCGTACACCGCGGCAAGGCGCTGGAAATCGAGCGAGGTATAGACCTGCGTGGTGGCAATGCTGGCGTGCCCGAGCAGTTCCTGCACGGCGCGCAAGTCGCCGCTGGATTGCAGCAGGTGGCTGGCGAACGAGTGGCGCAGCATGTGCGGGTGCACGTCGGCCGGCACGCCGCGCACGATGGCGAGGCGCTTGAGGCGCACCTGGACGGTGCGATTGGCCAGCCTGCGCCCGCTGCGGCCCAGGAACAGCGCGCGCTGGTCGGCATCGGCGCGCGACGCGCTCCACGCCGCTCGCGCTGCCAGCCAGCGCTCCAGCGCCGCACGCGCGGCGCCTCCGATCGGCACGGTGCGCGTGCGTCCGCCTTTGCCACGCACCGTCAACTCGGCTTCGGCGAGGTCGATCCACCCGGTCGAAGCAGGCGCCGGCGCATCGAAGTGACGAACATCGAGTGATGTCAGCTCCGACAGGCGCAGCCCCGACGAGTACAGCAACTCGAGCATGGCCTGGTCGCGCAGCGACTCGAACGCTGCCTCGCCAGCCGGACTGCGCGCCGAGACACCGCCCCGCCCAGGCGCCGGCTCGCTCCTCGCCTCGGTGAAGCGCACGGCCACATCGGGCGAAAGCGCCTGGGGCAGGCGCCGCGGCGCGCGCGGTGCGCGCACGCCACGCGCCGGATTCACGCTTGCCAGACCGGCGGCGCCCAGCCAGTCGAAAAAACCTCGCCAGGCCGAGAGCCGGCGCGCGATCGAGCGCGACGACAGGCCGGCGCGTGCGCGGGCGGCAACCCAGCGGCGCAGGTGGTGCTCAGTGAGGCCTGCCCAGTCCGGTTCGCCGGCAGCGCCATCGCATGGCGTCGCGATGCGTACCAGTTCGGCCAGATCGAGGCGGTAGCTGGCAATGGTCCGTTCGGAGCAGCCGCGCTCGCTGCGCAGCCTGCCCAGGTAGCGCTCGACGCTGCCCTGGCGCGCCACCGCCACGCGCCTACTCGGCCAGGCGCGACAGCGCCGCGCTGGCGGTATCGCAGATGCGCTCGAGAAACGCGGTGCCCATGCCGCTATGAAAACGCTCGGGATCACCCGAGCCGAGAACGATCAGCCCGAACGCCTTCGGGTCGACGCCCTTGCGCAGCGGCAACAGGGCGATCGAGCGCGTCTCGGCACCGCCGTCGGGCAGCCAGGTGGCCGCCTGGAAGTCGGAGTTGCGCCCGCAAAACAGCTGCTTCATGCTGTTGGCGAGCGTGATCACGTCGACCGGGACCGGCTGCGCGCAATCCAGTTGCGAATACGCATCGCGCAGGCTCCAGGCGCGCAAGGCCGCCTGTGGCACCGAGAAGATGGTGCGCAGGCCGTCGACCACGATGTCGGGCAGGCGGGCGGGATCCGGGGCAAGCAGGAGCTGTCGAGTCCAGCGCTGCAACCGGTCGGCGATGGCATCGTTCTCCTCGCCGATACGCAGCAACTCGGCCAGGCGCATTTCATGGGAGCGCAACTTCTCGCGCAGTACCTCGAGCTGGCGCTCGTGGAGCGAAATGGCGCGGCCGCCGTGCGGATGCGGCACGGTGATGACGGCCAGCAGGTCCAGGTGCGACTGGAAGAACTCGGGATTCTCGCGCAGGTGGCGCGCGACGTCTTCGGGGCCGAAAGTACTTGCGGTCATGCGGGATCCAGGAGGGGGGCGGCGGGCAGGTCGATCTCGCCTTCGAAGACGGTTACAGCGGGCCCGGTCAGGCTCACCCGGTCGCCGCTCCAGTGTATGGTGAGCCGGCCGCCCTGGGTGTGCACATCGACCTGCGCGTCGAGCAACTCGCGACGGATCCCGGTGACTACGGCCGCGCACGCGCCGGTGCCGCAGGCCAGCGTTTCGCCTGCGCCACGCTCCCACACGCGCAGGCGCGCCTGGCCGCGCGAGACCACCTGCAGGTAGCCCGCGTTGACGCGGCGCGGAAAACGTGCGCTGTGCTCGATGCGCGGTCCTTCGTCGCTCACCGGCGCCGCCGCGACATCGTCGACCAGCTGCACCGCATGCGGGTTACCCATCGAAACCACCGATATCCAGCGCACGACCCCATCGAGCGCGAGCGGCCACAGGGTGTCGTGCCCCACGGTACGCGGCACCAGTCCCTGCGCATCGAACGGGATGGAGCCCGGATCGAAGGCCGGCGGCCCCATGTCGACGCATACGCGGCCATCGTCCTGCAGCGCAGGCTCGATGATCCCCGACAGGGTCTCGACACGAATGGTGCGCCGATCGGTGAGGCCCTGATCGTGAACGAAACGCGCAAAGCAGCGCGCGCCGTTGCCGCACTGCTCGACCTCGCCGCCATCGGCGTTGAAGATGCGATAGCGGAAGTCGACCCCGGGGGTCTGCGCCGGTTCCACCAGCAGGATCTGGTCGGCGCCGATACCGCGCTGGCGATCGGCGAGCCGGCGCCACTGCGCGGGCTCGAGGCGTATCGCCTGGCGCACGCCATCGACGACCACGAAGTCGTTGCCGGCACCGTGCATCTTGGTGAAGCGCAGTTTCATGCGGCGATTATCGCCGATACGGATTCGGCTGGCCGCCAGGACGGGTCTTGAAGCGTCGGTGGCTCCACAGGTATTGAGCCGGCATCTCGAGCACGCGCTGCTCGATGAATGCGTTCATCCGGCGCGTGGCGGCCTGCAGGTCGTCGCCGGGGAAGTCGTCCCATGCCGGGTAGAAGCGCGCGACGTAGCCGTCGTCGTTCATGCGCGTCACGCAGGGCACTACCGCAGCGCCGGCAATGCGTGCCAGTCGGGCGACCGAGGTCACCGTGGCCGCCGGCACGCCGAAGAACGGCACGAACAGGGCGTCGCGTGCGCCCAGGTCCATGTCCGGCAGGAAATAGAAAGGCAGCCCTTCGCGCAAGGCCTTGACCGCCGGACGCAGGCCGTCGGTACGCAGCAACAGGCGTGCGTTGAAGCGCAGGCGCCCCCGGGTCATGGCCTCGGTCAGCACGCGGCTCTTCTGGACCGCATACATCGAGGCGCCGGGCGATTCGAGCAGGCAGCGGATGCCGCCGGCATCGAGCCCGACGAAGTGCGGCGCGAGCACGATCAGCGGTCGGCCGCGCTGCGCATCGAAGTGCTCGATGCCCTCGATCCGGCACAGGCGGCGAATGCGCTCGGGCGGGCCGTACCAGAAGATGAAGCGCTCGAAGAAGCTGCGCACGAAGTAGCGGAAGTGGCGACGCTCCACCGCACGGCGCCGCGCTTCGCTCCAGTCCGGAAAGCACAGGCGCAGGTTGATGCGCGTCACGCGCCGGCGCGGCACTGCGAGCAGCCAGGCGAGCGCGCCCGCGGCCTCACCGAGGCGCCTGAGCATCGGGTAGGGAAGCCGCGCCAGGGCGCGCAGCAGCAGCAGGGCGGCGCGCATCAGCCACTCGCCGCTCATCGTTGCCTCATTGCGCAAGATCCGCTGCGCGCGGACGCTTGTAGCGGTTGTAGCTCCACAGGTATTGCGCCGGAAAGCGCCGGATCAGCGCCTCCATGCGGGCATTGATGGCCTCGGGCGTAGGCGCTTCGGACATCGCCTCGAAATGGACTCGCCAGCCGCGCCCACCGCGCAACCGCTCGCCCGCCGTGATCACCACCTGCACGCCCGGGTGCTGGGCAAGCCGTTGCGGCAGGGTCATGGTGTAGGCCGGCTGTCCGAAAAAGGGCGCCCAGCGACCGTCGCCGTCGCTCGGCACCTGGTCGGGCAGCAAGCCGATGGCCTCGCCGGCGCGCAGCGCGCGCAGCATGGCGCGCACGCCGCCCAGCGTCGCGGGAACCGCCCGCATGGCGCCGGTATTGCGTGAAAAATCGAGCAGCGGGCGCAACCACGCCCGGGACGGGGGCTTGAACAGCACGGTGATCGGGGCTCGATTGGCCAGGAAGCGCGCCGTCACCTCGAAGGAACCCAGGTGTGGCGTCAGGTAGACCACGCCACGGCCAGCAGCCTCGGCCGCTTCGAGCACCGCCAGGTCGTCGCATTCGATCCAGCCGGCGATCTGCCCGGGCGCGCGCGTCCAGATGAAAGGCAACTCGCCGGCCATGCGACCCGCCTCGGCGGCCGCGCGCCTGGCAGCGCGGCCAGATGGATAGCCCGCCAGGCGCAAGTGGGCGCGAATCTTGCGGCGATAGCCGGGCGCGCACAGGTAGGCCAGCAAGCCCAGCACGGCGCCGACCTGGCGCATCGCTCCCAGCGGCAGGGCGCCCAGCCAGTGCATCAGCACCACCAGGATGTCTGCATGCTCGCGGCGGGCGCCAGCGGTGGGGCTCGGTCGGTCGCTCATGGTGGGTGGCGATATACCCGGGCGGACAGGACCGGGAGGGGCGAGGCGTGAGTCTATGCGATCCCGGGCCCCGCCCAAAACCTCGCACCGGATCGCGGTCAGCGGAGATCACCGCTTGCAGGCTGATTTATAATCGCAATGCCGCCGAGTTAATGGGACAACTTGCGGGGCGGCAAGGGCGCATCGGTGCGTCCGGAAAATCCCGCTAAAGCGTCGCCGCTTCTCCAGGAGACGGCAGCGCCGTCGGGCCGCGCGCGATGCATGCGGGGTCCAGTCGTCAGTCTTCACAGGAGAGCAGCGTTGGCCAAGGAATTCCTGTTTACCTCCGAATCGGTCTCGGAAGGCCATCCCGACAAGGTGTCCGACCAGATCTCGGACGCAATCCTCGACGCAATCCTCGCGCAGGACAAGCACTCGCGCGTTGCCGCGGAAACCCTGTGCAACACCGGCCTGGTGGTGCTCGCGGGCGAGATCACCACCGAGGCCCACGTGGACTACATCCACGTCGCGCGCGACACGCTCAAGCGCATCGGCTACGACAATACCGACTACGGCATCGATTACCGCGGCTGCGCAGTGCTGGTTGCCTACGACCGGCAATCCCCCGACATCAAGCAGGGCGTGGATGCGGCCGGCGACGACAACCTGGACCAGGGCGCCGGCGACCAGGGCCTGATGTTCGGCTATGCCTGCGACGAGACCCCCGAACTGATGCCGGCGGCCATCTACTATTCGCACCGGCTGGTCGAGCGCCAGTCGCAACTGCGCAAGAGCGGCAAGCTGGCCTGGTTGCGCCCCGATGCGAAATCCCAGGTCACGCTGCGCTATGTCGATGGCAAGCCGCACGCGGTCGACACGGTGGTCATCTCGACCCAGCACTCCCCGGAGATCAGCCAGGGCCTGATCCGCGAACTGGTGATCGAACACATCATCAAGCCGGTGATTCCCCCCGAACTCCTGCAAGGTGAGGTGCGTTACCTGGTCAATCCCACCGGACGCTTCGTGGTCGGCGGCCCGCAAGGCGACTGCGGGCTGACCGGGCGCAAGATCATCGTCGACACCTATGGCGGCTCGGCCCCGCATGGCGGCGGCGCGTTCTCGGGCAAGGATCCCTCCAAGGTGGACCGCTCGGCCGCTTACGCGGCGCGCTACGTGGCCAAGAACATCGTCGCTGCCGGCCTGGCCAGCCGCTGCCTGGTACAGCTGTCGTATGCGATCGGCATTGCGCGCCCCACCTCGGTGATGGTCACCACCCAGGGTAGCGGGCGCATTTCCGACGAGCGACTGGCGCAACTGGTGGAGCATCACTTCGACCTGCGCCCCAAGGGCATCGTGCAGATGCTCGACCTGCTGCGCCCGATCTACCAGAAGACGGCCGCCTACGGCCATTTCGGCCGGGACGACCCGGAGTTCACCTGGGAGCGCACCGACAAGGCCGAGTTGCTGGCTTCCGAGGCCGGGATCCGCGCCGTCGCATGACGCGGATCAAGCCGGCGCGCGCCGGCTCTGGTCCAATGGCGGCATGTCAGCGATCCTGCATGCCGTCTGGCGCCTGGCCCGTGCGCCCGGGCGCGACCACGCCGGGCTGGCCGCCGAGCTCACCGATGTGCTGGCGGCCGAGCCGCGCCTGGCAATGCGCACCCGCCTGGGACTGGTGGAACTGGCCAGCCGGATCGAGACGGGTACAGCCGGTGGGCGCGCGCTTTGCGGCGACAGCCTGCCGGCGGTGCAGCAGGCAGCCGAGGCAGTCGATGTGGGCGACGACGCCCAGGCGCTCGAAGCGCTGATCGCCTGTGCGCCTGCGCTGCGCGCAGCGGCAAGCGCGCTCGTGCAGCGCAGCGATCCCTTCGCGCTGGTGCCCAGGGCACTCCTCGATCTGCTTGCCGGCAGGCTGCACTGAGCAACCGTGAACCAGCAGCCTGCTGGCGCCCTGGTCGCGCGCGCGGCCAGGGCGCCCCGCCGGTCGGCGGGTCAAGCGTCCGCACTGCTCGACGAGAAGCGCTTGATGCGTTGCAGGGTATTGCGATCCGTGTGGTGCATTTCCTTGCCGTTGGCCGCGAGCTTCAGGACGAGGTCGGAGGCGTAGCTGAACGTCCCGTCGTCATTGAAGGTGAAGGTGCTCTCGAAGTGACGCGCTTCGGCGCGTTCGAGAAGGTAGCGGTTCTGCACCAGGCCGTATGAAGTCGATCCGGGCTCTGCCTTGAAGCGCAGGATGCGGTCGGCAGGCTTCGCGTCACCCCCGGCAAGGATGGCCAGTCCGCGCGGCACCGCAAAGCAGCGCAGCACCTGACCGGTCGCCTTCTCCCAGAGCAGGTAGCCCACTTCATCGTGAAAGGGGTCCATCGCCTCCTCGCCATGGCGCCAGGCGGTCATCTCGTAGTTCAGCCCCTGCATCGTCTGCCGCCCGTTCTCGACGATCGGGATCGGCCGGAACCAGGCCTTTTCGAAGTAACCGGTTTCGGTCGTCTCGTCGTCCTTGTTGTGATACGAGAGATCGATCCCGACGTTGCCTTCCCATTCACCGACCAGTGGGGTCAGGGGACCGAGCTTGCTCATGAGGTTGGGATTCATGTTGCCATCTCCTTTCGATGAATTGCCTCCCCTTGCAACGGGCGGGGCGTGGCAACGTCCCGTTCGCCACCGTGCGAAGCGTTCTGACCGCTCCTCGTCTTCGATGCTACGCAGCTTTGTCGCCTACCCCCTGAATCCGGATGCCTGATAGCAACTACTCGACGCGCTGCCGGCGCGCCCGCCGGGGGGCTGCCCGGCCGGGCACATGCTCCGGTCACGCTCTGGCGTGGATGCAGCGGGAGGAATACGCTGGAGTACCGGCCGCCCCCGCCTGGCGGGCGTCAGGCTTCGGGTCATGGCTGGATCCTGCAAGAGGAGCTCGCCGATGTTGACCAACGCTTCGATCACGACGATGCTGCCCGTCAGGGACATCGACCGCGCGCGTCGCTTCTACGAGGATTGCCTGGGCCTGGAACCCGGTGGGTTCAGGCCCGATGGCAAGTTCGTCTATGCGGTGGGCGGCAGCACGCTGGCACTGTTTCCGAAACCCGAGGGCACCAGGGCCGACCACACGGCGATCAGCTTCCGCGTGCCCGACATCGTGGCGAGCATCGAGACCCTGAAGCGCGCCGGCGTGGTCTTCGAGAACTACGACTTACCCGGCCTGAAGACGGTAGACCATGTCTGCGTGCTCGGCGCGGAGAAGGCTGCCTGGTTCAAGGACACCGAGGGGAACTACCTCTGTATCCACGAGGACATTTCATAGCAGGCTGTCGGGCTTCGGGAAGGGGTCGCGAAAAACGGCTACGGTGCCAGGCGCTGGCGGGACCAGCCTGCCTGCGGCGTGAGGCGGTACGCCAGGCGGTCGTGCAGTCGCGACGGCCGCCCCTGCCAGAATTCCCAGTAGTCGGGGCTGAGACGAAAGCCACCCCAATGCGGCGGCCTCGGCGGATGCAGCCCGAACTTCAGGCCGAACTCGGCCGCCCGTGCCACCAGCGCTGCGCGTGACGCCAGCGGCCGGCTCTGCTCCGAGGCCCAGGCACCCAGGCGCGAAGCCAGCGGCCGCGACGCAAAGTAGTCGTCCGACTCGGCCGCCGCGACGCGCGCCACGCTGCCCTCTATGCGCACCACGCGTTCGAGTTCGACCCAGTGGAACTGCAAGGCCGCCATCGGATGCACGGCCAGTTCGCAGCCCTTGCGGCTCTCGTAGTTGGTGTACCAGACGATGCCGCGGGCATCGAAGCCCTTGATCAGCACCACTCGGGTCGAGGGTCGCGCATCCGCGCCCACCGTGGCCAGCGTCATCGCGTTCGGCTCGGGCAATTCGGCGTGCAGCGCCTGCTCGAGCCAGATGCGAAACTGCTCGAGCGGATCGGGCTGCGCGTGCGTCTCGTCGAGTTCGCCACGCTCGTAGCTCTTGCGAAGATCCGACAGCCTGGACATGGCGGCAGTTTAACGCCAGCGGACCGCCGGGAAGGCACGCACCGCCCTTCGTCGGCGCGTGTCGCTGCGGCCACAGGATGACGAGCCTGCGCATGGACGAGTCGCTCGTGCGCCGCTACGCTTGCCCCCTGACACAGGACTACCAGCGAACCCATGTCGATGGCAACGCCGTTTCTGGCCGATCTCGAAGATGTCAGCTACCCCGCGTCGGAGCCGACAGCCGACAGCCGCTACCGTATCGACACCGGGCGGGTGTTGCCAGGCATGTTCGTGGCCGAACTCGACCGGCCCTGGTCCGACACACCCCTGCCGCAGACGGGCCTGCTGGTGACAGGCGACGCCGAACTGGCCGCCATCCGTCGCCACTGCCATCGCGTGGTGGTCGATGCGGCACGCTCGAACGTCGAACTGCTGGCGGCAATTCGCGCCGCGGCGGTACTTTCCGACCACCGGTCTTCGAGCCTCGAACTCGACACCTGGAGCGACCAGGAACGGACAGCGGCCGCCACGATCACGCAGGACGACGAACAGGCACGGCTGAGCGCACGTCGCGCCCTGCAGCGACGTGCGGAACAGGTACGACGCGAGGCGGCTGCTGGCGGCGCGCGCCAGCAGCCGCGCAACGACGTGCACCCGAGCGACATGGCGCGCGGACAAGTCCGCGCGCTGCTGCGCGACCGGGCAAGGGCTGCTCGCCCGGCGGGCGGCGTGCCGCCGACCGATGCCGGGACGCCAGTACGCCGACGCGGCTGGTTTGGCCTGAATGGCCGCTCCGGCGGGCAGCAGCCCGCAGCAGCTACGGTCGGGCAGGCGCATCACCTGCCGCTGTTGCGCGCCAGTTGGGGCGCGGCGATCGGCGCGCAGGATGTGCCGGAGGGACCACCGTTGCGCGATACGCTGGCGCAGGCGCGCCCGGTCCACGCGCAACTGGTGGCGGTCGCCGAACGGTCGATCCGGCAGGTACGCCTGGGCAAGCCACTGGCTACCGAGCCGGCGATCGAAGTTGCCGAGGCGTTCGCCGGCGCGCTGCTGCGGGCGCCCGACGCCATGCGCTGGCTCGGCGCCGTGCACGCACAGGGCGCGCCGGTGCCGAATGCGGCAGTCGGGGTTGCAAGCCAACTGGCCGAATTCGGCCGCTCACTGGGAATGACGCGCGACAGCCTGCGCGAACTGACGCTGCTCGGTCTGTTCGCCGACATCGGCAAGGCGCTGCTGCCGCGCGAGATCGTCGAGCAACCCGGCGTGCTGGCAGCACACGACTACGCGCTGATGAAGCAGCACGTGAGCATCGGCCTGGACCTGCTGTCGCGTTCGGCCGCCTTGCCCGACCCGGTGTTGCATGGCATCGCGCAGCACCACGAGCGCCTCGACGGATCCGGCTACCCGGACGCCGCGAAGGGCGAGTTGATCGGCCTGTACGGTCGCATGGCGGGCATCGTCGACAGCTTTTGTGCGCTCACCACCGCGCGCCCCTATGCCAACCCGCTGTCGGTCGAAGACGCGCTGGCGGCCCTGTACGACTGGTGCGGACCCCTGTTCGATCGCGAGTTGTTCGGACACTTCCTGCTGGCCACCGGCGCATATCCCATCGGCACGATGGTCGAACTGAGCGGCGGCGAGATCGCGGCGGTCGTCGATCGGCATCCTGGCGGCGGCCTGCAGCCGAAGCTGGTCGTGCTCACGGCGCCCGACAAGGGGCCGCTGCGACCGGTCCGGGATCGTGCCGGCGAACAGGATCCCGACGACGTCTACGCCGGTGCGCGGGTGCGCATCGCGCGTGGCCTGCCAGCCGGTGCCTTCGGGCTGCGGCTGAGGGACTTCTACGCCCGCGAAGCACCGGGTTTATAATAGGCCGCATCCCGAGGAGCGCTGCAACGGTTGCGGCCAGTCGATAACCGCCAGGCTCGGGAGTCGCCTTTCAACCGCGCTCGTTGACCCGTGACCCCTGCACGGCCGACGAGCGTGACCGGCATCCGGCACGATGGCCGCAAGGCAGAGGGTCACTCCCAGATGGAGTGACCATGTCCGCAGTTCCCCAGCCTGCAGCGCCCCAGCCCTCATCTCCTGCTCCCGGAGATTTCCGCGTCGCCGACCTCGGCCTGGCAGGATGGGGGCGCAAGGAAATCCGCATCGCCGAGACCGAAATGCCGGGGCTGATGGCGATTCGCGAGGAATACGCCGCCCAGGCGCCGCTGGCTGGGGCGCGCATTTCCGGTTCGCTGCACATGACGATCCAGACCGCGGTGCTGATCGAGACGCTCACCGCGCTGGGTGCCCGGGTTCGCTGGGCGTCGTGCAACATCTTCTCCACCCAGGACCACGCCGCGGCCGCGATCGCCGCTGCGGGCGTTCCGGTATTCGCATTCAAGGGTGAAAGCCTGGAGGAGTACTGGGACTACACGCACCGCATCTTCGATTGGCCCGATGGCGAGCCCTCGAACATGATCCTGGACGATGGCGGTGATGCAACCTTGCTGATCCATCTCGGCACGCGCGCCGCGGCCGAGCCGTCGCTGCTCGATCACCCGGGCAGCGCGGAGGAAGTCGCGCTGTTTGCCTCGATCCGGCGCCAGTTGGCGAAGGACGCCGGCTGGTACCAGCGCCAGCGCGACGCGATCGTCGGGGTCACCGAGGAGACGACCACCGGGGTCAAGCGCCTGTACCAGATGTCGGCGCGCGGCGAACTCGCCTTGCGTGCGATCAACGTCAACGACTCGGTGACCAAGAGCAAGTTCGACAACCTGTACGGCTGTCGCGAATCGCTGGTCGACGGCATCAAGCGCGCCACCGACGTGATGATCGCCGGCAAGATCGCGCTGGTGG
>CAZXLV010000018.1:0-19937 GCA_964641405.1 uncultured Limnobacter sp. | reverse complement strand
GCGTCATCTTGGGCAGCAGGCCGAACTGCTTGGCCTGCTGGCTGGAGAGCACCGCATCACGACCCCAGTTGACGTTGATCAGGAATTCAGCACCGGAATTGGCGATGTTGGTCAGGTACTGGCTGAAGTCCTGCGTACCCAGCGGCGACACCTGGTTGGTCACGGTGGTCCAGCCGGCCTTCTCCTTCAGGTAGCGCTCGGTCGACTCGGTGGTGGTGTGCCCGTAGGTGTAGTCCGGCGTCATGAACGCCATCTTGCGGTTCTTGCCGAAATTCTTCACCAGGATCGGGCCGATCGCATTGGCCGCCATTTCGCCGAAATATCCCTGGCGAAAGCCGTAGCGCACGCAGTCCTTGCCGGTGGTGTCGTTGGAGCCCGAGATGCCGGGCATGTACAGGATCTTCTCGCGCTGCGCGAACTTGTTCAGCGCGACCGCCACCGCCGACGAGGTCGATCCCGTCATCAGGATGACCTTGTGCTGGCCGATGAAGGTCTGCTGCACCTGCAAGGCCTGGTTCGGCTTGGCGGCCGAGTCGGCCGACACCAGCGCGACCTTCTTGCCCAGCACGCCCTTGTCGACCTTGGGCGCGATCTTCTTCATCAACTCGTGGTTGGTGTTCATGTGCTCGACGGCGAGTTCCCAGCCCTTGAGCTCGTCGGCGCCCTGGATGCCATAGGTACCGGTCAGCGGCACCGCGGCGCCGAGATAGACCGTGTCGCCTTGCGAGCCCGCCGGCCAGGTACCGATAGCCGGCTGGTCGGCGGCGTAGGCCCAGCCGATACCGCCGAAACCGGGGATCAGGCTCACGCCGGCAACACCGGCGCCGACACCCAACACTCGCCGGCGCGACAGGGCGGGTGCCCTTGCGTCCGCGCCCTGCAACTCGCCTTCACCCGTCCCCGCCCCGCGCACCTTGCGGCGCCCACTGTCGTCGAATCCGCTCATCTCGCCTCCTTTGTGATCACCAATGCCCACCGGTGCCGGGATGGCTGCTGATCGTCCCGTGCCGACGCCGAACCTCTTGTGAAGAATGTTCTCCTGCTGTCAATGCATCAATATCTGATTGACTTGATTGGATAATCTTGTCAACAATGAAGCATGAAGGTTGGAAATCTGTCGATAATTGACCTTGCGGCGCAACATCGGGCGACAGTGAAACAGCCATGCCGCGTTCGCTGACCGGTGCACGCATCCGCGAGCGACGTCGTTCGCTGGGAATGACCCAGGCGGGCCTGGCGGCCGCAATCGGCATCTCCGCCTCCTACCTGAACCTGATCGAGCGCAACAAGCGCAACATCGGCGGTGCGCTGCTCAAGCGCATCGCCAGCGCGCTCGGCATGGCGATCGACGAACTCGACGGCGCCGTCGGGCGGCGCCTGCTCGATGACCTGGGTGAACTCGCCGGCGAGCCGCGACTGGCCGCCTTGCGACTCGACCCGAGCGGCATCGACGACCTCGCCGGCCGCCATCCCGGCTGGGCGCGCGCGCTGATCGTCCTGCAGCGCGCCCTGCTCGATCGCGACCGCGCGGTAGTGGCCCTTTCAGACCGGCTGCGTCACGACCCGTTCCTGGGTGACGCCGTGCACAAGGTGCTCAGTCGGGTTGCCGCGATCCGCTCGTCTTCGGAAATCCTCGAAACCGTCGAGGACCTCGAAGTCGTGCAGCGCCAGCGTTTCGTCTCGATCATCGGAGCCGAGAGTGCGCAGTTGTCCGATCTCGCCCAGGCGCTTGCGGCCTTCTTCGACGAGGCGCACACCGCCACGCGTTCGATCACGCCAACCGGCGAGGTCGACGACTTCCTGTTCGATCACGACAACCACTTTCCGGCTCTCGAACAGGCCGCGATAGACTTCCGCGCCGCGGCGGCGATCGAAGGCGATTGCCCCGAGAGCGCACTGGCCGACTACCTGTTGCGCACGCACACGGTACACACCGAACTGCGCCCGGCCGCCGAAGTCGAGGCGATCGCAGCGGGCCGCGCGGCTGCCTTCACTGCCGACGGACGCTCGCTGATCGTGGCCGACACGGCTGCGCCTGCAAGCCGCCGCTTCGCAATCGCGCAGGCGGCCGTCGGCTTGTTCCGCCAGGGTCGACCGGCAGCAGCCGAAGTGGATGCGGCCCCGCGCCTGACTAGCGATGCGGCGCGCCGTCAGGCACGTCGCGTCCTCGCGTCCTACCTCGCCGCGGCCGTGCTCCTGCCCTATGACGCATTTCTCGAAGCAGCCGTGCGCTCGCGCTACGACATCGATCACCTCGCGCAGCGCTTCGGCGCAAGCTTCGAGCAGGTCTGCCACCGACTGGTGACGCTGCGCCGGCCGGGCGCCGCAGGCATCCCGTTCGGACTGATGCGCAGCGACGCGGCGGGCTTCACCAGCAAGCGCTTCCCGCTGCCGCGGCTGGCCGTGCCGCGGCACGGGCCAGCCTGCCCGATGTGGGCGATCTACCAGGCATTTCACGTGCCCGGCTCGACGCTGCGCCAACTCGTGGAATTCCCGACCGGCGACCGGCTGCTGCTGGTGGCGCGCGCGGTCGAGAAACCCCGCCCGGCCTTCATCCTGCCGCGCCGACTGCTGTCGCTCATGCTCGCCTGCGACGCGCTGCACGCCGACCAGACCGTCTACGGCGATGGCCTCGATCTTTCGTCGTCGGCGCCGGCCGTGCCGGTGGGCCCGAACTGCCGCTTGTGCGTGCGCCGCGACTGCCGGTACCGCGAAGAGGACCCGATCATCGACGCCTGAGGCTACACTCGCACAGGAGACGGAAATCACCGCACCGGACAGGGGGAGACCGGCCATGGCCAGCCGCGTGCTGATCGCAGAAGACGAGCCGCACATCGTCGAATCATTGAGTTTCGTGCTGCAGCGCGAGGGCTACGCCGTCACCTCGGTGCTCGACGGCGAGGCGGCGCTGCACCACCTGCGCAGCGACGCACCCGACCTGCTGATCCTCGACCTGATGCTGCCGCGCGTCAACGGCTTCGAGGTGCTGAAGGCAGCCAAGTCCGATCCGGCACTGAAGGCAATTCCGGTGATCATCCTCACCGCCAAGGGGCAGGCCCAGGATCGCCGCATGGCCGAGGAAATCGGCGCCGACGGGTTCATGACCAAGCCGTTTTCCAACCGCGACATCGTCGCGCAGGTACGCCACCTGATCGCACGCTGAAATGCAGGACGCACCCGAGCAGGCCTCGCAGCCGGTCTCCGCCCGGCTGCGCGATGCCGCCGTGCTGCTGCCCGCGGCCGGCATCTTCCTGGTGATGCCGCCGGTGATCACGTTGTTCACCGGCACGGTCAACGTGGCCGGCGTGCCCCTCATCGTTGCTTACCTGTTCGGCGTGTGGCTGGCGCTGATCATCTGCGCTGCCCTGCTGGCGCGACGGCTCGCACCGCCGCCGGCGCCAACGACCGCATCGCCGCACCCCGTGCCGGATCCGCTGGCGGACGCGTCGTCCCGCTCGCCGCCGACGCGCGAGCCGCCCGCCTGATGCTCTCGGCCGACCTGGTCCTGGTGACGGCGCTGCTGTACGTGGCGCTATTGTTCGCAGTGGCCTTCGTGGGCGACCGGCGCGCACGCAACGGGCGCCTGGGCTGGCTGCAGTCCCCCCTGGTATACACGCTGTCGATCTCGGTCTACTGCACGTCGTGGACCTTCTACGGAGCGGTGGGATCGGCTGCGCGCAACGGCCTGGAGTTCGCCACCATCTACATCGGGCCGACCCTGATGTTCGTCGGCTGGTGGGTGCTGCTGCGCAAGATCGTGCGCATCGCCCACACCCAGGGGATCACCTCGATCGCCGACATGATCTCCTCGCGCTACGGCAAGAGCGCCAGCCTCGCGGCGCTGGTCACCCTGATCGCGGTGGTCAGCACCACGCCGTACATCGCGCTGCAACTGAAGGCGGTGGCAACCAGCTTCCAGGTGATCAGCAACAGCGGGCCCAATGCACTCTCGGGCACGCCCGATGCCGCACCCGACTTTCATGCCGGATTCTGGATCGCGGCCGGCATGGCCGTGTTCACGATCCTGTTCGGCACGCGCAACATCGACGCCAAGGAGCGTCACCACGGCGTGGTGGCGGCAATCGCGCTCGAGGCGGTGGTCAAGCTGGTGGCGCTGGTGGCGGTCGGCTTGATGGCGATGTTCGGCATCGCCGGTGGACCGGGACGCATCTTCGCACTCGCTTCGCCGGAGATCCTGCATGCGCAGGACGCCTTCGGCGCGCGCTGGATCACCGTGGTCTTTCTCTCGGCGGCTGCGGTGATCTGCCTGCCGCGGCAGTTCCAGGTAACCGTGGTCGAGAACGTCGACGAAGGGCACCTGCGCACTGCGTCGTGGCTCTTTCCGCTGTATCTCTTCCTGATCAGCCTGTTCGTGCTGCCGATCGCGATCGCAGGACTGAACTACCTGCCGGCCGGCTCCAATCCCGACATGTTCGTGCTCACGCTGCCGATGTGGGCGCGCCAGGAGGACATCGCGCTGCTGTCATTCCTCGGAGGCTTCTCGTCGGCAACCTCGATGGTGATCGTGGCCTGCATCGCGCTCTCGACGATGATTTCCAACCACATCGTGATGCCGCTGGCGCTGCGCCTGCACTGGGTATCGCACAGTGCCAGCGGCGAGATCCGGCGCTTCCTGCTCGCCAGCCGGCGCGTGAGCATCTGCGTGATGCTGCTGCTCGGTTTCCTGTACTTCCGCCTGAGCGGCAACTCCGATGCGCTGGCCTCGATCGGCCTGATCGCGTTCGTGGGTGTCGCACAAGTGCTGCCGAGCCTCATCGGCGGCCTGTTCTGGCGCCGCGCCAACGCCCAGGGAGCCTTCGCCGGGCTGCTGGCAGGCACCGTGCTCTGGGCCTACACCCTGTTCCTGCCGAGCTTCGGCGCCGACGCCATCCTCTCGGCGCGCGATCTTGCCGAGGGCCCCTTCGGCCTGGCGATGCTGCGGCCACAGGCGCTGTTCGGCCTCGAAGGCTATGACCCGCTGGTGCATGCCATCTTCTGGAGCCTGTCGGTCAACGCGCTGCTGCTGGTGCTGGTTTCCCTCTGGCGCGAGCCGCGTCCGCTCGAAAGGCTGCAGAGCACGCTGTTCGTCGACGTGTTCCGCACTTCCGCCGAGGCAACCGCCGGCCTGCTGCGCCGCTCGGCGACGACCGACGATCTGCGCCTGCTCGCGCAGCGCATCCTCGGGGCCGAGGAGGCGCAGCGCCTGTTCCGGCAGGCTGCGCAGCAGCAGGGACGTGGTCGCAATGCGCCGGTTGCCGACGACGTCTTCATCACGCAACTGGAACGCACGCTTGCCGGCAGCGTGGGTGGCGCCTCGGCCCACGCGATGATCTCGCAGGTGGTCACCGGCGAGACGATCAGCCTCGATGCGCTCGTGCGCATCGCCGACGAAACCCAGCGGATTCGCGAGTACAGCCACCAGCTGGAGGAAAAATCGCGCCAGCTGGAAGCCGCCGCCCGCCAGCTCGGCGAGGCCAACGAGCGCCTGCGCCGGCTAGACGTCGAAAAGGATCACTTCCTGAGCCAGGTGAGCCACGAGGTGCGCACCCCGATGACCTCGATCCGCTCGTTCTCGGAAATCCTGCTCGACACCAGGACCCTCGATCCGGCGCGCTCCGAGCGCTTCCTGCGCATCATCCACGACGAGAGCGTGCGGCTGACGCGCCTGCTCGACAGCACCCTCGAGTTGAACCTGCTCGAGCATGGCGAGGCGCCGTGGCAGCTCGCCCGCATCGACCCCGAACCCGCGCTCGACAAGTCGATCCAGCTCTGCGACGGGCTGGCGGCCGGCAAGCAGGTTCGATTGCTCGAAGGCAAGCGGGCGCGCCAGGTGCTCGTAGAGGCCGATGAAGACCGGCTCAGCCAGGTGTTCATCAACCTGATCGCCAACGCCGTCAAGTACAACACCAGCAGCGCACCCTGGGTGCGCGTGAGCAGTTTCCTGGGCCCGGATGCCTACGATGTCCTGATCGAGGACAACGGCCCCGGCATCCGCGCCGACGAGCGCGAACTGATCTTCTCGAAATTCCGGCGTGGCTGGGCCCACACGCAGACGTCGGCGCCCGGAGCCGGGCTGGGCCTGGCGATCAGCTGGCAGATCATGCGTCGCCTGGGCGGCTCCCTCACCCTGATCCCGGACAGCGACACGGGCGCCTGCTTCAGGGTGAGCCTGCCGCTCGTCGCGAGCGCAACGCGCCACGACGGGCCCGATGCCTGAACGCCGGCACGCTCACTGCACTTCGATCGTGCCGTCGAACTTCACCACGAGCTTGAGCGCCGCGATCTCCAGCGTCATCACGGCCGCCAGCGTATCGCCGCGCAGGCTGCCGTCGGCAATCGCACTGGCGACCGCCTGCTCGATCTCGCGCTGCGAGCCGACCCCGACCGTGCGCAGGAACTTGCGGATGCTCTGGTTGAAGGCTTCCTCGTTCATCGGGATTCTCCGTTCGATCGTTGCATGCCGTCATTGTGCCCCGCTCCGTGCTTTCCCGTTGGCGCCCGCTTCGCTACGATGAAGCGCGACATTTCGCGAATGTCCGCAATGAACCAGACCGAACGACTGTACCGCATCGATCAGCTGATCCATCAGCGCACGGTGGTCGCCTTCGACGAGTTGATGCTCGAACTCGAAGTCTCGCGCGCCACCGTCAAGCGCGACATCACCTACATGCGCGAGCGACTCAACGCGCCGATCGTGCATGATCGCGAGCGCGGCGGATACTGCTTCGCGCCGACGGCGCTCGGCCCGCAGTACCGGCTGCCGGGCCTGTGGTTCAACGATCGCGAAGCGTTGGCGCTGCTGACCATGCACCGGATGCTCGAAGACCTCGACACCGGCGGCCTGCTCGGCCCGCACATCCAGCCGCTGATCGCCAGGCTCAACGCGCTGCTCGGTGCGGCAAGCGATCCGGCCGACGAGATCATCAGGCGGGTGCGCATCATCACGGCCCAGGCCCGCCCGGTGACGCCGAACTGCTTCGAAGCGGTCGGCAGCGCGCTGGTGTCGCGTCGGCGCATCGAGATCGCGTACTTCACCCGTTCGCGCAATGCGCGCGGCCGGCGCGAGCTCTCCCCGCAGCGCCTGGTCTGGTATCGCAATGCCTGGTACCTCGACGCCTGGTGCCACCGCAGCGGCGCACTGCGCGTGTTCGCGCTCGATGCCATCGAGCAGGTGCGGCTGGTGGATCGCCGCGCACGCGACGTGGCTCTGGCGGAAGTCGATCGCCGCCTGGGCAGCGGCTACGGCATCTACCGCGGGCGCCGGCTCACCTGGGCCACCTTGAGGTTCTCCGCCGATGCGGCGCGCTGGGTGCGCGCCGAAGTCTGGCACCCCAGGCAGGAGGGACGCGAGCTGGAGGACGGCAGCTGGGAATTGCGCCTGCCTTTTGGTGCGACGCCGGAACTCGAGATGGACATCCTGCGCCACGGCGAGCACGTCGAGGTGATCGCGCCCGCGTCGCTGCGCCGGCGCGTGGCCGAGCGCCTCGCATCGGCACAGGCGGCATACCGGTGAGCCGCGGATGAACGAGGGCGACGCGCGATGCGCACTGCTGGTACGCAGCCTCGAACTCGCGCCGGCCGGCATGGCGAAGTGGAGCGCCGAGGACAGCGCCTGGGCGAGCCGGGCGGCAACCGAAGCGGAGGGCGGGTCGTGCTCCGACGAGACCTTCCTGGCGCGGCGCGCACGACTGGCGATCGATCGCCTGGCCAGGCGCGAGCACGGCCTCGTGCGCACGCTGCGCGCGCTCACCTGGCGGCCCTGGATCGGCTGGGCGATCGCACTGGGCGCCTTCGTGCTGGGCGCAGCCAGCGACGCACTCGGAAATTCCGGGCGCATCAACGTCCTCGCGCCGCCGCTGCTGGCGCTGATGGCCTGGAACCTGCTCGTCTACACGGTCATTGCCCTCGGCAAGCTGGCGCGACTGTTCGCACGCGGCCAGCGCACGCCCGGCGTGCTGGTGCAGGGGCTGGCACGCCTGCAGCAGGCCGTGGCGGCCCACGCACGCGGTGGAGCCGACAACTCGATCGCCGTGCGTTTTGCGATCGACTGGGCGCGGGCCAGCGCCGGCCTGAACGGCGCGCGCATCGCGCGCGTGCTGCACGTGGCTGCCATCACCCTGGCATCGGGCGCGTTGGCCGGCATGTACGTGCGCGGCCTGGTGTTCGAGTATCGAGCCGGTTGGCAAAGCACCTTTCTCGACGCGGCAGCGATCCGGCACGTGCTCGACCTGGTGCTCGGTCCGGCCTCGGCTCTGACCGGTATCGCACTGCCCGACGAAGCTCGCCTGGCGGCGATGCGCATGCCCCAGGCCAACGGCGAGCGCGCCGCCGCCTGGATCCACCTGTACGCCGTCACCGTGGCGCTGGTGATCGTGCTGCCGCGCGCCTTGCTCGCGCTCGCTGACCGCGTGCTCGAGCACAGGCTCGCCAGGCGCTTTCCACTGGCACTCGACGATGCCTACTTCTCGGCACTCACCCGCGAGCGCCGCGGCGAGCCTGCCGTGGTGGCCATCGTGCCCTACCTGCAACCGCCCACGGCAACGGGTGCGCAGCGCCTGCACGCGATGCTCGCCGCAGCACTGGGTCCGTCCATCGCCCCGGCGACGAGCGCCCCGGTGGCGTACGGTGATGAGGAATCGGCGGCGGCCAGGCTGGCAAGCGTATCGGATCCCGCACCGACGCTGGTGCTCGCGCTGCTGTCGAGCGCCACCACGCCCGAACCCGACGCACACGGCGCCTTCCTGGAGACGCTGGCCACGGCGCTCGGGCGCGGCGCTCGACTGCTGGTCGTGCTCGACGAGTCCGTTTTCCTGTCCCGCTTCGGCGGCGACGATGCAGTCGCCGCGCGCCGCCGCAGCGAGCGGCACCTGGCCTGGACGCGATTGCTGGCCGCGCACGAATGCCAGCCGCTGTTCGTCGACCTCGAACGCGGCGACGCGACGCTGGCCGTGCGCGCACTGCGCGACGCACTCGATCGACTCGCCACCGCCGCGCACGCCACGGCAAGCCGATGAGCCCGAGCGACATCGCCCTGAGCCTGGTCTCGCACACCAACGTCGGCAAGACCACGCTGGCGCGAACCCTGCTCGGACGTGACGTCGGGGTGGTGCGCGACGAAGCCCACGTCACCGAATCGGCCGAAGAGCATCTGCTGGCGCAGACCGCCGCGGGCGATCGCCTGGTGCTCTGGGACACGCCCGGATTCGGCAACAGCGTGCGCCTGGCGCGCCGACTGGCCGCCAGCAGCGAACCGATCGGCTGGATGCTGGCCGAAGTCTGGGACCGGTTCCGCGATCGGGCGTTCTGGACCAGCCAGCAGGCAGTGCGCAACGTGCGCGATCGCGCCGACGTGGTGCTCTACCTGGTCGATGCCTCGGAGCCGCCTGGACAGGCCGGCTACCTGGGCGCGGAACTGCGCATCCTGGAGTGGATCGGCAAGCCGGTGATCGTGTTGCTGAATCAACTCGGCCGCCCGCGCGCACCCGCCGAGGAGGCCACCGAGGTGCAGGCCTGGCGCGACCACCTGGCGAACACCCGGTGCGTGCGCACCGTATTGCCCCTCGATGCCTTCGCGCGCTGCTGGGTGCAGGAAGCGACGCTGCTGAACGACATCGCCCGCGTGCTGCCGGACGAAAAGCGGGCGGCCTGCGCGCGCCTGGCCGCGCAATGGCTGGCGCGGCGACACGAGATCTTCGAAGCGTCGATGGCCGTGCTTGCGCAGCGCATCGCGCGCGCCGCAACCGACCGCGAGGCTGCCAACGCATCCACCACGCGGCGCACGGCCATGCGCCGTCTCGCCGAACGGCTGGAAAGCGACGTGCGCACCGGCACCGACCGGCTGATTGCGCTGCATGGCCTCGAAGGTCGTGCTTCACAGGTCGTTCTCGATCGGCTGGCGCAGAACTACACCGTCACCGAGCGCCTCGACGAGAGCAAGGCGGCAATGTTCGGTGGCGTGGTCACTGGCGCACTGGCGGGCCTGAAGGCGGACCTCCTCTCCGGTGGCCTGACCTTCGGCGCCGGCATGCTGGCGGGCGGCATCGTCGGCGCGCTGGGCGGCTTCGGGCTGGCACGCGGCTTCAACATGGTGCGTGGCGCGCAGTCGCCCTCCGTGGCCTGGACCGACGCCGTGCTCGACGAACTGGTCGTCACTGCCCTGCTCGGCTATCTTGCGGTCGCCCACTACGGCCGCGGGCGCGGCGACTGGGCACCCTCGGAACATCCTGCGCACTGGCGCGACGTGGTGCTGGCGGCATTCGGCGAGCGGCGCGCGGCATTCACGCGCGCCTGGGCACTGCGCACCGAAGCGGATGGCGAAGCGGCCTTGCAGCAACGCCTGCAGGCCGAATTGGCCGACACTGCGCGGGACATCCTGGCCCGCCTCTATCCCGGCGCGCTCAGCGGGCGCAGCCGCGCAGCCGGCGGATGATTCCCCGCCAGGCCGAGCACGCTGACCGCCGGGATCCGGCGGCATGCCGCCCGTCGCCCGGGCCGCAGCGAGCCGCTTGCGCGAAGGAAGCGCCACGTGCAGCATGGACACACTGCGTGACGGAAGTGGATTTATACTCCGGCGCAATATCCAGGCACCCCGGTGGGTGCTCAGCAGACGTGCCACAGCGGAGTTCGACCATGCGTTCGATCAGTCAATCCTTCCGGTTCGCACCGGCCGCCGTCGGGCTGGCGCTGGCTTGCGCGTACATGCCGGCTTCGGCAGCCGAGCTCGCGGCCAGCACCTTCAATCCCCATGGCTTCACCCTTCCCGCCGGCACCTACCGCTGCGACCTGAACCGCAGTGTCGACGTGGCGCAGGTTTCACCCGACATGCAATCCGCGGTGCTGCGCTTCGATCGCAAGGAATACAAGATGCACGCGGTGGCGGCACGCTCCGGTGCACTGCGCTACGAGGACGCCTCGAGCGGGCTCGTCTGGCTGGTCATCGTGGGCAAGTCGATGTTGCTCGACACCCGGCATGGCCGCCAGCTCGCCAACGACTGCAAGGCCTGAACCCGCCTTCCTCCCGCCGCACCGGGGTCGGCGCATGGCGCCGACCCCGGTTTTCGTTTCAGTACCAGTCGTTGAGCATCACGCCGATACCGAAGCGGCGAGTGCGCAACTGGTAATCGAGCAGGCTCTCCCCATAGCCGTCGAAATACTGGACGTGCCAGCGCAGCTTGGGGCTGAACCCGGTGGGGCGACTGTAGTCGAGCTGTAGCGCCCCCTTGCCGGAAGCCGAAAGGCTGCGGCGCAGCATCATCGTGATCTGGTGCGTCTCGCCGGCGTAGCCGACGCGCAATTCACCATCGCCGAGGTAGCGGCGGATCAGCGGGTTGTCGTCGCCGCGCGCCTCTCCCGGCGACGACTTGTTGCTCTCCGGGATGCGAACCCAGGGTCGCAGCCCGACCCACCAGGGGCCGGGTCGATCGAAGCGCAGGTCGGCGAACAGCCGGTTCCAGCTGCGTGAGAACTCCCCTGAACGGCCGTTGGACTGGTGCACGAATCCAGCGCTGGCCAGGCGCAAATCCCATCCGAGGAGGTCGATTCCCGGCACCCAGGACACGAACAACTCGGGCTCGTGGCTGTATTCGCGAAACGGGCTCGAACGCGCGCCGTTGTAAGCCTGCCACCATGCCTGTCCGGTGTAGGCGAAGAACACGGCGGCGCGCGCGTCGAACAGGGGCGGCGTCAGGGGAAACTTGAAGCTGATCTGGAACTTGACCTCGTTGCGCTGGGTGGAGTCGTCAGCAACGCCCACACTGGCGGGCTGCGTGAACAGATGCGAGACCGGATCCAGGTAGTTCGGCCGATGCGGCAGCAGAGCGAAGCGCTCGCCCCACAGCACCGCTTCGTCGTCGATGCGGCGACGCACCGGTGAGCGTGCGACGGCCGCAGACTCGGTAATCGGCGCATGAGCCGTCTCGGGCACCAGCGCCTGTCCGGACTCGGGCACCAGCGCCTGCCCGGCCCCGGGCACCGGCAGCGGCAGCGGCGCCGGAGCCAGGCGCACCGGTGGCAGCTGGCGCGCCTCGCGACACTGGGCGCGAAGCGCTTCCACGGTGGTTTCCGGCGACGCCAGGCGCAGCGCGTCCAGCAGACAGCGTTCGTCGCCCTCTTGCGCCTGCACATTCACGCAAGCCATCAGGCTGACCGCGACCCAGGCGGCTCGCGCGGCCCACACGGCCCGCGCACGGGTCAGGAGATTCTGCATGCCGCGGATTGTGCCGTACCTTCGCAGGCACCCCCGGGGCGGCACGGTCGCAAGCCGCCGCCCTCAGTGCGCCTCGAGGGCTTCGCGCTGCATCAGCAGGTAGACGTTGTAGGCGTTGCGCCGGTTGGCGGCATCGAAGGCTGGAAGGCTGGCAAACCGCGACCAGTCGACGCGGGCGTAGGCCTCGTCGAAGTCCAGCAGGTCCTCGACGGCGTGGCCCATCTCGCGGCGCAGGAAGCGCAAGTAGTCGCGCGTCAGCGCGATGTCGCGGCTTGCATCGGTAGAGGCCGGACCATGCCCGGTAACGACAATGCCCGGCTTGCGCTCGGCGAGTGCGTCGAGCGCGGCCAGCCAGCCACGCGTGTCGGCGTCTCCCACGAAGGGCACGCGCCCGGCGAAGATGAGGTCTCCGGCGAACAGCACGCCTTCCTCGTCGACCAGCATCATCAGGTCTTCGGGCGTATGGGCGGGGCCGGCCGCGTACAGCCGGAAGGTGAGTCCACCCAGCTTGAACATGGTGTCGCCCTCGACGTACCGATCCGGCACCACGATGCGTGCCTCATCGGTGACCCAGGGCGCGAGCGACTGGCGGCGCTCCTCCAGGCGCAGGCGCGCAGCGTCGGTGGCGAGATAGTCGCGCACGTGCCGCTGCGCCCATATGTCGGCGCCGGCCTCCTTGAATGCCTGCAGCCCGTAGAAGTGATCGGAATGGTAGTGGCTGATCACCACCCGACGGATCGGCTGATCGGTGATGCGGCGAATCTGCGCCAGCAATGCCGCTCCCAGCGCCGGCGTGCCAAGGGTATCGAATACCACCACGCCGTCGTCGGTGACGACGAAACCGGCATTCGAATTGAACCCCTGGTTTTCCAGCGAGATCGGGTCGGCGGCGCCTTGCACATACCATACGCGCGGTGCCACGCGATGCGGCGTCAGGTCCACCGTCACCGGGGCTGGAGCGCGCGCGAGCCCCGGCACGGCAGGCAGCAGCAGCGCCAATCCCAGCAGCAAGCGTGCCAGGGCCGAACGCATGTCCCGCCACACGGCTACATTTCCACGTCGAGGCGGATGGCTTCCACGCCGGCGCGCGCGCAGGCCTCGTCCGCGTCCCCGCCGGGCGCCCCCGACACGCCGATGCCACCCAGCGTCGCGCCGCCTGCCTCGATCGGTATGCCGCCAGCCAGCGCCGCGACGCGCGGCAGCTGACGGATCGCTGCGGCCGGCTTGTCCGCTTTCGTCTCGGCCGCCAGCGCAGCGGTCGAGATGCGAAACGAGGCCGCCGTCCAGGCCTTGTTCACGGCCATCTCGACCGTGTGCGCGCCCGCGAAGCGGTCACGCAGATAGACCTGCAACACCCCGCTGCGATCGGTCACGGCAACCCCCACCTGGTAGCCGCCCGCGCGGCAGGCATCGAGCGCCGCCGTGGCGGCCTCGAGTGCAGCGTCGACGTTCAGGCTGCGGGTGGAAAACGTGGCCTCGGCGGGCACGGCAGGTGCCGCGGCGACCAATGCGACCAGCGAGGCCAGCACCCGCGCATCGATGATGTTCATGCAGTCCTCCAGCGAGCCAGTCGCTCGACGTCCTCGGGGAGCATTTCGCCGATCTCGACTTGCTCGAGGCGGCCGCTGCGACCGATCACCCACACCACCGGCAAGCCCTTCGGACGGCCCAGCGCAGCCTGCCAGCGCGCATCGAACAGGGCGGCGTGAAAGGCGTAGCCATGCTCGCGCATGTACTGCAGCGCCGCCTGGGGATCGCGGTCGATCGACAAACCCAGCACCTCCAGGCCTGCCGCGACGTTGGCGCGATGCAGGCGATCGATGAGCGGGTTCTGCAAGCGGCAGAACGGGCACCAGCTGGCCCACATCTCGACCACCAGGACCTTGCCGCTCCAGTATTGCGGGTCGAGCACGCGCCCGTCCAGCAAGCGCACCGGAGGAAGGCGGATGATGCTGCCCAGCGGCGGGGGCGCCGTTGCCTCGGCGGCCAATACGCGGGCGCCGGCGCCCGCCAGCAGCGTCGCACCAGCCATCCCGAGCAAGCCGCGACGCTGCATCAGCCGGACATCATCGCCGTGCCGCCGCGGCGGTGCCACGCGGCGCGCAGCGCGCCCGGCGCTGGTGTCGTCAGCCACTTTCGCGGCCAATGCCGGGATTGGTCTGCATGCCGATCAGACGCGGCACGTTGAGACGTCGCGGCGTGACGCCCGGATGAGCGGCGAGCCATCGCTCGACCACTTCCCAGACCGGCTCGCCGCTGGCACCTTCGGCGACCGGCGCCCAACTGGCGACGCGATAGCTACGCCCAGCCTCGATCGGACGCCCGCCCAGCCTCATGTCCGAGATACGCCCGCCGGCGCGGCCATCCGGATCGCAGGCGTAGGTCAGGCCGCCCACGCGCACCATGTCGCCGCCTTGCTGATAGTAGGGATCGGGATTGAACAGGTTGTCGGCGACGTCCTCGAGGATCACCTTGATCATCTCGCCCGACATGTCGCTGACCAGGGTGTAGGGATACGTGATCGCGGTCTGGGTCATCAGGTCTTCGCGGGTGATGGTCTGTCCCGGCAACAGGCTGGTGCCCCAGCGAAACCCCGGCGAGAATGCGATCTGCGTCTCCTTGACCTCCATCAGCGCATCGAGGATCAGCTGGTCGAAGCTGCCGTTGAAGTTGCCGCGCCGGTACAGCAGGCCCTCGGTGACCGCCAGCGGCGCCTCCAGCCGCGCGCGGTGCGGCGCGCGCACCCGGTCGATGAGCGCCTGCATGGCCGGGTCGGCAGGCAGCAGGTTCGAGAACACCGGCAGCAGGCGGTAGCGGACATCGTCCACCCGGCCCGCCTTCACGTCGAAGTCGAGCACGCCGAGGAACTTGCCATTGGACCCTGCGTTGGTCACCAGGGTGGTCCCGCGCGCGTTGCGGATCGTCAACGGCTGCGGCACGCCATCGTGGGTGTGCCCGCCCAGGATCGCGTCGATGCCGCTGACCCGGCTGGCCAGTTTCAGGTCGACATCCATGCCGTTGTGCGACAGCAGCACCACCACTTGCGCGCCGCGGGCGCGAACTGCATCGACGGTCTTCTGCAACGGTTCATCCTGGATGCCGAAGCTCCAGTCGGGAGTCAGGTAGCGCGGATTGGCGATCGGCGTGTACGGAAATGCCTGCCCGATGATCGCCACCGGCACGCCATTGACGACGCGCACCGTATGCGAAGGAAACACCGGGTCTTCGAAATCGGTGGTGCGCACGTTCTGCGCCAGGAAATCGATGTGGCCCTTCAGGTCCCGGGCGATGATCTCCTCGACGCGAGCCGCACCGTAGGTGAACTCCCAGTGGGCAGTCATCGCGTCGACGCCGAGCAGCTTGCACGCATCCACCATGTCCTGCCCCCGGGACCACAGCGCGGTGGCCGAGCCCTGCCAGGTATCGCCGCCATCGAGCAGCAGCGCGCCCGGGCGTGAAGCCCTCAGGCGCTTGACCAGCGTGGCCAGGTGCGCAAACCCGCCCACCTTGCCGTAGGTGCGCGCGGCGTCGGTGAAGTCGAGATAGGTGAATGCATGCGCCTGCGCGGTGTCCGGGCGGATGCCGAAGGCCTTCAGCAGGTGCTCGCCGACCAGGTGCGGCGGACGACCCTGCGCCTGCGCGATGCCGATGTTCATGCTCGGCTCGCGAAAGTACACCGGCAGCAACTGCGCGTGGCAGTCGGTGAAATGCAGCAGGCTCACGTTGCCGAAGGGTGCGATGTCGTACATCGCATCGGCGCTGGCGCCGGCACTCGCGGTGCCGCCGGCGCCGAGCGACGCGCAGCCCTGCAGCGGCAGGCCCGCCGCCGCCGCGGCAGCGAGGATCTGCAGAAACTCCCTTCGGTCCATCATTGCCCGGCTACTTCATCGCCCGGTTACTGATTGACCGGCGAGTCCGGATCCAGCAGCAGCGCCATGACGTTTTTCAACTGCGTCTCGGTGAGGATGCCGGCGGCCCCGAAACGCGGCATGTTGTTGCACGGTGCGTAGGCGTGCGCGTTCCAGATCCGCACCCAGGTGTACTTCCAGGTTGCTTCATTGCTGCCGCGCAGCTTGCCGTAGTTGTAGAGCGACGGGCCGATGTTGCCATAGGCGATCTCGGCCTTGGTCAACTGGTGGCAGGCGTAGCAGTTGCCACCGGCCACCGTCTTCTCGGTGTCGTTGAACTGCAGGCCGCGCCCGCTTTGCGCGATCTTCTCACCTTCCTTCCAGTTACCCAGGTACTTGCCATCGGCCGGAAACTTCACCGAGACGAGTGCGTCGTGGCTGAGGCGATCGCGAATCTCCTTGGGCATCGGCCTGGTCGCGTAGAGGCTGCACTCCTTCTGCAACTCGGATTGGTCGAGTCGGTCGAGTTTCGCGATGCCGCGTTCGTGGAAGGAGGTCTTCAGCGTCTGCAGCACCTCGGCGTCGGATACCGTCACCGACGATCCCGGCGTCGTCGCGCAGCCCGCCACCAGCACCGCCGTGGCCAGCGTGTATTGCCATCTGTTGCGCATGTCGGCTCCTTATCGCTTGATCGCCGGCGAATCCATCTTGCCGCCGTTGGCATTGACGCCGAGAAACGTGATCAGGTCGATCGACGCCGGCGAGACGAACTCGAGTTCGGGAAAACGCTGCTGGCGGAAGCAGTCGTGCAGGCGCCACTGCATGGTACGCAGCGCACCCTGCGAGACGCGATAGGCCGGCCAGGTGGTGAAGGCCCGTTGCGCCGGTTTCGGCTTCAGCAGGTTGGGCAGGTCCTGCAAGCGGATGCGCTTGTCGTCTTCGCCGTGGCACGACGCGCAGGAGAAATCGTAGGGTCCGCCGCGGAAGAAGAAGATCTTCTGGCCGCGCAGGTACGACTCGATCTCCTTGGGATGGCGTTGCGGCAGGTTCACCGACATGCCGCGCGACTGGTCCACGACGTAGGCAACCAGCGACTCGTTGTCGGTGGCAAGCTGGCCGGTTCCGGAGAAGGGCTTCCTGACCAGTGCGGCGCGATCGAATCCCTGCAGCGTCATCTGGCAGTGCACCAGCCGCGCCTCGGCGTCCATGACCGAATCGGTGTCGGCGAAATAACGCGGCAACTCCACGTAGGCGCCCTTCACCACGCCCGGACCCTTGCCGAGGTCGCAACGCTCGAGGCTGGCCGCCTTCGGGCCACGTTTCTGTTTCCACAGGTCTTCGCCACGCGCGACCACCAGTTCGGCAGGATTGCCGTCCTGGAGCATCTCGCGATAACGCTCGATCCCGGCCTGGGTGTTGTCCTGCGCCTGCGCCTGCGCGGCGAGGCCGACGACCGCCATCACGGCCAGCATGGCCGGAATCTTCCGCATGGGTGCTCCCCCTCTGTTATCGAATGATCGGAAACGGGCGCAAGGCACCGTCCGCCGTGCGGATGCTTCAGCCGACAGTTGCCTCGTCGGTGCGCGTGTCGCCGCGATTGTCGACCCAGGTAATGCTGATCTTGTCACCCGCCTTGGCACCCTTCACCTTGAACTGAAGGTAGGGATTCTTCGAAATCGCCGGACCCCAGTGAGCCTTCAGCACCGGCGTTCCATTCAGCTTGGCGGTGACTTCGGTGATGTTCCAGGCGGGAATCACCTTGCCGGCGGCGTCCTTGCGCTGCCCGGTCTCCATTTCGTGCGCCATCAGCACACGCACATCGGCCACGCCATCCTTGGCGGTGGCGCGTATCTTCATCGGGTCTGCCATCTCGGGTCTTCTCCAGGTTCGTGATGTCGATTCGCAACGACGGACCGTTCAGCCGCCGCAGCCGCCCAGCGTGACCTTGATTTCGCGCCTGGCCACGTAGAACTTGCCGTCGGCCTTGACCAGGGCAACGATGTCCGAACTCTGGCCCATCTTGATGCGCATGCTGACATCGGGGTTGGCGCCCTCGAGAATGTCATAGGCGCCGGCCAGCCCGTTGGGGTTCTTGTCGACCAGCAGCGCGATCAGGGTGGTTCCGGCGAGGTTGCTCTTGATGTTCACCGGCACCACCGCACCATTCTCGGCAATGTCGGGCGCCACGATGACCACGTCCTTCGAGCTTGCCGCGTCAGCCGCCCCCATGGCCTTCAGCGTGTCGGCGACACCGGTCGCCTTGAAGCCGGCGCGGTCGAACGCCTGAGCCGAAGCGGCACCGGGCCTCAGCAGGCCGATCGAGACCAGCGCGCCGTACAAGCCCGCGCTGCCTGCGACCTGCAGCGTCGTGCGTCGTGAACGATTCATGCGTTTCTCCTTCATGGAATGATCAAGATTATCAAAATCCTCAATGCGCGCGACCCAGGATCCACCCCATGATTACCCGTAGGTCATCATCGGCAACCCCGGCCTGGGGCGGCATGGCCACCGCGCCCCAGACGCCGGCACTGCCTTCGCGCACATGGGCGGCCAGCCGATCGGGGGCGTCGGCCTGGCCGGCATAACGGGCCGCGACATCGCGAAACGCCGGACCGATGAGCCGGTTGGACACCGCATGGCAGGCCAGGCAGCCGGCCTCGCGTGCTAGGTCCGCCGGCTCCCGGCGGGCCGCCGCCGTTGCGACGACCGCGCGAGGCGCAGACGCTGCACCCGGCGCCAGGGGTTCGGTCAGCGCGGGACGCGTGGTGTCGGCGCCGCGCACCGGGCCGACCAGTCGATTCTGCTCGGCGAGGTTGCCGTGCGCATCGCGCGCGAAGTCCGGCAAGCTCGAACTGATCTCGACCGCCGCCTTGCAATTGCGCATGCACGCCTGGCCCTGCACGTCGGGCTTGCCGTGCACCGACCACAGGCCATCGAAGCGGACCATGCCGTTACGGTTGGGCAGGCGGGCCTGGACTTCGGCCATGTTGCGCTCGGACAGCGTGAAGTCGGCGGGCACGATATCGCCCAGGTTCAGGATGTACGCGACTACCGCGTAGACTTCGTCGCTGCTCAGCGACTTGGGTGCATTCCACGGCATGGCGCGGTTGATGTAGTCCCACAGCGTCGAGATTTGCGACAGCTTCATCAGCGTGCTGCGATGCGGGACTCCTCCCTTGGCCAGGCTGGACACCCGGCCGGTTCGGATGTCATCGGCGCTGGTGCCGCCAGTGAGCGGCGTGAACACCTCGTTCGATTCGCCGAAGGTGCCGTGGCAGGAAGCGCACTTCGCTTCCCACACTTGCTCGCCCTGGTCGACCGAACCGGATCCGGGCGGCAAGCCCTTGAAATCGGGACGCACGTCGATGTCCCAGGCGCGGATCTCCGAAGTGGTCGCGGGGCGGCCGATGGTCGACCAGGGCTTGTCCGCCGCCAGCACCACCCCCGCCGCCAGCGCGATGGCGCCGCCGCATAGCCAGCCGATGAACCGGATGGCGCGGGCCGACCTCGAGTCACGCGTGGACATTGAATACCTCGCCGGTGTCCGCCACCCGCCACGACTGGATCGCGTTGTTGTGGTAGATCGAGCGCGTGCCGCGCACCGCGCGCAGGGCGTTCATCACCGGTTGCACCTGACCGGTCTCGTCGGTGGCGCGGCTTTGCAGGATGGCGGGCGAGCCGTCACGCACCCAATCGACGTTGAAGCGCGTCAGCGCCTTGGGCAAGACCGGCCCGTCGAGCCGCGCCTGTCGCCAGTTGCGTCCGCCATCGAACGACACGTCGACGCGCCGGATGCGTCCACGCCCGGACCATGCCAGGCCGGTGACGTTGTAGTACCCCTTGTCGAGCAGCACCTGGCCGCCCGAGGGCGTGGTGATCACCGA
>CAZXLV010000017.1:0-20405 GCA_964641405.1 uncultured Limnobacter sp. | reverse complement strand
GCCTCGATCGCCGAGTTCAGCAACTCGACGATCAGCACCAGCAGCAGGCTGGCTGCCAGCGCCGCGCGCTCGCGCACGCTGACCGGCGCCAGCACGATCACCGGCGAGAGCACCAGCGCCAGCGCCACTTCCTGCCGGAAGGCCTGCTCGTGGCGCCAGGCGTCGCGCAGCCCGCGATGCGAGTGGAAGAACGCGCGCCAGATGCGGACGAGACCGGACTTGCCCTTGTGCGGGTTCATCGTCGGTCAGAAGTGGATGCCGCGCATCAGTTGCTGCAGCGCCGCCTGGTCCGCGCTCAGCGGCGGCGCCTTGCCGGCGGTTTCCCTGGCGCCCTTGGCTGCCGCCGAATCGGGGAACATGCGAAACGAGGTGTTCATCGCGATCTGCATCACTTTCGGCAGCAGCGCGTGCAGCACCTCGCCAGCCACGCCCAGGCGCGTGGCGATGCGCACCGGCTTGTAGACGATCGCCTGGGCCACCAGGTCGGCGGCCTGCTCGGGCGCCAGCGTCGGCACGTTCTGGTAGAGCCGGGTCGGTGCGATCATGGGCGTGCGAACCAGCGGCATGTTGATGGTGGTGAACGTGATGCCCAGATCGGCGAATTCGCTGGCCGCGCAACGCGTCCAGGCATCCAGCGCTGCCTTCGAGGCGACGTAGGCCGAGAAGCGCGGCGCGTTGGTGAGCACGCCGATCGAGCTGATGTTGACGACATGGCCGCGCCGGCGTTCGATCATCTTCGGCAGCAACCCCATGGTGACGCGCACCGCGCCGAAGTAGTTCAACTGCATGGTGCGTTCGTAGTCGTGGAAGCGATCGAAGCTCGACTCGATGCCGCGCCGGATCGAACGACCCGCGTTGTTCACCAGCACATCGACGCCACCGTACTCGTCGATCAGCCAGCGCGTCATGCGGTCGCAGTCGTCGTTGCTGGCGAGATCGACCGGAAAGCCGACCAGTTCGTGGCCATCCGCGGCCACCAGCCGACGCGCCTCGGCCAGCTTCTCCTCGTCGCGCCCGCACACGATGGTGGTGGCGCCGGCAGCCGCGATCTTGCGCGCCGCGGCCAGGCCGATGCCGGAGGAGCCACCGGTGATCAGCACCACCTTGCCGCGGACCTGCCCGCCGAGGCTGCGATCGATGAACAGTTCCGGGTCCAGGTGCCGCTCCCAGTAGTCCCACAGGCGCCAGGCGTAGTCCGGCAGGCGCGGGCATTCGATGCCGCTGCCCTGGAGCGCCACCAGGGTGTCGCGGCAATCGAAGCGGGTCGGGTAGTTGACGAACTGCATGATGTCTTCGGGAAGGCCGAGATCCTTCATCACCGCGTTGCGCACGCGGCGCACCGGCGCCAGCGCCATCAGGCCCTTGCGGATGCTCTTCGGAACGAAGCCGAACAGCGCGGCATTGATGCGCATCGACATCAGCGGCGCGTGGGCGGCACGCGCAAAAGTGTTGAGCACGTCGCCCACCCGCATCGGCTCGGGATCGACCAGGTGGAAGCAGCCGCCGTCCAGGCCCCTGGCATGGGCGATGTGGTCCATCGCCGCCACCACGTAGTCGACCGGGACGAGGTTGATGCGCCCGCCTTCGATGCCGATGGCCGGCATCCACGCCGGAATGAGCTGGCGCATGCGCTGGATCAGCTTGAAGAAATAATAGGGGCCGTCGATCTTGTCCATCTCGCCGGTGCGCGAGTCGCCCACCACCAGCGCCGGACGGTAGATGCGAAACGGCAACTTTGCCTCCTGGCGCACGATCTTCTCGGACTCGTGCTTGGTGGCAAAGTAGGGATGGTCGAGGTTCTCGGCCTCCTCGAACATGTCCTCGCGGAACACGCCCTCGTACAGGCCGGCAGCGGCGATCGACGAAACATGGTGGAAGCAGCCGGCACCGATCGCGTTGGCGAATGCGACGACGTTGCGGGTGCCCTCGATGTTCACTGCCACCTGTGCCTGCGCATCGGCATTCAGGTCGTAGATCGCCGCCAGGTGGAACACATGGCGGATCTTGCCGGTGAGCCGCTTGCGCTCGCTCGCGCCGATGCCCAGTCCGGGCTGTGCGATGTCCCCGGTCACGGGCACGACGCGACTGGCATCGACGCCCCAGGCCTCATGCAACAGCGCCAGCTTCTGCGGCGCGGCGTCGCGCACCAGGAAGTACACCACGGCGCCACGACGTGCCAGGATCCGGCGCACGAGGCGACGGCCGATGAAGCCGGTCGCGCCCGTGATGAAGTAGTTCATGTGTTCCTCCGCGTGACCGGTGTTGTGCGCCGGCCATTGTATCGGCAGCCCCTCGCGTTTAGGGTGTCGCCTCTAGCGGCGGCCGCTAGACTTCCCGTGCACCCCTACCCCCCACGGAGAATCGTCATGGTGAAGAAACTCGAGGCAATGGCCAAAGGCAAGGCCGAGCGCAACCAGCTCGCAACGGCAATCCGCGAGTCGGCCCAGCAGATCTGGCTGGCCGGCCTGGGCGCGTTTTCCAAGGCCCAGGCGGAAGGCGGCAAGGCCTTCAGCGGCCTGGTCAAGGAAGGCACGGCGATCCAGCGTCGCACGCGCGCCCTCACCGAGGAGAAGCTGGGCGAAGTCACCGGCAGGATGACCCGTGCCGCGGGCGACATCGGCAAGCAGGCCACGCAGTCCTGGGACAAGCTCGAACAGGTGTTCGAGGATCGGGTGTCGCGCGCGCTGACCCGGCTGGGTGTCCCGACCAGCAAGGAGATCCAGGAGCTGATCGCACGCGTGGACGCACTCAATGACAGCGTGCAGGCGATGAGTGGAACGGCACCGGCAGCGCGTCGCCGGGCGGCGCCGACCCGGGGGGCGACAGCGGTGAAGGCCACCGTGCCCGCGAAGAAGGCAACGCGCCGGCGTAGCGCCAAGGCCACGGCCTGATCGTGCCGCCTGTCGCAGTCCCGGGCGGCCGCGAGGGCGACACCATGACGCCGCGGCAGGAGGCGCCGGGCAGCCGTCCGGGCAGCGTCGGGCTGGCGCTGGCTGGCGGCGGCTTCCTGGGCGCAGCGTACGAACTGGGCGCCTTGTGCGCGCTGGCCGAGTCGATCAGGGGGCTCGACCTCACGCGACTCGATGCCTACGTGGGGGTGAGCGCCGGCGCCTTCATCGCCGCGGGCCTGGTCAATGGCGTCAGCGCGCAGCGGATGGTGCGCATGTTCGTCGAGGACGAGGATCCCGACACCGCCTTCGAGCCGGCGCTGCTGCTGAGCCCGGCCTTTCGTGAGTGGCGGCGCGCGCTGCGCTCGGTACCGGCGGGCGTGGGCGCAAGCGTTGCCGCCGGGCTCGACGAGGCGGCCCTGGGGCCCAAGGCGGCGCTGTGGCGCGCGATGGGCCTGGGGCTGCGCCTGCTGCCCAACGGCCTGGTCGATGGCAGTCCGGCCGAGCGCAAGCTGGCGCACCTGCTGTCGCAAGGCGGGCGAACCAACGATTTCCGGCGCACCCGGGCGCCGCTGCGCATCGTCGCCACCGACATCGATTCGGGCGCGCCGGTCGAGTTCGGCTCGCCGGGCCATGAGCACATCCCGATCTCGCGCGCTGCGATCGCTTCGAGCGCAGTGCCCGGACTGTTCGCGCCGGTGCGCATCGGCGCACGCCACTACCTCGACGGCGCACTGAACAAGACACTGCACGCCTCGGTGGCGCTGGACCATGGCGTCGGCCTGGTGCTGTGCGTCAATCCCCTGGTGCCCTACGACGGCCAGCGCATGCACAACCAGCGCGTGTCGCGTGCAGGCATCAGCACGGTGCTGGCGCAGACCATCCGCACCGCGATCCGTTCGCGCATGAGCGTCGGACTCGAGAAGTACCGCGTCACGCATCCCGATGCCGACGTGCTGCTGTTCGAGCCGCAGCGCGGCGATGCCGACGTGTTCTTCACCAACATCTTCAGCCTGTCGAGCCGGCGCCGGCTGTGCGAGCACGCCTACCGGCAGACCCGCGAAGACCTGCTGGCGCGCCAGGCCGAACTGGACCCCGTGCTGGCGCGTCACGGCCTGTCGATCGACAGCGCGGTGCTGCGCCATCCGGTGCCGCCACTGGTGCGCAAGGTGCGCCCGCCCGTGGCGCGGCGCTCGACCGCCGCGGGCGTGGCAATGGCGCGCCTGGGCCGCACCCTGGACGACCTCGAGCGCTCGATCGGAATCGCCAACGCGCGCGCTGCCGAGCCACGGTAAGATCGCCCCGATACGCCAGCCGGCGGGCACAGCAGGGACGAAATGGGCATGCAGCGAAAGCCGCCGCGGCGCACCCGCGAGCGCATCCTCGAGCATTCGCTGCGCATGTTCAACGACCTGGGCGAGCCCAACGTCACGACGAGTGCGATCGCCGCCGAGATGAACATCAGCCCGGGCAACCTCTACTATCATTTCCGCAACAAGGACGACATCGTCGATGCGCTGTTCGAGCAGTTCGAGCGCGACATCGATCCCGTGCTCGAGGCGCCGTTGAATCGGGACAGCCACATCGAGGACGCATGGCTGTTCCTGCACCTGATGTTCGAGTCGATCTGGCGCCACCGCTTCGTCTACCGCGACCTCAACGACCTGCTGTCGCGCAACCGGCGCCTCGAGAACCACTTCCGCCGCATCGTCGATCGCAAGGCGGAGGCGGCGCGCGCGCTGTGCCGATCGCTTGCCGGCGCCGGCACGCTGACGGCCGACGACCAGGAGATCGAGGCGCTGGTCACCAACATGGTGGTGGTCGCCACCTACTGGCTTTCGTTCGAGTACATCCGGCACGCGCGACGCTTCGCCGATGCCGACTACCGCAGCGGCGCGATGGCGCGCGGTGCCTGGCAGGTGCTGTCGCTGCTGGTGCCGCTGCTGGACAAGGACGCGCGGGCGCTGCTGGGGCGCCTGGCGCAGGAATACCTGAAGGTCTGAACGAAGCGCGCCGATCACGTCGAGGAGCCGAACATGGCCAGGTGGAGCACCTTCCCTCATCCCGAAGCGGGCTACGAGTACACCCCCGCCAGCCTGAAGAAACAGTGGGCGCGGCTGCATCGCGGCGACTGCGAGCCGTTCCCGAAGAATGGCGCGGTGCTGGCGGCCTGGATCCATTTCCATGCCGGGCGCTTCCAGCAGGCCAGCGAGGAAGGACTGGCGGCCGGGCCGGAGGGGAGCGACGTGGCCGCCAAGGCCACCAACATCCATGCCAACTACCTCGAAAAATCGGACAAGAAGAAGCTCGAGTTGTTCCAGCAGGTGGCCGAGCGTTGCGAGGCGCAACAGGAGCGCGATCCGAAGAACGCCAATGCGTTCTACCTGTACGCCTATGCGATGGGCCGCTACAGCCAGGGAATCTCGGTGGCCAAGGCGCTCGCGCAGGGCCTGGGCGGCAAGGTCAGGGACGCCTTGAAGAAAGCGATCGAACTGCAGCCCAGGCATGCCGACGCACACATCGCACTGGGTGCCTTTCATGCCGAGGTGATCGACAAGGTGGGCGCGATGATCGGCGCCATGACCTACGGTGCCAGACGCGATGAGGGCCTGCGCTTGTTTCGCAAGGCGCTGGAACTCTATCCCGAGTCGGCCATTGCACGCATCGAGTACGCCAACGCGCTGGTCATGCTCGATGGCAAGAAGGCGCTGCAGGAGGCCGGGAAGCTCTACGCCGACGCGGCCGCGTGCACGCCGCTGGACGCCATGGAGCGCCTGGACGTCGAAGCGGCGCGCAGCGAACTCGACTGACGGGCCAGCCCGCATGCGTCGCACCGCCCGATTGCTTCACGCACCCTGATCACCCGGCAATGAACCTGCACCGGATGCTCGCTGCGCGCGCCCGCGAAGGGCGACCCCTGCGTATCGGCCTGATCGGCGCCGGCAAGTTCGGCTCGATGTACCTCTCGCAGGTGCGGCGTACGCCAGGCATGCACCTGGTCGGGGTGGCCGACCTTGCCCCGGTGCGCGCCCGCGCCGCACTGAGGCGGGTCGGATGGCCGGCGCCAGCGCTGGCGGCCCGCTCGCTGGCCGAAGCCGCGCGCAAGGGCAGCACCCACGTACTCGATGACGCGCAGGCGCTGATCGCGGCACCCGAAGTGGAAATCGTAATCGACGCCACCGGGCATCCGGCGGCCGGCATCGCGCACGTGCTGGCTTGTTGCACGCACGGCAAGCACATCGTGATGGTCAACGTCGAGGCCGATGCGCTGGCCGGGCCGATGCTGGCACATTGTGCGCGCGAGGCCGGCATCGTGTACTCGCTGGCCTACGGTGACCAGCCGGCGCTGATCAGCGAGATGGTCGACTGGGCGCGCAGCGCCGGCTTCGAAGTGGTGGCCGCCGGCAAGGGCACCAAGTACCTGCCCGAGTACCACCAGTCCACCCCGGAGACGGTCTGGAAGCACTACGGCATCAACCCACGTGAGGCACGACTGGGCGGCTTGAATGCGCAGATGTTCAACTCCTTCCTCGACGGCACCAAGTCGGCCATCGAGATGGCGGCCGTCGCCAACGCCACCGGCCTGTTGCCGGCACCCGCAGGCCTGGCGTTCCCGCCCTGCGGCGTCGACGACCTGGCTCAGGTGCTGTGCCCGGCCGAAGACGGCGGCCAGCTGCATCATCGCGGCCAGGTGGAGGTGGTCTCCAGCCTCGAGCGCGATGGGCGTGCGGTGTTTCGCGACCTGCGCTGGGGCGTCTATGTGTGCTTCGCCGGCGACACCGACTACGTGCGCCGCTGCTTTCGCGAATACGGGCTGGTGACCGACCGCAGCGGCAACTACAGCGCCATGTACAAGCCCTACCACCTGATCGGACTCGAACTGGGTATCAGCGTCGCCTCGGTCGGACTGCGCGGCGAGCCCACCGGCGCACCCGAGGCCTGGCATGGCGACGTGGTAGCCATCGCCAAGCGCGACCTGCGCAACGGCGAGTTGCTCGACGGAGAAGGCGGCTTCACGGTCTACGGCCGGCTGATGCCGGCGGGCGCCTCTCTGGACATCGGCGGATTGCCGCTGGGACTGGCGAACCAGGTCCGCCTGAAGCGCGCGGTTCGCGCCGGCGAGCCGCTACGCTGGAGCGACGTGCGCGTCGACGCCGGTGATGCGGCAGTGCGCCTGCGGCGCGAAATGGAGCGCCGCTTCGCGCCCACAGCCGCTGCATCACGGACAGCCGGCGCTTCGCGGGCACCGGGCGCCATGCATGCCGCGGACGTACCACGGGCCCCTTGAATCCCGGCGATGCCGGGGGGCACCTGGCGGCGCGTGGCGATCAGGCTCCGGGCGACGGCGTCGACGGCATCGACGGCGCGACAGCGACGCCCCGGCACTCTTCGAAGACCTGCGTCGGGCAGCTCCGGCACACCTGCCGGTCGAGGTCGCGGAAGATGGCTGCAATCGCCTCGCGCTTGCTGGTGAAGATCCGCTCGCGGCCGATGGCATCGATGGCGCCGCCGCGCTCGAGGAAATCCTCCACCGGCGGCCTGAGGCCGTAAAGGTAGAGTGCGCCCCCGGCGGCCTTGCGCAGCCTGGCCTCGGTGAGCAGCAGTTCGACACCGGCGGCATCGACGAAATTGATGTTGCGCGCCAGCAGCAGCAGCGACTTCTGCTGCGGCGCGGTTTCGCGCAGCATGTCGAGGTGGGTCGATACGTGATCGACGGCGCCGAAGTAGATCGACCCTTCGACGCTGAGGATCTTCAGTTGCGGGCACTCGTGGCGGCTGGCATCCGCCAGCACGAAAGCGCGCCCGGAATCGCCCTGGTCCGGAACGAAACTGCGCATCGTCGGCTGCGAGGTGCGGTTCAGGTACAACACCAGCGAGGCGGCCACCCCCACCAGCACCGCCACCTCCAGGCGCATGAGCAGGGTTGCCGCCAGTGTGAGCAGCAGTACGCCACCCTCGGGCGGACTCAGGTGCAAGGTGGCGCGGATACGGCGAAAGTCGATCAGCGACCAGCCCGCCAGGCACAGCACGCCCGCCACGGCCGGTAGCGGCAGCCACGCCACCAGCGGCGCGAACACCAGCACGATGCCGGCCAGCATCACTCCGGCAAACACCGCTGACAGCGGCGTGGCGGCGCCGGCCTCGATGTTGGGTCCGGAGCGATTCACCGAAGCGCTGGTCGGAAAGCCCGAGAACAGGCCGGCGGCGATGTTCGAGAGGCCCTGGCCGATGAACTCCTGGTTGCCATCGATGCGCTGGCCGCTGCGCAGCGCGATCGCGCGGGCAATCGAGATCGACTGGGTCAGGGCCACGATCGCCACGCCGACCGCCGCGGCGCTCAGTTGCACGAAGGTGCCCGGATCGAGGATCGGCCAGGCGAACGCCGGCAGGCTGCGCGGGATCGGGTCGAGCATCACGATACCGGTGCGGTCATGCCCGAACAGGATTTGCAGCAGGAGCGCGAGCGCCACCCCGGCCAGCATCGCCAGCACGATACCGGGCCAGCGCGGCCGCCATCGCCTGAGGCCGGCGCCCACGGCCACCGTGACCAGGGCCACCGCCAGCACGGCCGGGCGCGTCTCCGACAAGTGCGGCAGCACGTGCGCCAGCGTGCTGGCGAAGGGCAGGCCCAAGGGCACGTCGATGCCCAGCAGCGGGCCCAACTGGCTGACCAGGATCAGCGTGCCGGCGCCACCGGTGAAGCCGATGATGACCGGTTGCGAAATGAAATTGACCAACAGGCCGAGCCGCAGGGCGCCCAGCAGCACCATGAACAGGCCGGTGAGCAGGGCCAGCGTCGCGGCCAGCCGGATGTACTCGGGCGACCCGGGCATGGCCAGCGGTGCCAGCGATGCAAAGGTCATCAGCGAAACCGCGTTGGTGGGCCCCGAAACCGTATGCAGCGACGAGCCGAACAGGGCTGCGACGATGGTCGGCACCATTGCGCAGTAGAGTCCGTAGGCGGGCGGCAAGCCAGCCAGGGTGGCGAACGCCACTCCTTGCGGCAGGACCAGCAGGGCACCGACCAGGCCGGCGAGAAGGTCGGCGCGCAGGCTGTCGCGTCCCACGCGCGGCCACCAGCGCAGGAACGGGAACAGGCGTGCCTGCAGGAATCGATTGCTCATGCTTTCCCTTGGGGTGCGATCGTCACGGCGAGGCGCGAGGACAGCCGGCCGTGGCGGTGGGTGAAGCGCTGCGCCGCATCCTCGATCGCGCCCGGCGTGGCCCACACGCTCAGGCGCGCGCGAGCGCGCGTGACCCCCGTGTAGGCCAGTTCGCGGGTGTTGAGCGCATGCCCGGGCGGCGGCAGCACCAGTGCCACCGACTCGAACTCGGAGCCTTGCGCCTTGTGCACGGTCATCGCCCAGGCATCTTCGCAGGCCGGCATCTGCAACACCGGGAACCGGCGCAACGGTCCGGAACCGGTGAACGCCACCACCAGCGAAGCCGGCCCGCCCGCCTGCTCGACGCACACGCCGACGTCGCCGTTGAACAGGCCGAGCCCCGGCTCGTTGCGGCTCACCATCACCAGTCGCCCGGGATACCAGGTGGCGCGCGAGCCATCGGCCGCTTGCCGGCGCACCTGCGCGGCGATGGCGCGGTTGAGGGCTTCAACTCCGAGCGGGCCCTCGCGCAAGGCGCCGAGCACGCGGTGGCGATCCCAGCAGGCAAGCACGCGCTCGGGCGGCGCGCCAGCGCGCAGTTGTGCAAACGCCTCCCGCCAGGCCAGCAACGCCTCGTCCACGATCGCCGCGGGCTGCGGCAGTGCCCGACGCACCGATGCCGGCCACTCGATCGCGGCGCCCTGCGCTGCGTCGCGGATGGCGGTCGCCAGTGCCGCGATGTCGGGCGCATCCTGCTGGCGGTAGTTGTGCCGCAGGGTGATCACGCCTGCGAGGGGAGCGGCGCACAGGTCGGCGAACACGGCCCCGGCCTCGACCGAGGCCAGTTGGTCACGATCGCCCGCAAGCACCAGTCGCGCCTGCGGACCGATCGCGGACAGCAAGCGCGCCGCCAGTTCGACATCGAGCATCGAGGCCTCGTCGACGATCACCAGGTCGTGATCGGTCACCGTGCCGAGATCCGAGCGCGCACCCAACAGGCGATGCACGGTCTGGCCTTGTTCCGGCAGGCGTGAGCGCAGTTCACCGTTCGCATCGAATTGCGCCAACTGCTGCATCAGGGCCTGCGCCAGGCGCGCGGCTGCCTTTCCGGTGGGCGCCGCAAGAGCCACGCGCGCCTGCGGCACGAGACTCGCATAGGCGAGCAGCAGGCGCGCCAGCGTGGTGGTCTTGCCGGTACCAGGGCCGCCCGAGAGCACGGTGAGCCGGCGCTCGAGTGCGCAGGCCACGGCGCGCTGTTGTTCGTCGCCAGGATCGCGACCGGCAAACAGGCGCGACAGCGCCGCTTCGCGCGCCGCGGCATCGGCCAGCGGCGCCACCGCATCCAGCGCCCGCACTGCGTCGGCGACGACGCGCTCGGCCTGCCACAGGCGGTACAGGTAGAGCGCACCGCGATCGATCACCAGCGCACGAAGGCCTGCACCGGGTCCGACCACCGGAGAGCTTCGCAAAGCCTCGCAGGAGGCGGCGTCCAGGTCGACGCAGGCGTTGCCGGCGGCCGCCGCGCGCCACGCCTGCGCGGCCCAGCGCGCCAGCACGCCGCCGTGCGCCGGATCCCCTCCCAGGCGCCGGTGCTGGTCGGCCAGCACGCCGGCAAACTCCTGTGCCACCCGCTCGCCGGGCTGCCAGGCGCGGCTCATCGTGCCGCTCCTGCGGGCGCGGGACCAAACAGGCGATCGAGCGTGTCGACCAGCGCCGCACTGGGCCGGCTGGCGTGCACGCCGAGGTCGTTCGCGCCAGGCAAGGCAAGCCCCGCGCCGCGCAGGAACACGTAGAAGGCACCGCCGACATGACGCTGGTAATCGTAGCCGGCCAGGCGCGCGCGCAGCCAACGGTGCAACGCAAGCGAATACAGGCAGGCCTGCAGCGCATAGGCGTGGGTGCGCATCGCCGCGGCGAGCGCCCGCCGGTCGTAGTGTCGGGGGGAATCGCCGAGATGATTGCTTTTCCAGTCGAGCAGGTAGTAGCGGCCGTCGTGTTCGAAGACGAGGTCGATGAAGCCCCGCAGATAGCCATGCCAGCGCGCCGACCCGGCCGACAGATCGAGTTCGAACTCGCTGCGCACCGCTTCGATCAGCGCGCGCTCGGAAACCTGCTGTCCGGACAGCAGGAAGTCCATCTCACGCACCTGGCGCGCCGGCGCTACCTGCGTCAGCTGGATGGTTTCGCCTTGCGGCGCGCGCAGCGGCGCGGCGATCACGGCTTGCAGCCATTGCGACACCTGCTCCGGGTCGAGGTGCCGGTAACCGCTGCGGGACAGCCGATCGGCCAGCACATCGCGCTCCGGGCGCGCGTCGAAGCGCAGGTCTTCGAGGATGCCGTGCAGGCATACGCCCGCCTCGGCACCGGCTGGAAAGCGGAAGCGGATCGAATCCGGCGCGGCGGCTTCGGCGGCGCTTGCCGTCTCGCCTGCCGACTCGTCTAGTGCCGCATCGTCGGCGCTCGGTTGCTGGTCGTGATCAGGCCGTTCGGCCAGTTCGCGCGCGCGCAACCCGCCGGCGGCGTCCTCATCGGCCAGTGCCGAGGCGATGGCGCTGAAACTGGTGGTGATCGCCGCAGCGGGAATCGTCGCGCGCCATGGCCGTGCCGACAGTTCAGGGGATTGCGGTGCGGACGTTTCCGGCTCGCGCGCATGGCCGGTCGATGAATCGCCGCGCTGTTCCTGCGAACGCTCATCGGCCATCAGCAGCGAACTCGCCAGCACCGACGCGGCGCCCGGCTCGTGCGCAGCGGCGCGCTCGCGCCAGGCGAGCAGGGAGCGCCCGACCAGGTCCGCCGTCAGCGGCGGTGCGCTGCGCGAGCCGGGTCGCCAGGCGCGCTGCTGCAGCGGGTCGAGTCCGTCCAGCAGCCAGGCCAGCGGCGCAAACTGGGCGCCGGCGACGGCACCCCAGAACAGGTAGCAACGCTGCTCGGCGCGGGTGAGCGCCACGTACATGCCGCGCAATGCCTCGGCATAGCCTTCTCTGGCCGCCTGGCGCAGCGCGTCCTCATCGGGCACGAAATCGAGCACCGCCTGCCAGCGTTCAGCGTCGGCGCGTCGATGCAGCACACTCGGCGTAGCCTTCCGATGCGCCCTGCCGGCCCAGGCGAAGGGCAGGAACACGATCGGGAATTCCAGCCCCTTGCTCTTGTGCACGGTGAGGATGCGCACCAGGCCCTCGTCGCTTTCGAGGCGCAATTCCTCGCTGTCGCGATCCGCGCCCCCGCTACGGCGGCGCGCCAGCACGCGCAGCGCCTGGCCCGGACCGCGCCGCGCGTGTTCATCGGCGCCGAGCAATTCGACCAGATGCATCAGGTTGGTCAAGCGCCGCTCGCCATCGCGGACCGCTGCCAGGCGCGCGCCCACTTCCTCCTCGCGAAACAGTCGGCGCAATGCAGCCACCGGGCCGTAACGTTCCCAGTCGGCACGCGCACGCGCAAAGCGCTCGGCCAGATGCAGGCCGCGCGCCGGGTCCTCATCGAGCGTGGCCAGCGACTGCGCGTCGGCGCCCAGCAAGGTGGTGGCCAGCGCCGAGCGCAGCAGACCCGGTTCGGCGGGCGCATCGATAGCGGCGATGACCCGCATCGCCTCGGCGCATTCGAGCGTGCCAAGCACGCTGTCACGCGAGATCTCCGCCGCTCCGATACCGGCGCCGGCCAGCGCACGCTTGATCGCGGCGCCCTGGCGATGATTGTCCACCAGCACCGCGATGTCGGAGGCGCGCAGCGCCCGCTGCCCGAGGCGCGCTCCGGCGCGCAGCAAACGCCCGATCTCGGCCACGCTCGCGCGCACCGCCTGGCGTGCGGCGCCGGCCGCGGTCAGGCACTCCTCGCGTGCGTCCGGTTCCAGACGCACCAGGGTCATGGGCGATCGCGACCCCTCGTCTCCGATCACCAGCACGCGCCGCGTGCGTGCGCCGAAGGCGGCCGGGGCGAAGCCGATCTCCTCGATCAGGAACGGGCGCTCGCGCGCGAACACGGCATTCACCGACGCAATCAGGGCGCGGCTGGACCGTTGGTTCTCGCCCAGTCGATGCAGCTTGCGCACGGTCTCGCGCGCATCGAGATAGGAGTAGACGTCGGCGCCGCGAAACGCGTAGATCGCCTGCTTCGGGTCACCCACCAGCACCAGCGCCGTGCCGGCATGCAGCGCGATGCGCTGCGCGTCATCGCCAGGCGGCGCGAGGTAGATGCGCCGGAAGATGGCCCACTGCAGCGCATCGGTGTCCTGGCACTCGTCGATCAGTACCACCGGATAGCGCTGGCGCAGCGCTTGCGCCAGTGCCGGCCCGCTCGCCGCATCGGCCAGGGCATCGTGCACCAGGCGCAACAGGTCGTCGAAGTCCAGCGCGCGCAACTGCGGCAGGGCATCACGGCGACGCGCATCCTGCCCGGCCACCAATTCCTGCGCGATCCACGCCGGCAGTCGCTCGATCGAGGACAGGAGTGCGACCAGGCGCTCGCAGGCCGATGGAATCGCCCGCAGCGAGGGGGGCGGCAAGCGTTCACCGAATCGTTGGCTGGCCAGCTTGTGCAGTGCCTCCGGTGCGGCGACGCCCGAGGCATCGGCGCAAAAGGCGGCCAGGGCATCGATCCAGTTCCTCGTCCAGTCGGGGCGAAAGCGCCGCCCATCGGCGTTTCCCTTCACGGCGAGCCAATCCAGCAAGGCCTTGCCCTCGGCGGCAAGCGCCTCGGCGAGATCGCGGCGCGCGTACTCCAGCGCATCTTCGAGTTCCTGCCAGGGAGCCGGCGCGGGCGCAACGAGCGCCAGCGGTTGCGCGGCTATCGACCGAAAGGCCCCGCCCAGTGCGGCCGGGGTGAGTCCGGCCAGAGCAAACGACTGCAGGCGCGCCGGCGTCGCGTCGACGGCCTGCGCCCGCCACCAGTCGGCGACCACGCGCGCTGCGCGTTGGCCGTCATCGGCGCCCACCGGAAGCCCGGGCGGCACGCCGATCGAGAGCGCATGCTCGCCGATCACCCGCTGGCAAAACCCGTGGATGGTGTGCACCGCCATTTCGTCGGCACAGGCCAGCGCCACCCGCAGCAGCGCGCGCGCCGCGTGCGCTGCCTCGTCGTCGAGCCGCTCGGCATAGGCGACGCAGAAGGCCTCGTCGATGGTCGTGCTGCGTCCCTGGAGGCGATCGTCGAGCAGGCGCTCGAGCTCGGCGATGCGCTGGCGGATGCGCGCACCCAGTTCGGCGGTGGCGGCGTTGGTAAAGGTCACCACCAGCAACTGCTCGATGCCGAGCGCCCGCTCGATCAAGGCGCGCACCACCAGGCCCGCAATGGTCCAGGTCTTGCCGGTGCCGGCATCGGCTTCGAGCAGGTGCAATCCGTCGAGGATGTCACCGGCGAACACCGCATGTTCGTGAAGGCCGGGCCTCATGCCTGCTCCCGATCGCGAACATGGATCACCAGGTCACCCATCATCGGACCGTAGACCTGCCCGGCAAGCGCGAGGACCTGCCCGAGATCGGGCTCGCTGTCACGGTACATGGCCTGCACGGCCGGCCGCTCCAGTTCGGCAACGCGCGCACCGAACGGGGCACCGGCCAGCACATCATGCGCACGGCGGCGCGCCGCCTGCTCGCGCTCCTCGGGTGAGCCCGCTGCCGCCGTCCCGCGCGGTGCACGGGCAAGCGTCAGGGCGTATTCCAGCCAGGTGCGCGGAAACAGCCCGAGCGGCTCGCTGGCGATGCGTGCGACCCAGTGCAGGGCGTGGCGCAGCGAGCGCGCCGGATCGGCGCAGGTGATCTCGACGCGCGCATTCGGTGTGACCAGGCGGGCGGGGCCGCCCTGGTCCTGCGCGAGTTGCCACAATGCGGCCCGCAGCCAGGCATCGACAAGCGCGTGCATGCCGAGCGGGAACGCGCTCACGAAGGCGGGCCGCCGCGCCGCATCGAGGGTCGGCGCGGCCATCATCAGGCGGCAGCCGGCGAGACTGGCCTGGATCGGCGCCGATGCCATCGTCGTGCCCGGCGTGGGAAGTGACGAGGCCGGCTGGCTTGCCTGCGGGTACGCCGTCAACGGCCAGTCCTGCGGCCCGCCACGTGCCTCGGCGACCAGTGCAGCGGCCTGCTGCACGATCACGCGAGCCTGTGCGACGCCGGCCGATGCGGCAGCGGTGCGCGGGTCCAGTTCGAGTTCGCCGAGCAGGCATGCGGCCGGCTCGCCGGCCAGCAGGCGCTCGGCGCAGCGCTGCACCAGGATCGAATCATCGGCATCCGACCACAGCGGCTCGGCGTCTTCGGGCAGCGCAGCTTCACGCGGCAGGCGCAGGCGCAGCGCCTCGCGCAGCCAGGTCGCCGCCGGTTCCACCAGCGCCGCACGCAGCGTCTCGATCGGCACGGCGCCCGGCCAGGGCAGGCTGATCCGCTCGCCCTCGGTGGCTGCCTTTCCCTCGCTGCGCCCACTGGCGCCCGGCGCGGCCGCCGCTGCGCCACCAGTGGGGCAGCCGTGGAAATCCGGCCCTGCAAGCGCCCCGATTCCTTCGGCGCGTTCGGCCAGCGGAAGCGCCAGTGCACGCGCAGCCGGCAGCCAGTGCGCCGCGTAGCTGTCGGCACCACGAAAGTTGCGCGGCGAAAAGGCGTGCAGCGGATACTCGATCAGCGCCGGCCCTTGTCCATGAGCGGGGAAGCGGTGGCGCGCGACCTCGAAGGACGGTTGCGCTTCATCGTGGCCAAGACGCGCCGACAGGTAAGCCAGCAACTCCGCCACCAGCGGCGAGGGATTCAGCACACTGTCGTCGCGCGGATCGCGACCCTGGCAGGAAACGATCAGGCGCTCGCGCGCAGCGAGCACGGCGTCCAGGAAGATGCCGCGATCGTCGACGCGCGCCAACCGATCGCCGAAGCGCGGCTGGCGCAGCATCAGGTCGAGTTCGTCCCGACCGCCGCGACGCGGGAACGCCCCTTCGTTCATGCCGAACAGGCACACCACCCGGAACGGCACGCCCGGCAGGCTGCCGATCGGGCAGACGGTGACCGCGCCCGAGGGCATGGCTGCGCCCGCGCTGCTCCCCAGTGCACGCTCGAAGGCATGGTGGAAGGCGTGCGCATCGAGCACCACCGCCGGCATGCCGGCCGCGCTGGCGAGCAGGTCCGGGAATGCTGCGCGTACCCGCTCGAGGCCGGCTGCATGCAGGCGCACGCTGCCGAACACGGCCTCGATCGCATCGCGCGCGAGCACGCACCATTCGGCCAGCGGCCGGGGTGCGCGCGCACCAGCGCGCAGCGCGGACAAGGCGTGTGCGGCAGCGAGCCAGGCATCGAGCACACGCGTCTCGGTGCCTTGCGCACCGGGTACGGCCAGCCGATCGCCGGCCACCCCTGCAACGCCGAGCGCCGCCCCGAGCAGGAGGCGCTCGGTCGCCGCGCGCAGGCTGTGCTTGGGTGAACCGTCCGCCTCATCGAAGCCGTAGCGCGCGCCAGCCGTGGTGAACCAGCGCCCCAGGCGTTCGACCTGGGTGGCATCGAGCGCAAGCGCCTCCATGACCGCCGGATTGCGCAGCCACTCGTCGAGGGCTGGCGCTTCGAGAGGCTGCAGCGCCATGGCGAGCATCGCCTGCGCCGCAGCGGGCAGTGCATCGATTCCCGGTGCGCGCCCGCTCACCACGACCGGAATGCGCTGCCCATCAGGCTGGCTGGCGAACACTTCCTCGATCGCCGATGCGGCCGACCCGAGGTCGGCGCAATAAACGACGATCTGGCCCGGTTCGAGGCCGGGCAGTTGCTCGAAACACGCCAGCAACTCCTCATGCAGGATCTCCGCCTCGCGCAGCAAGCCATGGGCGCCCAGCACGCGAATCGATGCGTCGTCGACATGCGGCTGCTGCCAGGGCGCATCGCTGCGCAGGAAGATCGCGCACTGCAGGGCCTGCAGGCAGGTTGCGCTCGGTGGCTCGCCGCTCGAGCCGACGATCGGCTCGACGGTGGTCGCCTCGTACGGCGTGGTCTCCTCGCGCCCGGGCGCCTCTGCCTGCACCTCGAAGCGCTCTTCGAGCGCGAGCACCTGGGCGACGAAATCGCGCTGCGCGCGTCCCCAGTTGCCCAGCAGCGAAGGTTCGCCCTCGTACAGCCAGGCGACGTCGGGGCGCTGCGCGCGTACCTGCGCAAGCTGGCGCGCATCCAGCATGTCGGTCCACAGTTCGCGGCAGGGGTCGGGTGCGAAGACGCGCACGTCCATCGATCCGGAAAGCGCGCCGAACAGCGCAAACTGCTCGGGCGACAGATCGATGCGCCCGAACAGCGCCACCCGCCTGCCGGCCAGCGAGCGCCGCAGGTCGGCCTGATCGCTCGCCAGGCAGCGCGCGAACTGATCGTAGGGGTGCTCCGCGCGCACGCCCGGCAGGCGCTCGAGCAGGCGCTGCCATAGCCAGCGCTGCCAGGCTTCGTGCGGTTCGATCGGCGCATCGCCGCTGGCCCAGCACCCGCGTTGCCAGCGCGCGAGCCAGTCGCGACGGTAGGCAAGGTAGCGATCGAAACAGGCAGCCAGCGATTCGGCCAGCAACAGGCGGGCCAGCGATCCCGCTGCGCCCGCACGCATGCGCGCCAGCGCAAACGCCGGCTGGTCGGGCAACTCAGCGAGCAATTCCAGCAACAGCCAGCGCGCGCGCTCCGGTTCAAAGGGCGAGCGCGGCGGCAAGTCCGGCAATACCGCGCACATGGTGCGCCACAGCCAGCGACCGGCGAACTCGGGGCGAAGGCGCGCACTGACACCCAGGCGGGCCGCTTCGCGGCGCTGCAGCCAGCGCCCCACCCCGACGCTGGGCACGATGACGGTCCGCTCGGCCAGCGGGTTGGCGAGTCCTTCGTCGAAGGAATCGAGCAGCGCATCGGCGAGTCGCTCGCAGCGATGATCGAAGCGGATCTGCAGCGGCACGCGCGAGCAGCTCCCGGGCGTCAGAAGCGCGAACCGGGTTCGCGCAGGAACGCAAGCTCAGCAGCAGTCGAAACGCGCCCGAGCAACTCGTTGCGGTGAGGAAAGCGGCCGAAGCGCGCGACGACGTCGTGGTGCCGCTGCGCCCAGATCCAGGCGCCGCCGGCGAGCGGATCGTCGCGCAGTTGTCCAAACAGGCGCAGCGACTCGCGCTGCTCATGCAGCGACTCGGCGTGCTCGAACGGGAGATAGCAAAACCAGCGCCGGAGCGCGTCGTATTGCAGATCCCAGCCCTCGGCCACCACCCGGCGCGCGACGACCAGCGCGACTGCATCACCGGCGAACATGCGTGCGCTGCCCCGGAACGCGTTGCGGGTGAACTGGTCGAGTACCAGGATCAGCGCCGGCGCCGTCGCGGCGGCCTCGCCCCAGGCCGCACAGTCACCGACCAGGGCGCGCTCGATGAGCGGGCCGAATCGCAGGCGCACCCGTTCGTCGAAAACCGGCTCGCCGGCGAACCACTCCCGGCGAAGTTGGCCCCGCGCGGTCGCGAGTTCGCCATCGAACCAGAACGCCAGCACTTCCTGCGGATCGGCCGAGTGAGCCTCGGGCAGCGCCACGGAAGGCATGCTCACCCCACCTCCAGCAGCAGCGCGTGCTCGAGTTCGCCGGGAGCGAGTTTGCGCCCGAGCAGGAAGCCATTGGGCAGCATCGCCAGCGCGAGCACCAGCCGCTCGAACTCGGGTGCGAAGCCATCGATGATCGCCTGCGGATCGGGGCACAGGTCGACGTCGCTGATCACGCCGAACTGCACCCCGCCGGCGTACGACAGGATCGAGACGCCAATGCCGATATCGCCCGTCTGCGGTACCCAGACCATCAGCCGCGACACCGGCGAGCCACCCATGCGGATGCGCTCGCTCGGCCCCGGAACGTTGGTCATCACCGCACTGCCCTTGCCGGCGAGGTAATCCAGGATCTGTTCCTGGGCGAGCGGTGGCAGCACGCCGGCGGCTGCCAGCAGCACATAGGCGATCACCGGCTGGTAGCTCGCCTTCAGCTCGAGCATGCGACGTTGCACCTCCTGCACCCTTGCCACCGGGTTGGCGATGCCCACCGGCAGGCACAGCGGCACCAGCCCGAAGCGGTTGCCCAGCGTCGGCGCCTCGGAGGCATCGCGAAGGTTGACCGGCACCATGGCGCGAAACTCGGCGTCCTCCGCGACCGGGTCGCCCTTGCCGACCAGGTAGTTGCGGATCGCGCCCGACACGCAGGCGAGCAGGACATCGTTGACCGAGGCACCGAGCCCGCGGCACACCGCCTTCACCTCGTCCAGCGGCAGGGGATCATTCCAGGCGAGCGCCTTGCGACCGATCGGGCGACCCTTGAGTCGGGTCGGCGTGTCATTGGGCATCAGCAGGATGCTCAGGGCATCGCGCACCACCCGAGAGCCCGCCTGCGCGTAGCCCGAGAGGCGATCCGGATGGGCGAGCGCATCGATGGACTTCGACACCAGCGAACCGGTGGCGTCGATCGCCGCCACGGTGCCGCGCGTGATCGGCTGCAGGTAGGGCAACCAGGGATTGGACTCGAGTTCGTCGGAAGCGTGCTCGTCGGGCCGCTTGCGCGGCGGCACCGCATCGGTGAGCGAGAGCAGGACTCCCACCAGCGCGATGCCGTCGGCGATGCAGTGGTGGATGCGGGCCACCAGCGCATTGGTGCCGCGAAAATTCTCGACCAGGTGGAACTGCCACAGCGGATACGCCGGATCGAGCGGCTGCGAGGCCAGCCGTGCAGCGAGCCGCTGCAGGGCGCGCTCGTCGCCCCTGCCCGGCAGGCGCACCTGCTGGAGGTGGCGATCCAGGCGAAAGTCGTCGTCGTCGACCCAGGAATGCCCGATCGCGTCGCTTTCGACGCGCTGCCGGAAGCGCTCGAAGCCGAGCAGGCGTTCCCCGAGCAGGCCAGCCAGGCGCTCCTTCCCGATGGGCGCCTCGAACACGAAAATCCCGACGATCATCATCAGGTTGCGCGGGCTGTCCATGCGCAACCACGCGGTATCGACGCTGGACATCTTCTCGCGGCCCATGCTCCCTCCGTGCGCGCCGGTTCGTCCGTGGATCGGCGCAACCGCAGCCGAAGCATTGCTATGATACGTAAACAATGACCGCGCAAAATACCGGTTGCCGCGGGAAAGCACCTGCCGATCGATGAAGGGAGACAACATGGCCGATCTGAACGCACGATTCGAACAGGCGGTCGCGGCGTCGAAGCAGCTGAGCGAACGTCCCGACAACATGACGCTGCTGAAGATCTATGCCTTGTACAAGCAGGCCAGCGCGGGCGACGTCGACGGCAAGCGACCCGGATTCACCGACATGGTCGCGCGCGCCAAATGGGACGCCTGGAAACTGCTCGAGGGTCTCGGGCGCGACGACGCGATGAAGCAGTACATCGCGCTCATCGAGGAACTGCAGGGCTAGGAGGCCTAGGGCCTGTTCACACTACGATCGTCCCCGCGTGAGCCCGAAAAAAGTGCGCA
>CAZXLV010000016.1:0-20506 GCA_964641405.1 uncultured Limnobacter sp. | reverse complement strand
TCAGCGTGAACGACAGCGCCATGCGCGCCATCAGGCGCGTGCCGAACAGGCCGCGACGGTAGCGCAGCAGCAGTCGGCGCAGCAATTCGAGCACCAGCAGGAACAGCGCCGTGGCCAGGCCGACAGTGAGCCACAGCAGCATCGGATACTGGCTCTCGAACAACTGCGTATTGGCACTGGCCACCGCCAGCAACAACAGCAGGATCACCGCCAGCACCACCGAGCCGATCAGCGCAAAGCGCAGCAGGCGCCCTACCGAGCGGTTTTCGGGATCGGTGGCGTGAACGTGAAACGCGTCCATTCCGAGTGCGGGTTCCAGTCCCGGTTGGTGATGCCGCTGATCTGCAGCGGCTTGGGCAACTGGGAGGTGTCCAGTCGCAAGCGTACCTGAGCCTCGTAGTGCGTTCCGGGCGACACCTGATCGGCGTCGAAGACGCGCCAGTGACGCACACTGGCCAGGGTACGCATGGCCTCGTCGAGCGAGTCGAAGGTCTGTGTCAGCCCGTCGAAACCGAGCCGGAACTGGCGCGTCAGTGCATGGTAGACAAGCCGATAGACTAGCGAACGCTCGACCACCACTTCATTGGTCCACCACCAGCGCGGCCGGATCAGTTCGAACTCCAGCACGAAGTACAGCGCCACGCCGCGGCGCACCGCCTCTTCCAGCGAAGCGGTCAGGGGCGGGGTGAATTCAGCGGAAAGCAGCCAGCTGTCGTGCGCGTCGTTCAGCTCGAGCACGGGCGGCGGGGGCGGTTCGGCGCCGTCGGCGGCCCAGGCTGTCGGCAACTGCCCGCACAGCGTGAGCGCCAACGCCAGCGCCGCGGCGAAACGGGCGATCAAGGACGTTTTTCCAGCAGCGCGTAAAAGAATCCGTCGTGGTCACGCGCCGGCTCCGCGGTCGGCAGCAGTTGCGAGACAGGCTCGGCAGCAGCCGAATCGAAGCGCCAGCGCAACTCGAGCCGGCTCGCGTCACGCCGATCGGCGAGGAAGCCATCGATCACCGATACGCCCTCGGCGCAAAACACCGAGCAGGTTGCAAAAAGCAATTTACCACCCGGCCTGAGCAGCGGCCAAAGCGCCGCCAGCATTTCCGACTGCTGGCGCGAAAGTGTCGCGAGATCGCTACGCCGGCGCAGCCAGCGGATGTCCGGGTGGCGGCGCACGATGCCCGAGGCGGTGCAGGGGGCATCGAGCAGGATGCGATCGTAGGGCTTGCCGTCCCACCACTGCGCCGGCTGGCGCGCATCGCCCGCCAGCAGCGTCGCCGTGCCCGCTGGCCCGCCGCCAAGACGCAAGCGGGCCAGGTTCTCGCGCACCGGGCGCAGGCGCGCCTCGCCGACGTCCAGCGCGGTCAGCGTGCAATCGGCGAGTTCGAGCAGGTGCGTGGCCTTGCCACCGGGCCCGGCGCAGGCGTCGAGCACGCGCTCGCCATCACGCGGAGCGAGCAGCGGCGCGGCCATCTGCGCTCCGGCATCCTGCACCGTGACCCAGCCCTCGTCCCAACCAGGCAGTCGCTCCACCGGGCAGGGCCGATCGAGCACCAGCGCCTGCGGCCCGACCCGGCGCGCCGGGTGCCCGGCCGCGGCCAGTTGCGCCAGATAGGCCTCGGGTCCGCCGTGCCGGCAGTTCACCCGCAGGCTCATCGGCGGCAAGGCATTGCTGGCCTGCAGGATCGCCTGCCAGGCCTGCGGTTGCTCGGCGCTCAACTGCTCGATCCACCACGGCGGAAAATTCCAGCGCGCCTGCGGCTCGCTGCGTGCGGCGGCCAGCAGCGCCTCGCGATCCCGCCCGAAACGACGCAGGGTCGCATTCAGGAAGCGCGCGAACGCCGCTCCATGCGGCTCCTGGTGCGCCGCCGTGACCGCCTGGTCGACGATCACTGCCTCGGCGCGCATCGGTTCGAGCAACTGTGCCAGCGCCACCCATTGCAGCGCGGCCAGCCGCGCCGGCGGCGGGCGGCTGTTCAGGCGGCGCGCCAGCGCGCGCACCAGGCCAAGCTGGCGACAGGTGCCATGGGCGATGTCGCGGATCGCCGCCAGCGAGGCAGCACTCAGCGATCCGGCCGGCTGCGCTTCGCACACGCTGTCCAGCGCAAGCGGCAGCGAGCGTCCGGCCGCGAGCGCCTCGATGGCGCGAGCCGCCAGCGCCATCTCGCGCCACAGCGGGGCGCGCGTGGCGTGCGCGAGGTTCACGCCCGCGTCGCCCGGGCGCGCCGCCCGGGCGCAGGCCTCACGCCGCGGCGCCGGCCATCGCGAGCAGGCGCTGCACTCGTTCCTCGGTGGACGGGTGGGTCGAGAACAGGCCGCGCAGGCCGCCGCCCGAGAGTGGATTCATGATCATCATCTGCGCGGTTTCGGGATGGCGCTCGGCAGGTTCCAGCGGAATGCCCTGCGCGTAACGCTGGATCTTCTCCAGCGCCGAGGCCAGTGCGCGCGGATCGCCGGAAATCTCGGCGCCGCCCCGGTCGGCTTCGAACTCGCGGGCACGCGAGATCGCCATCTGGATCAGCATGGCCGCCAGCGGGGCGAGCAGCGCCACGGCAATGGTGGCGACCGGGTTGGCGGGACGGCCGTTGTCGTCGCGTCCGCCGAAGAACATGGCGAAGTTGGCCAGGGCCGAGATGGCGCCGGCCATGGTTGCCGAAATGGTCGAGATGAGAATGTCCCGATGCCTGACGTGGGTGAGTTCGTGGGCCATCACGCCGCGCAGTTCGCGTTCGTCGAGCACGCTCAGGATGCCGGTGGTGGCAGCCACCGCGGCGTGTTCCGGGTTGCGGCCGGTGGCGAAGGCGTTGGGGGCGTCTTCATCGATCAGGTACACCCGCGGCATCGGCAGCCCGGCACGGCCGGCAAGCTCGCGCACCATGCCGTAGAACTGCGGCGCGGAGGTCTCGTCGACCTCCCTCGCCCGGTACATCCGCAGCACCATCTTGTCGGAGAACCAGTAGGCGAAGAAATTGCCGACCAGGCCGAAGGCGAGTGCCATCATCATGCCCTGGCGTCCGCCGATGGCGCTTCCCACGACCCCGAACAAGGCCATGATGCCGGCCATCAGGATGGCGGTCTTCATCCAGTTGAACATGTTCTCCGTGCTCCTCGTGCGTGTCGGGTCGACAGACTGAACACCCATATCGGGTCGATGGTCGCCGCTCGCAAGACGGCAAGCGCGCTCATCCGGGTTCCACCGGCGCGGCGGTGGCGGTGAGGAAACGATCCCCGGCCCCGATCGGGAAGCCGCGCAGGAACTGCGCGCTTGCCAGGCGCCGGCTGCCGGGTCGTTGCAACTGCAGCAATTCCACCGCGCCATCGCCGCACGCGACGATCAACCGCCCGGGCTCGCGTGCGAGCACGGTGCCGGCAGCGACGGACGGGCGGGCCCCGATCGCCGTGGCGCTCGCGCGCCCGGCGTCGGGGGCGAGTTCACGGGCAGACCAGACCTTGATCGGAAGCGCCGGGGCGCGTGCCAGTGACGCCGCCGCTCCGGGAAAAGGATCGAAGGCGCGCACGCGATCGACGATGCGCCGGGCGCTGTCGTTCCAGTCGATCGGCGCATCGGCGCGCTCCAGCTTGCGGGCATAGGTGATGCCCTCGCGCGGCTGCGCCTGCGCGCGCAGCGTGCCGGCCGCCAGTTGCGCCAACGCGTCCACGATGGCGCGCGCGCCCAGCGCGGCCAGGCGCTCGTGCAGGCTGGCGCCACTGTCCTGCGGATGGATCGGCTCGCGCTCCACCCGCAGCATCGGGCCGGTGTCCAGGCCCTCGTCCATCTGCATGATGGTAATGCCGGTCTCGACATCGCCTGCCTCGATGGCGCGCTGGATCGGCGCCGCACCACGCCAGCGCGGCAACAGCGAGGCGTGGATGTTCAGGCAGCCGAAGCGCGGGATGGCCAGCACTTCGCGCGGCAGGATCAGGCCATAGGCGGCCACCACCATCACGTCGGCCTGCAAGGCACGCAGGCGCGCCTGCAGTTCGGCATCGCGCAGGCTGCGCGGCTGGGCGATCGGCCAGCCGCGCTGGCGTGCCAGCTGCTTGACCGGGCTTTCCTGCACGGCGCGGCCGCGCCCGGCCGGCTGGTCGATGCGGGTGAGCACCAGCGCGATGTGGTGGCCCGCCTCGGCAATGGCCTGCAAGGCCTGCGCGGCAAATTCGGGAGTGCCGGCGAAGATCAGCGACAGTGCGCCCGCAGGTTCAGGCACACGTCCTCAAGCGACGCTGCGCTCGGCCTTGAGCAGCCGGGCACGGATGCGCGACTGCTTCAGGCGCGACAGGTACTGCACGAACACCCGGCCATTCAGGTGGTCGATTTCGTGCTGCACGCAAACGGCCAGCAGCTCGTCGGCCTCGAGCGTGAAGGGACGGCCGTGTTCGTCGAGTGCGCGCACGGTGACCCGATCGGGACGCTCGACTTCGTCGTAGATGCCGGGCACCGACAGGCAGCCCTCTTCATGGACCTTGGTGTCTTCGCTGCGCGAGAGGATTTCGGGATTGATGAAGACGCGCAGCGCGTCGCGCGTTTCGGAGACGTCGATCACGATCACGCGCAGGTGGACGTCGACCTGGGTGGCGGCCAGCCCGATGCCGGGCGCCGTATACATGGTCTCGGCCATGTCGCGCACCAACTCGCGGATACGCTCGTCGATCTCGCGCACCGGTGCGGCGACGCGATGCAGGCGTGCATCGGGGTAGTGAAGAATGTTCAGTACGGCCATCGGGAGCTACCTACCGTCCGTAGGCTTGTGCGGGCGGGTTTGCTTGCGGCATCAATACATTAACTGCAGAATTCAACGCAACTTGCAAAGACCACATGGGGGCTGATTCGCGCGGATCAAGCCACCGCAGACTCCTCCGAGAAACGGCGCGTTACTCATGAAAAAGTTTAGCACGCAGATCCTGGCGCTGGCCTTCTCGCTGACGAGCCTGATAGGCTCGGCCGCCCTCGCACAGAGCACGCCGCCGCTCGAACTGGCCAAGGACGCGCCGGACCGCTACGTGGTGGTCAAGGGCGACACCCTGTGGGACATCTCGGGGCGCTTCCTGAAGAAGCCGTGGCGCTGGCCCGAGATCTGGCAACTGAACCGCGAGCAGATCCACAATCCGCACCTGATCTATCCGGGTGACGTCGTCATTCTGGACACCAGCGGCGCCGCGCCGCGGCTGCGACTGGGTCGAGCGGTCGGATCGGGCGGCGGCGCAGGTGCCGATGGCTCAGCGGGCGCGCTGGCCAGCGAACGGCTGCAGCCGCGAGTGCGCGTGCAGGCGCTGGCGCCCGAAGCCATTGCGACCATCGACTCGACGGCAATCGAAGCCTTCCTGAACCGCCCGCTGGTCGTCGACGAGGCGGCCCAGGCCGCGCACCCGCGCATCGTCGCCACCCAGGAGGGGCGCGTCTATCTCGCCCGCGGGGAACTGGCCTACGTGCGCGGCATGCCCGACGAGGCGGCCGGTGACTGGTATGTCTACCGCCCGGCCAAGCCGCTGCTGGATCCGGACACGCGCAAGCCGATTGCCTGGGAGGCGCTGTTCGTCGGCACCGCCAAAGTCGAGCGTGGCGGCGATCCCGCCACCCTGCGCATCGTGTCCACCAACGAGGAGATCGGGGTCGGTGACCGGCTGATGCCGAGCGAGCGCGCCATGCCCATCACCTACGCCCCGCATCCGCCCGACTCGCAAGTGGCCGGACGCATCGTGGCGGTCTACCGCGGCCTGACGCAGGTCGGGCGCAACAACGTGGTGGCGCTGAACGTCGGCAAGAGCGCCGGGCTGGAAATCGGCAACGTGCTGGCGATCAACCACCGTGGGCAGGTCATCACCGACAAGTACGCAGGCAAGTCCACCCAGGTGAAGCTTCCGGATGAGCCGGTGGGCCATCTGTTGATTTTCCGGGTCTTCGATAAGATCGCTTACGGCCTGGTGATGGAAGCGTCGCAACCGATTTCGGTTGGCGACGACGTCGCCAACCCCTGATTGCCCGCCGTCACAGCGACTCTGCATGCCCCTTTCCGCGGCAGCGCGCCCCGAGCGCGCTGCCTGGCTTCAACTGGTCCTCACGCCGGGCATCGGCCCGGTCGCACTGCGCCGCCTGCTCGAGGCCTTCGGACTGCCCGAAGACATCCTCGCGGCCGGTCGCACGCGGCTGGCGGCAGTGCTCGACGCGCCGCATGCGCAAGCCCTGCTGGCACCCGGTGGCGAGCGCCAGGCCCGCATCGAGGACACGCTGGCCTGGGCGGAGCACCCGCAGCACCATCTGCTCACCCTGGCCGATGAGGCCTACCCGGCGCGACTGCTCGACATCGGCGATCCGCCGCCGCTGCTGTTCGTCGATGGCGATCCGGCCGCCCTGTCGCAGGCCTCGCTGGCCATCGTCGGCAGCCGGCACGCAACCCGTGCCGGGCTGGAGATCGCCGAGGCCTTCGCCCGAGCCCTGGCCGAGCAGGGACTGCAGATCGTCAGCGGACTGGCGCAGGGCATCGATGCCGCCGCACACCGCGGTGCGCTCGGCGGCCGGGCCGGCACACTGGCGGTGGTCGGCACCGGCGTCGACCTGGTCTATCCCACATCGCACGCCAGGCTCGCCGCGGCGATCGCGCAGCGCAGTGCCGTCGTTTCGGAGTTGCCGCTGGGCACCACCGCGCAACGGGCAAACTTTCCGCGCCGCAATCGACTGATCGCGGGACTGTCCCTGGGCACGCTGGTGGTCGAAGCCGCGCGCCAGTCGGGTTCGCTGATCACGGCCCGCCTGGCTGCCGAGTTCGGGCGCGAGGTGATGGCCATCCCCGGCTCCATCCATTCCCCGCTGTCCAAGGGCTGTCATCAACTGATTCGGGACGGGGCAAAGCTGGTGGAGTCGGCCGAAGACGTGCTGGTCGAATTGCGGGCACAACTGGCCACGGCCGGCGGGTTGGCGGCCGGCGGGGTCGCGGCCGGCGGGTTGGCGGCCGCCCGTGCGAGCGATAGCGCGCGGCCGCCTGGCGAGCGAAACGGCGACAGCGAGCGCGCCGCCGTGCTGGAGGCACTCGGCTGGGATCCCGTCGATCCTGACACAGTCGCGGCACGCTGCGCGCGGCCGGTCGGCGAGGTCTCGGCAGCCCTGGTGGCACTGGAACTGGAAGAAATCATCGAGCGTCAGCCCGACGGCCGCTACCAGCGCTGCCGGCCCTGAGAACCCGAAAAGGCCCGGCCGGATCGGCTCGCGCCCTGCCTCAATCACCCCCGGCTTGCTTCCGATCGCTGGCGCCACTTATGATTGGCGCCCCCTTGCGGCCACGGCGAACCTCGCCGTGGCCCGGATCCGGACACCCATGAGCAAAGCCCTGATCATTGCCGAGAAGCCCTCCGTGGCCGCCGATATTGCGCGCGCCCTGGGCGGTTTCACCCGTCATGGGGACTACTTCGAAAGCGACGATTACGTGCTGTCGTCCGCGGTCGGCCATTTGCTGGAGATCGCGGCTCCCGAGCAATTCGAGGTGAAGCGCGGCAAGTGGTCATTCGCCAACCTGCCGGTGATCCCGCCGCACTTCGACCTGAATCCGATCGCGCGCAGCGAGGAGCGGCTGAAGTTGCTGACGCGCCTGATCAGGCGCAAGGATGTCGACCGCCTGATCAACGCCTGTGACGCCGGGCGCGAAGGCGAGTTGATCTTCCGCCTGATCGTGCAGCACGCCCGGGCGAAGCAGCCGATCCAGCGCCTGTGGCTGCAATCGATGACCCCGGCAGCGGTGCGCGACGCCTTCTCCAGGCTGCGCGACGATGCGCAGATGCTGCCGCTGGCTGACGCCGCGCGTTGCCGCTCGGAGGCCGACTGGCTGGTCGGCATCAACGGCACACGCGCCATGACCGCCTTCAATTCACGTGATGGCGGCTTTTACCTGACCACCGTGGGCCGGGTGCAAACGCCCACCCTGGCCATCGTGGTCGAACGCGAGGAGCGCATCAAGCGCTTCGTGGCGCGCGAGTACTTCGAGGTGCGAGCCACCTTCCAGGCCGCCGCCGGCCAATATGAAGGCCGCTGGATCGACCCCGCTTTCAAGCGTCCCGAAGGCGATGCCGACGCGCGCGCCGAGCGCCTGTGGGAGCGCGGCCGCGCCGAGGCCATCGTCGATCGCTGCCGCGACAAGCCGGGCACCGTCAGCGAGGAGTCCAGGCCCACCACCCAGTTGTCGCCAGCCCTGTTCGACCTGACCAGCCTGCAGCGCGAGGCCAACGGGCGCTTCGGGTTTTCTGCCCGCACCACGCTGTCGATCGCTCAGGCGCTCTACGAGCGGCACAAGGTGCTGACCTACCCACGTACCGACTCGCGCGCGCTGCCCGAGGATTACCAGGACACGGTGCGGTCCACGCTGGGAGCGCTCGAGGCCGACCGGACCTACGGCGCGCTGGCGCGCCAGGTCCTGGCCCAGGGCTGGGTCAAGCCCAACAAGCGGGTATTCGACAACTCGAAAGTAGCCGATCACTTCGCCATTATCCCGACCCTGCAGGCTCCCAGGCCGGGCGGCCTGTCCGATGCCGAACAGAAAATCTACGACCTGGTGGTGCGCCGTTTCATGGCGGTCTTTTTCCCTCCCGCCGAATACCTGGTCACCACCCGCATCACGCTGGTCGAAGGCGAATCGTTCAAGACCGAAGGGCGCGTGCTGGTCAATCCGGGCTGGCTCGTCGTCTATGGACGCGACAGCGCCGGTGACGACACGCTGGTGCCCATCAAGGCAAATGAGCGGGTGCTTACTCAGTCGATCGAGGCCTTGACGCTGGCGACCAAGCCGCCAGCCCGCTACACGGAAGCGACCCTGCTGTCGGCCATGGAAGGGGCGGGCAAGCTGGTCGAGGATGACGAACTGCGCGAAGCAATGGCCGAAAAAGGCCTGGGCACGCCAGCCACGCGCGCCTCCATCATCGAGGGCCTGATCGCCGAGAACTACCTGGTGCGTGAAGGCCGCGAGCTGGTGCCGACCACCAAGGCATTCCAGTTGTTGACCCTGCTGCGCGGCCTGGGCGTGACCGAACTGACGGCGCCGGAGCTCACCGGCGAGTGGGAGTACAAGCTCGCGCAGATGGAACGCGGCAAGTTACGGCGCGGCGATTTCATGCACGAGATCGCCGCCATGACGCAGCAGATCGTCGAGCGGGCCAAGAACTACCAACTCGACACGGTGCCGGGTGACTACGCGACGCTGTCGGCGCCCTGCCCCAAGTGCGGCGGCGTGGTCCAGGAGAACTACAAGCGCTTCGCCTGCACGCAGTGCGACTTTTCGATCACCAAGGTCCCGGGCGGCCGTCAGCTGGAGGTCGCCGAAGCCGAGCAGTTGCTGCGCGAGGCCCACCTCGGCCCCTTGCAGGGCTTTCGCAGCCGGCTCGGTCGGCCGTTCGCGGCCATTCTCAAGCTCACCGCCGAGCACAAGCTGGAGTTCGACTTCGGGCAGTCCGACGACGATGCCGGCGAACCGGTCGATTTCGGCGAGCAGATGGCGCTGGGCCCGTGCCCGAAATGCGGCGCACGGGTGTACGAGCACGGCATGAGCTACGTGTGCGAGAAATCGGTGGGACCGGAGCGCAGCTGCGACTTTCGCAGCGGCAAGGTGATCCTGCAACAGGAGGTGTCGCGCGAGCAGATGGGCAAGCTGCTCGCCGAGGGGCGCACCGATCTGCTGCAGGGATTCGTGTCGGCGCGCACGCGGCGCAAGTTCAAGGCCTTCCTGGTGCGCGGGGCCGACGGCAAGATCGGCTTCGAGTTCGCGCCGCGCCCGGCGCGCGCTGGCGTGCCGGCGTCCGCCGGCAACGGCGACGCGGCGCAGCGAGCGCCTGCGCGCAAGGCGGCACCGCGCAAGGCGGCTACACCGCGCAAGGCGCCGGCGGTGCGCAAGGCCTCGACGGCCCAGGCGCCGGCGGCGCGCAAGACCCCGGCGACCAAGGCTGCGACGACCAAGGCTGCGACGACCAAGGCTTCGACGACCAACGCTGCGACGACCAAGGCCCCGGCCACCAAGGCTCCAGCCACCAAGGCTGCGACGGCCAAGGCTGCGACCTCCAAGGCTGCGGCGACGCGAGGCTCCGCATCCACCCGCGGCAGCGTGGCGAAGAAAACGGCTGCCCCGGCACGAGCGACACCCAGGAGCAAGAACGCCTGAACGGGCGCTGCCGGGCGCGACGTGCCGAGCGCGCGCCCCTTTGCATGCCCGGGTTCGGCCGGCGCTCGCCGACCGAACGAATCCTCGCCGTGCCGACTTGTTTACATTCACCGAATCAGACAGTACGCTGAGTATCCATCGTCCCGCTCCCGCTCACCCGGCATGTCGCTCGCTGTGCTGTATCGCAAGCCCGGTCACCTGATCCGGCGTGCCCGGCAGATCTCGGTCGCCATCTTCATGGAGGAGTGCGCCGCGTTCGACCTCACACCGGCAGCCTCCTAGTGTTGCGCGACACCAGCTTTCATCCGCCTGCTCTCGCCGCTGGTCGAATCGAACAACGAACTCTCGCGCGCGCCGGCCGGCAAGGCCGCCTGAACGCGCCGTTCTCGTCAACCCACACCAAGAGCGACTCTCATGGCTCAGCACACCATCCTCATTTGCGGCGGCGGCATCGGCGGCCTGGCGGCAGCCCTGGTGCTCGCGCGCGACGGCTATCGCGTGGAGGTGTTCGAGCAGTCCGATGCGTTTCGCGAGATCGGCGCCGGCATCCAGATCGGACCCAATGCGTTTCGCATGTTCGAGCGCCTCGGGCTCACCAAGGCCATCGAGCACGTCGCCTATTTCCCCGAGAACCTGCGCATGCGCGACGTGCGCAGCGGCGAGATGATCGCCACCGTGCCGGTTTCGGCCCAGGCGCAAGGCAGCTACGGCTATCCCTACGGCGTGATCTATCGCAGCGACCTGCACACGGTGCTGCTCGAGGCCTGCCGCGCGATTCCCGCCGTCGGCCTGCATACGCACGCCAAGGTGCAGGAATTCTCGCAGGACGACAACGGAGTCTCGCTCATCCTCACCGACGGGCGCGCCTACAAGGGCGCCGCCCTGGTCGGTGCCGATGGCCTGTGGAGCACGGTGCGCAAGGCGATCCTCGGTGACGGTGAACCGCGCGTCTCGGGCCACGTCGCGTATCGCGCGGTGTTGCCGATGAGCGAAGTGCCGAAGCACCTGTACAGCCCGGACGTGGTGTTGTGGGGCGGCGAGAAGACGCACCTGGTGCACTATCCGCTGCGTCGCGGCGAACTGTACAACCTGGTGGCGGTGTTCCACAGCAGCCAATACGAGGAAGGCTGGAACATCTTCGGCGACCCGCACGAGCTGCACGAGCGCTTCGCCAACGCAGTCGGCCCGGTGCGCGAACTGCTGGGCAAGATCGAGACCTGGAAGATGTGGGTGTTGTGCGATCGCGAGCCGGTTGCCAACTGGTCCAGCGGCCGGGTCACGCTGTTGGGCGACGCTGCCCATCCGATGCTGCAATACCTCGCCCAGGGCGCATGCATGGCCATCGAAGACGCCGCCGTGCTGGGCGCGGCACTGCGGCGAGCCGACGGCGACTTCACCGCCGCGTTCGGCGAGTACCAGCGCGTGCGCCACCTGCGCACCGGTCGCGTGCAACTGACCTCGCGCTTCTATGGCGACATCTACCACGCAGCCGGCGTGACGCGCGAGCTGCGCAACCAGTTGTTCCGCGCAGGCAACGAAAGCGCCGGCTTCGCCGGGCTGCACTGGCTCTACCAGGGCATCGACCTCGACACCGTGTTTGCCTGAATCATGGCGTGGGCGGCTGCGCACCCGGCGGCGCGTCCCGTCCGCGAGACATGGAGAACCCCATGAACCATCCCGCCGAGCTGCGCACCCGCCTCTATGCCGACATGGATCCGGCCAATCTCACGCCCCTGTGGGAGTCGCTGCACGCGCTGGTGCCCAGGCAGCCGCACTCACCCGCGCTGCCGGCGCTGTGGCGCTACGCGGACGTGCGCCCATACCTGATGCGGGCCGGCGATGTCATCACTGCCGAAGAGGCGATCCGGCGGGTGCTGATCCTGGAGAACCCGGGCTTGCGGGGCCAGTCGGCCATCACTCAATCGCTGTACGCCGGCCTGCAGCTCATCCTGCCCGGCGAGATCGCGCCCAGCCATCGCCACACTGCCACCGCACTGCGCTTCGTGGTCGAAGGCGAAGGCGCGTTCACCGCCGTCAACGGCGAGCGCACCACCATGCATCCGGGCGACTTCATCATCACGCCGAGCTGGACCTGGCACGATCACGGCAACGAATCGACGCAGCCGGTGATCTGGCTCGACGCGCTGGACATCCCGATGCTGCGCCTGCTCGATGCCGGTTTCTCCGAAGACTACGAAGCAAGGCAGCAGCCGGTGCTGCGCAGCGAAGGCAGCAACCTCGCGCGCTTCGGCTCGAACATGGCGCCGATGGCGCACGATCGCGAGTCCGATCCGCACGGCGCCACCTCACCGCTGTTCTGCTATCCGTATGCGCAGTCGCGCGCGGCATTGGCACGCCTGCGCCGCGACGCGTCGATCGACCCCTGGGACGGCTTCAAGCTGCGCTATGTGAACCCGGCCACCGGCGGCTGGCCGACGCCGACCATCGCCACCTTCCTGCAACTCCTGCCGGCCGGTTTCGATGGCAAGGCCTGGCTCCAGACCGACGGCGCGGTGTTCAGCGTGGTCGAGGGGCGCGGCCGCGCCGTCATCGAACGCGGCAGCCCGAACGGCACGCAGGCCACGGTGATCGAGTTCGGACCACGCGATCACTTCGTGATTCCCTCCTGGCATTGCTGCCGCCTGTCGGCCAGCGAAGATGCAGTGCTGTTCAGCTTTTCCGACCGACCGGTGCACAGCGCCCTCGGTGTACTACGCCAGCAACGGCTGGAGTGAGATCCCACATGGCCTACGTCATTGCCGTCCCCGAAGTCGCATCGCTGCCCGTGACGGGCAGCGCCGATCGCTTCCCGATCCACCGCATCTACTGCGTCGGGCGCAACTACGAAGCACACGCCAGGGAGATGGGCTTCACCGGCCGCGAGCCGCCATTCTTCTTCCTCAAGCCGGCCGACGCGGCGGTGGCCGTGCCGGCCGACACGCCCGGCCAGATCGATTACCCGTCGCTCACCGGCGATTTCCACCACGAGATCGAACTGGTGGTCGCCATCGGCAAGGGCGGGCGCGACATCAGCGTCACCGACGCGCCCGGGCATGTCTACGGCTACGCCGTGGGGCTGGACATGACACGGCGCGACCTGCAGGCGAGCATGAAGAAGCAGGGCCGTCCCTGGTGCATCGGCAAGGCCTTCGACCAGTCGGCGCCGATCGGACCGATCACCCCGATCGCTCGCAGCGGCGTGATCGACAAGGGTCGCATCAGCCTCAGCGTCAACGGACAAGTGCGCCAGGCCGGCGACGTCTCGCAGCTGATCTGGAGCGTCCCCGAAGTCATTGCACACCTGTCGGCCGCCTGGGAGCTGTTGCCCGGAGACCTGATCATGACCGGCACCCCGGAGGGCGTTGCGGCAGTGGTGCGCGGCGATCACCTGCACGGCGAGATCGAAGGGCTGGGCGCACTCGACGTCGAGGTTCGCTAGCTCGGGCCTCGGGCGATCGTGAAGGCCGGCTCCGCCGGCCGCTCGGGCGCCTCCGCGCAGCGGTTTGCACCACCCCTGGAGCCCGCGGACTGTATGCTTGCGTGCATGGTCTGCCAGCTTCCCGCTTCCGTCGACGTCGACTGGGTGTTCGGTTACGGCTCGCTGATCTGGAATCCGGAAATCGATTTCGAGCACGCTGCGCTGGCGCGCCTGCACGGCTACCATCGCGCCTTCTGCATCGAGTCGCACCACTACCGTGGCACCCCCGAGCGACCCGGCGTGGTGCTCGGCCTGGACCGCGGCGGCAGCTGCATCGGCGTCGTGTTCCGCCTGCGGCCGCGCACGCGCAGCGCCGCGATCAGGCACCTCTATGCCCGCGAGATGCCCGACTGGCAGGAGCCGGTCTATCGGCCCATGGTGGTCGAGGTGCGCATGCCTTGCGGGCGGCTGGTGCCGGCGCTGACCTTCGTGGCCGATCGTGAACGACCTGCCTACCGGCGCCTCAGCGACGAGGAAATCCTGCAGCGGTTGCACGCTTGCGCCGGGCTGCGCGGCGCCAACCGCGACTATGCGATCAATACCTTGCACGCACTCGAGGCGCGCGGCGTGCACGACCCGCGCCTGGCACGCCTCGTGAAGCGGCTGGGCGCCGCCCCGCCCACGGCTCAGGCCGGCAGCGTGCTGTCGGTGGCGTGAAGCCGCGAGCCGGCAGGCACGCCGGCCATCAGGAATTCCATCTGGTCGGCCAGGATGCGCCGATTGCGCAGGATGAACGCCTCATGCACGCTGGGCACATAGGGCACGTACAACAGCGGCATGTGCGCCTGCTCGGGAGTGCGATCACCCTTGCGCAGATTGCAGGGCTTGCAGGCACTGACCAGGTTGGTCCAGGTCTCGCGACCGCCGCGGCTTTGCGGATGCACGTGCTCGGCGGTCAGCTCGGACGCGCGATGGCGGGCGCCGCAGTAGGCGCAGACGAAGCGATCGCGCGCAAACAGCATCTCGCGCGTAAGCGCCGGAACGCGTTCGAAGTGCGCGCGTCGCGGTGAGTCGCCGCGCACCGCCACGATCGAGCGCAGCGTCAGCGAGGAGCGCAGGCCGGTCGCGCGGCAGATGCCGCCGCGCAGGGTGAAGGCGTGATCGCCGAGATCCCAGGCCACCTGGCGCTTGTAGTAGTAGCCGACCGCATCTTCCACGCCCAGCCAGCGACGCGGCATGCCTCCCGCATCGAGGACCAGGATGCTCACCGAGGACGCTACAGACCACATCACGCCAGGTCCTCCAGCCGACATCATCGATGTCCGAATCTTTCATTGTGCAACAGCCGCGCCTGATGCGCACTGGCCCGGGTCGCCTGCCCATTCGGACGCGGGCCATCGCGCGGATCGCGCCCGGATCCAGTCCCGCAGCCTGGACCGGGCCCGGCGTCGGCCAAGGACATCGATCTGTGGTATGCTCGCAACACACAAAAGGTGACCCCATGTCAATTCGCGCCAGCCAGCGCGGAGGCAACGCAAGGCACCCGCTTCCCGTGAATCTCCTTGCGTACCTCCGCCCGGCCGAAGTCGGGCGTTAGCGCCCTTTCGTCATCCCCGTCGTTGACCCGCTGCCCGGACCCGGCTCGCGCCGGCACCCGCGCGCGTCCGCTCGACCCTGACAAAGCCCGGAGATTCCATGTCCACCCGAATATCTTCCTTCCTGCACGACCGGAATGCGCTGGCGCAACTGGCCTTCGCTGCGCTCAAGGTTGCTGCCCCGATCGGCCTGGTGCTCGCATTGCTGCTGGCCGGCGCGCCGGAGCAGGGCGCGGGCATGGGATAACATCTTCGACGACCAGTAAACGAGCAGCCCCGACATGATCGAAACCACGCTGGAACGCTTCCAGGCCGACGTCATCGACGCTTCCATGAAAACGCCCGTGGTGCTCGACTTCTGGGCGCCGTGGTGCGGACCCTGCAAGACGCTGGGCCCGATGCTCGAAAAGCTCGAACAGCAGTACGGCGGGCGTTTCCTGCTGGTCAAGGTCGACACCGACGCCGAGCAGGAACTGGCGCAGCACTTCCGCATCCGCTCGATCCCGACTGTCTTTGCCTTCGTCAATGGACAGCCGGTCGATCAGTTCCAGGGTGCGCTGCCGGAAGGCCAGCTGCGCGAGTTTCTCGACCGGCTGATGCCCAATCCGGCCGAGTCCTTGCTGCAGGACGCCCTGCATGCCATCGAAGCCGGCGACACCGCCGCCGCAGCCGGGCACCTGAAGAAGGCGCTCGCCGCCGATCCGGCCAATGACAGCGCGCACCTGATGTACGCGCAACTCCTGCTGCAGGATGACGACCCGGGTGCTGCCAGTGCGCAACTGGATCGGATATCGACCGAAGCGCGCGCCGATCCCCAGGTTCAGGCGCTGATCGAGAGCGTGAAGCAGCGCCTGGCAGCCGGCGTCGAGCCACCGCCGCCGGCGCTGCTGGCGCGCGTCGAGGCGGCACCGGCCGACCTGCAGGCGCGCGTCGATCTGGCGCAGCACTACACGGGACAGAAGCAGTGGGCCCTGGCGCTCGAGCAACTGCTGGAGGTGGTGCGGCGTGATCGCGCCTTCGGCGAAGACATCGGCCGCAAGTCGATGCTGCAGGTGTTCGAACTGGCTTCGGCGCAGCCGGAACTGGTCGCCGAGTGGCGCCGACGACTGAGTTCGGTGCTGTTTTGACACCCCTCACCGGAGCAGGCACAGATGGGCAAGTCGATTGAACTGAGCGCCGTCGACCATCATCGCTTCGCCGCCTACCAGGCGATCCCGCCGGGCAAGCCGCGCGGTGCCCTGGTCATTGCGCCGGAGATCTTCGGGGTCAACAGCCACATCCGCTCGGTCGCCGACGGCTTCGCCGCCGACGGCTACCTGGCGATCGCCCCGTCCTTGTCCGACCGCGCACAGCGCAACTTCGAGACCGGCTACACCAGCGCCGACATTGCGCTCGGCCGCTCGATCATGCAGAAGGTTGCGATGGACGACGTCATGAAGGACCTCGCTGCCGCGGTGGCGCACGCGCAGGCCGCAGGCAAGGTCGGCCTGGTCGGCTATTGCTGGGGCGGCACGGCCGCGTGGGTGGCCGCCGCGCGGGTGGACGGACTCGCCTGCGCCGTTTCGTATTACGGCGCGAGCATGCCGAAGTACCCCGACGACACGCCGAAATGCCCGGTGATGTGCCACTTCGGCGCGGACGACAAATCCATCACGCCCGAGCAGGCGCGCGAGCTGCTTGCGCTGCATCCGGCGGTCATCGCGTACTACTACGAAGGCGCCGGCCACGGCTTCAACTGCGATCAGCGCCTCTCTTTCAACGCACAGGCCGCGCAACTCGCACGCACCCGCACCCTCGCCTTCCTCGGCCAGCACGTGGGCTGAGAAGTCGTGGACCGATCCGGGGCGCCGGATCGGTTCAGGCCGCCTGGGCCTGTGCCTCGCGCTGGCGCAGCTCGGCCTTGAGCACCTTGCCGTAGTGGTTGCGCGGCAGCGCCTCGACGAAACGGTAGCGCTGTGGGCGCTTGGAGCGCGCGAGGTGCTCCTGCAGATGACGATCGAGCTCGTCTTCGCTGACCGGGACGTGCGTCACCAGGTAGGCCACCACCATCTCGCCGCGCTCGGCATCGGGCGCACCGATGACCCCGGCTTCGGCCACCGCCGCGTGGGTGAGCAGCGCCTCCTCGACTTCGCGCGGATAGATGTTGGTGCCGCCGCTCAGGATCAGGTCGCGGCGGCGATCCAGCAGGGTCAGGAAACCATCGGCGTCGAGCGTGCCGATGTCGCCAGTGTGCAGCCAGCCATTGCGCAGGGTCTCGGCAGTGGCATGCGGCTGGTTCCAGTACCCCTTCATCACCACCTCGCCGCGCACGTACACCTCGCCGGGCTCGCCCACCGGCAGCACGGAGCCGCCGGGTGCGCGCACCGTGAGCTCGACCATCGGCTGCGCATGGCCCACCGAGGCCAGCCGCTCGCGACAGCGCGGATGCGAGTGATCTTCGAGCACATGCCGGGGCAGCACCGTGGCCGTCATCGCGCTCTCGCCCAGGCCATAGATCTGCACGAAGTGCCCACCGACCGTGGCGCACGCCTCCTCGATATCGGCCAGGTACATCGGACTGCCGCCGTAGACGATGGTGGCCAGGCCATCGATCGGTCGACCGCTGCGGCGCACCCAGTCACCGAGTCGGCGCGCCGTCGTGGGGGCAGCGAAGAAGGAGGCATTGCGCCAGTGCCGCACCAGGGCCGCGATCTCGGCGAGGTCGAGGCCGCCCGAGGCCGGCAACACGTTCACTCCACCCCGCAGCACGTAGGGCAGGTGGTACAGGCCACTGGCGCGTGACAGCGGCGCCGGGTGGAGCATTGCGTCGCCAGGTGCCACCGATTGCACCTCGGACAGGTAAGCCATGCTCGCCCAGTGCAGGTTGCGCACGCTCAGGCGCGCGCCCTTGGGGATATCGGTGGTGCCGCTGGTGTAGAACAGCCACGCATCGTCTTCCTCGTCGCGGGCAACGATCGCCGCGGCGCGCACCGCGCTGTCGTCGAGAAAGGGATGCCGGTCGATGACGCGGCACGCGCCCGGCACGTTGCCGGCCAGTGAATCGGCACGACTGGCGTCGGCGAAGCACAGGGTGGCCGCGCAGTCCGACAGGATGAAAGCCGCCTCGCGCCCGTGCAGGCGCGCGTTGATCGGCACCGCCACCAGTCCCGCCCACCAGGCGCTCCAGAGCAGGCGCAGGTAATCGGGGTGGTTGCCCAGGAAGAAGCCGACCCGGTCGCCCGGCACCAGGCCCTGTTCTTCGAGCCAGGCCGCGCCGCGCGCTGCCGCCGCGGCAAGCTCGCGGTAGCTGCACACCACCTGCTCGCCCAGGGCTATCGCCGGGCGGTCGCCGAACACGGCGGCACTGCGCTCCAGCCACAGGGCAAGGTTCATGGGCTTCTCCTGCGCGTCCGGCTACTATTCCCGATTCTGCCACGCAGGCCAGCACATTCCACCTTCATGAGCGGCCCCACCGAAGTCCCCACGACGAACCCGCCGGCACGCGCCGCGTCGCGGAAGCGCCGCTGGGCCGGCGTGCTGCTTGCGATCCTGCTGATGGCGGCTGTCGGCTACTGGGCATTCGGGCGCTATCGTCCATCCGGGGGCCCCGCGGAACTGCGGCCGACCAGTGGCAGCAGCGCCGGCGCGGCGCGCAGTGCGGTGGGTCGCGGCGACCCCAACCGGGTCATGCCGGTCACGGTGGCCAGTGCCGTGCGTGCCGACGTTCCGGTGGTGCTCGATGCGCTGGGCACGGTCACCTCGCTGCGCACGGTCACAGTGCGCTCGCAGGTCAACGGGCAGTTGCTGCGCGTGCACTTCCGCGAGGGGCAGCTGGTCAAGGCGGGCGAGTTGCTCGCGGAGATCGATCCGCGCCCGTTCCGGGTCCAGCTCGCGCAGGCGCAGGGCCAGCTGGCCCGCGATCGCGCGCTGCTCGAAAACGCCCGCGTCGACCTCGAGCGCTACCGGACGCTGGTCAGCCAGGACGCCGCGAGCGAGCAGCAACTTGCCACCCAGCAGGCGCTGGTGCACCAGTACGAAGGCGTGATCCAGACCGACCAGGCGCAAGTCGACAGCGCGCGCCTGCAACTGGCGTACGCGAGCATCACGGCGCCGCTCGCCGGCCGGCTGGGCCTGCGCCTGGTGGATCCGGGCAACCTGGTGAGCACCGGCGACACCAATGGGCTGGTGACCATCACGCAGCTCGAGCCGATCGGGGTGGTGTTCTCGCTGCCCGAGAAGGATCTCGCGCCGGTGCTGCGCCGCTACCGCGCCGGCGAGTCGATGCGCGCGCAGGCGCTCGATCGCGACCAGCGCACGGTGCTGGCCAGCGGTCGGCTGACCACGCTCGACAACCAGATCGACACCACCACCGGCACGCTGAAGATGAAGGCGCAGTTCGCCAACGCCGACGGCGTGCTGTTCCCGAACCAGTTCGTCAACGTGCGGCTCGCGATCGACACGCTCGGGAACGCCATCGTGGTGCCCAGTGCAGCGATCCAGCGCGGTTCGCCGGGCACCTACGTCTACGTGGTGCGCGCCGACGATACCGCCACGCTGCGCAAGGTGAAGCTCGGTCCGGTCGACGGCGAGCGCACGGTGGTCAGCGAGGGGGTCGCGGCGGGCGAGCGCGTGGTGATCGACGGGGTGGACAACCTGCGCGAGGGGGCACGCGTCGAGCCGATCACCAAGGCGGCGGCCGAACAGGCTGCCTCGCAGACCGCCGCGCCGCGGCGGCGCCCGACGTCGAACCGCCAGCCGGCTCGCTGAGCGCCACGCCGCTGCGCCACCCCGACGCAGCGCCGCCCCGGCCCGAACCGCACCCCGAGCGCCCGCCCCCGAGCGCCCTGCCCGATGAATCCGTCGCGCCTGTTCATTCTGCGCCCCGTGGCGACCTCGCTGCTGATGGTGGCGATCCTGCTGGCGGGCCTGGTCGGCTATCGCCTGCTGCCACTGTCGGCGCTGCCCGAGGTGGACTACCCGACGATCCAGGTCAGCACGCTGTACCCGGGTGCCAGTCCCGACGTGATGACCTCCTCGGTCACCGCGCCGCTGGAGCGCCAGCTCGGGCAGATGCCGGGTCTCGAGCAGATGTCGTCGACCAGTTCGGCGGGCGCTTCGGTGATCACGCTGCAGTTCGAGCTCACGCTCGATCTGGACGTGGCCGAGCAGCAGGTGCAGGCCGCGATCAACGCCGCCGGCACCTACCTGCCCGGCGACCTGCCGGCGCCGCCCATCTACAGCAAGGTCAACCCGGCCGATGCGCCGGTGCTCACGCTGGGCATCACCTCGCGCACCATTCCGCTGATCCAGTTGCAGGACCTGGTCGAGACGCGCATCGCGCAGAAGATCTCGCAACTGGCCGGCGTCGGACTGGTGACCATCGGCGGCGGCCAG
>CAZXLV010000015.1:0-20576 GCA_964641405.1 uncultured Limnobacter sp. | reverse complement strand
CCCTGCGAGGCGTCGACCACCAGCAGTGCGCCCTCGCAGGCCGACAGGGAGCGGCTCACCTCGTAGGAGAAGTCGACGTGCCCGGGCGTGTCGATCAGGTTCAGGGCGTACGACTGCCCATCGGCGGCAAGGTATTGCAGCGCCGCGGTCTGCGCCTTGATGGTGATGCCGCGTTCGCGCTCGAGCGCCATCGAATCGAGGACCTGCGCCTCCATCTCGCGATCGGTCAGGCCGCCACAGCGCTGGATGATGCGGTCGGCCAGTGTCGACTTGCCGTGATCGATATGCGCGATGATCGAAAAATTGCGGATGTGCTGCATCGGCTCGGGAAGCGGGGGGTCGAACGCTGCCAGGCGCCCGGGCGCCTGGCAGCGTCATTCAGCGTGCCTCGGGGCGCACCGGAACGAATTGCGCGGCGTCGCCGCGACGCACCAGCAACACCGCGGCCTTCGCCCGGTCGAGCCTGGCCACGATCTCGCCAAAACGCCGCGCGTTGCTCACTTCCTGGTTGTTGATGGTCAGGATGATGTCACCGCTGCGAATACCGGCGCGAGCAGCCGGTCCGTCGGCCACGTCCACCAGCACGCCATGGCGCAGGCGCAGTTGCTGCTTGCGCTCGGCGGAAAGGTCCGACACCGCCAGGCCCAGCGGGCTGGCGGCAGCCTTTTCGTGTGCGCCCGACTCGGGCGCCTTCGGGCCCGTGCCCTGGCTGGCCGTGCGTTCGGGCTCCATCTCGGCAACGGTGATCGAAAGATCCTTTTTCTCGCCGCGGCGCCACACCTGCAACGGCACTTTCATGCCCGGCCTGGTGCCGCCCACCATGCGCGGCAGGTCGCTCGCGCGCTCGATCGGCTTGCCGTCGAAGCGCAGGATGATGTCGCCGGCCTCGATGCCGGCCCGCTCGGCCGGACCGCCGCTCTCGACGCTGCGCACCAGCGCTCCGGCGGCCGTCGGCAGGCCCAGCGGGGCGGCCACCTCACGGGTGACCTCGGCGATGGCCACGCCAATGCGTCCGCGGATCACCCGGCCCGTGGTGCGCAACTGCTCGACCACGCGCATCGCCTCGTCGATCGGGATCGCGAAGGAGATGCCCATGAAGCCGCCGGTGCGGCTGTAGATCTGCGAATTGATTCCGATCACCTCTCCCGCCATGTTCAGCAGCGGCCCGCCGGAGTTGCCCGGGTTCACGGCAACATCGGTCTGGATGAACGGCAGGTATTCACCCGTGTCGCGGCTCTTGGCCGACACGATGCCGGCAGTGACCGTGCTGTCGAGACCGAACGGCGAGCCGATCGCCACTACCCACTCACCGACCCGCAGGCGCTGCGAATCACCGATGGGCAGCTTCGGCAGATTGCTGGCATCGATCTTCACCAGGGCAATGTCGGTGCGGCGATCGGAGCCGATCAGGCGCGCCTTGAACTCACGCTTGTCCGCCAGCGTGACGTAGATCTCGTCGGCGCCATTGATCACGTGGTGATTGGTCATCACGTAGCCGTCGCTCGCCACCACGAAGCCGGAGCCGACCCCGCGCGGCACCTCCTCGCCCGGCCCCTTGTCATTGTCGGGAGCCGGCGAGCGCCGCGGCGGAAAGAAACGGCGGAAGAAATCGTAGAAGGGATCGTTCTCGTCGAGTCCTTCGGGCAGCGGAAAATGCGGCAGGCGTGCGCCGGCGCGCGCGCGCTCGGTGGTGCGGATGTTCACCACCGCGGGGGCGGCTTTCTCGACCAGGTCGGCGAAATCGGGCAGGCGTCCCTGCGCGCCCGCAACCGCAGGCACCAGGCCGAGTGTGATGCCCAGTGCCAGCAGCCAGTCCGTGAAGATACGCTTCATCGATCGATGTTCCGTCATTGAACGCCCAAGGCGCCACGTTATCAGATGGACCAGCAAGCTGTCGGGCAGGCGCCGCAGGCTCCGCTTCAGTCGCGCGGCGCCGGCCCACGTCCGAGCCAGGCGAGCCAGGCGCGCAAGCGCCGCCACTGTTCCTCGTCATACGCCGTGCGCATCAACAACACATCGCGCGCACGGCGCCTCGCGGGTTCGCGCAATCTCATCCAGACCAGCATCTCGCCCGCACGCCAGCGCTCGATCCGCGCTGCGCAGGCCGGCGCACCGGCCTGGCCTGTCGCGCGCGCGGACTGGTGCGCATCGGCCCAGTTGCAGGCACCGCCGGCATCGACCGTCAGGCGCCCCCATGACAGCCGGCGCAGCCCCCGATGCCAGGCCAGCAGGCAGACCAGCGTGCCGATTCCGTAGAGGGCCGCGCCCGGCCCTGCCGGCGCAAGCGTGCCGGCAAACGCGAAACCTGTTGCCGCAAAGACGACCAGCGCGCGCTGGATCAGGCGCAGGCCGCGCGTCGGGGCAACGTCGAGCTGGAATCCGAACGACACCGTCGACCCGTTGCGCAGGTGTTCATACGCGGCGCAGCACCAGCGTGCCGTTGGTACCGCCGAACCCGAACGAGTTCTTCATCGCCACCTCGATCTCGACATCACGCGCGGTGTTGGCGCAATAGTCCAGGTCGCATTCCGGGTCCTGCTCGAAGATGTTGATGGTCGGCGGCGACACCTGGTGATGGATCGCCAGCGCCGTGAACACCGTTTCGATGCCGCCGGCACCGCCCAGCAGGTGCCCGGTCATCGACTTGGTCGAGTTGACCACCAGGCCGCGCGCCGCGGACTCGCCCAGGGCGGCCTTGATCGCTTCGGTCTCGTTTCGATCGCCCAGCGGCGTGGAGGTGCCATGCGCGTTGAGATAGTCGATGTCGCCGGGTGCAACGCCGGCATCGCGCAACGCCGCGAGCATGCAGCGGCGCGGGCCGTCCATGTCGGGGGCGGTGACGTGGTGCGCATCGGCACTCATGCCAAAGCCGATGAGCTCGGCGTAGATCGTCGCGCCGCGCCTGCACGCATGCTCGTATTCCTCCAGCATCAGCACGCCGGCACCTTCGCCGAGCACGAATCCGTCGCGATCGCGATCCCAGGGGCGGCTCGCGGTGGCCGGATCGTCGTTGCGCGTGGACAGCGCACGCGCTGCGCAAAAGCCGCCCAGGCCCAGCGGCGAGATGGTCGCCTCGGAACCCCCGGCGAGGATGGCATCGGCATCGCCATGGACGATCAGGCGCGCGGCATCGCCGATGCAATGCAAGCCGGTGGTGCACGCGCTGACGATCGCGTAGTTCGGCCCCTTGAGGCCGCCCATGATCGACATCTGCCCGGAAATCATGTTGATGATCGACCCCGGCACGAAGAACGGCGACACGCGCCGCACCCCTCGCGCGACCAGTTCGGCGTGCGTGTCCTCGATCAACGGCAAGCCGCCGATGCCGGAACCGATGATCACGCCGATGCGCTCGGCGTTGTGCTCGTCGACCTGGATGCCGCTGTCGCGCAGGGCCTGCAGGCCCGCCGCAATGCCGTAGTGCACGAACGTATCGAAGTGACGGGCTTCCTTCGGCGACATGTACTGCGCGACATCGAAGTCGCGCACCTCCCCGGCGATGCGGGTCGGGAACGCCGAGACATCGAAGCGGGTGATGTGCGAAACACCCGAGCGCCCCGCCACCAGGTTGCCCCAGGCGGTCGCAACGTCGTTGCCGACCGGGCTGACGATGCCCAGTCCGGTGATCGCGACACGGCGCCGGCTCACTCGCCTGCTCCCGGATCGCGGCCGGGTACCGCCCGGACGCGCACCGTGTCAGGCCTTCGAGTGCGATTTGACGTAATCGATGGCCTGCTGCACGGTCGTGATCTTCTCGGCCTCCTCGTCGGGAATTTCGGTCTCGAATTCGTCTTCGAGCGCCATCACCAGTTCGACCGTGTCGAGGGAGTCGGCCCCGAGGTCGTCGACGAACGAGGACTCGGTCTTGATGTCGGCCTCGTTCACGCCGAGCTGCTCGGCCACGATCTTCTTGACGCGCTGTTCGATGTTTTCCATTCAAGGCTCCTGTGTCGCTGCGGTGGCCGTGCGCTCCGCCTGCAAGTCCGTGGCGGCGCGGCCGGATTGTATAGCACTTCGGCGGCGGCCAGCGTCTGCTACCGGCACCCGATCCGTCTGGCCGATGGACCGGCAAGACCGGATGGGACGTGGCCGCGCCGGGTGTTCATTCCATGTACATCCCGCCGTTGACGTGCAGGGTGACGCCAGTGACGTAACCGGCCTGCGGCGAAGCCAGGAAAGCCACCGCGGCGGCGACGTCTTCCGGCATGCCGAAGCGGCCCATCGGCACCTGCTGGATCAGCGCCGCGTGTTGCTGCTCGCTCAGCGCGCGCGTCATGTCGGTATCGATGAAGCCCGGCGCCACGCAATTCACGGTGATGTTGCGGCTGCCCAGTTCGCGCGCCAGCGCGCGGCTCATCCCGGCAACGCCGGCCTTGGCCGCGGCATAGTTGGCCTGGCCGGCATTGCCGCTGGCGCCGACCACCGAAGTGATGTTGACGATGCGTCCGAAGCGGGCGCGCATCATCGCGCGCATCGCCAGGCGACACAGGCGGAATACCGCATTCAGGTTGGTATCGATGACCGCATTCCAGTCATCGTCCTTCATCCGCATGGCAAGGTTGTCGCGCGTGATGCCCGCGTTGTTGACCAGGATCGACAGGCCGCCCCCCTCCTTTTGCAGCGCCTCGAGCAAGGCTTCGCAGCGCACCGCGTCGGTCACGTCGAGCCTCTCGCCGCGGCCGCGCACACCCGCCTGCGCGAGGGCGGCGGAGATCGCCTGCGCGCCAGCCTCGGTGGTGGCAGTACCGATCACGGTTGCGCCCTGCCGACCCAGTTCGAGCGCGATCGCCTGGCCGATGCCGCGCGAGGCCCCGGTCACCAGCGCGAGTCGTTGGTCGAGGTTCATGACATTCTCCTCATGCTGCATGTGCTCGCCCGACGAAGCGTACTCAGGTGCCGGACTGCAACGCTGCCTGGAGCGACACCGGATCGTGCACGGCTGCCACCTCCAGCGAACGATCGATGCGCGTCACCAACCCCGCCAGCACCTTGCCGGGGCCGAATTCGATGACGCGGGTGACCCCGAGCGCCTTCAGGCGCTGCACCACCTCGACCCAGCGCACCGGCCCCCACGCCTGCCTGACCAGCGCATCGCGGATACGCGCCGGATCGCTCTCGATCGCGACATCGACGTTGTTGACCAGTGGCACCGTCGGCGCGCGCAACGCCACTTCGCCAAGCGCCTGTGCCAGCCGCTCGCCGGCCGGGCGCAACAGCGAGGAGTGAAACGGCGCCGATACCGGCAGCGGCAGCGCACGCTTGGCGCCCAGCGCCCTGGCACGCTCGCAGGCGCGTTCGACCGCGCCCTTGTGGCCGGCTATGACGACTTGCGCGGGCGCGTTGTAGTTGGCCGGTTCCACGATCTCGCCCGGCACCGCAGCGGATGCCTCGCGGCAGGCCTGCCGCACCGCCTCGTCGTCCAGCCCGAGGATTGCGGCCATGCCGCCCTGCCCGACCGGCACGGCTTCCTGCATGGCTCGCGCACGCAGACGCACCAGGCGCAGCGCATCGCCGATGTCGAGCGCGCCGGCCATCGTCAGCGCGGTGTATTCGCCCAGGCTGTGCCCGGCCACCGCCGCCGGTGCGCCACCCCCGGCTTCACGCCACGCCAGCCAGCAGGCGTAGCCCGCCACCAGCATCGCCGGTTGCGTGTTGACCGTCAGGGACAGCGCCTCGGCCGGACCCCGTGCGATCAGCGTCGCAAGCGGCTCGCCCAGGGCGGCATCGGCCTGCGCGAGCAGGGCCTGCACCGCGCTCGAAGCGGCAAATCCGTCGAGCATGCCGACCGATTGCGAGCCCTGGCCGGGAAATACGAATGCGGTCGTCATCTCGCGCCTCCTGCCTGTGCCTACATCCGGACGAGGACCGCGCCCCAGGTGAACCCGCCGCCGACGCCCTCCATCAGCACGCGATGTCCCGGACGCACGCGCTCGTCGCGCACCGCGATATCGAGTGCGAGCGGGATCGAGGCGGCCGAGGTATTGGCGTGGATGTCCACGGTGACGATCACCTTCTCCGCCGGCAGGGTGAGCCGACGCGCCGTGGCGTGCAGGATGCGCACGTTGGCCTGGTGCGGGATCAGCCAGTCGAGATCATCGATCGAGAGCCCGGCCTCGGCCAGGGTTTCGCGCGCCACCGAATCCAGCACCGACACGGCGAGCTTGAACACCGCCTGTCCATCCATGGTCAGGAAGGGGTAGCCGGTGATCGAACCACCGCTGACGTGACCGGCGGTGCGCAGGATGTTCTCGTAGCGCCCGTCGGCATGCAGCTTCGCCGCCAGCACCCCGGGGCGCTCGTCGCCAACCAGCACGATCGCACCCGCGCCGTCACCGAACAGCACGCAGGTGCCGCGATCGCTCCAGTCGAGGATGCGCGAAAACACTTCGGCGCCGATCACCAGCGCGCGGTGTGCCAGGCCGGTGCGAATCATCGAATCGGCAACCGCCAGCGCGTAGACGAAACCGCTGCACACCGCCTGCACGTCGAACGCTGCACCGCCGGACACTCCGAGCGCCTTCTGCACCAGGCACGCTGTGCTGGGAAAGACGAAATCGGGCGTGGAAGTGGCGACGATGATCAGGTCGATGTCCGCCGCCGCGCAGCCGGCCGACTCGAGGGCGCGTTGCGCAGCGGCAGTCGCCAGCTGGCTGCAGGTGACATCCTCGTCGGCGAGGTGGCGCTGGCGGATACCGGTGCGCTCGACGATCCACTGGTCGGAAGTCTCGACGCCCTGTCCGGCCAGTTGCCGCACCAGTTCGTCGTTGCTGACGATGCGCGGCGGCAGGTAGCTGCCGGTACCGGCAACGCGTGAATATGGAAACGTCATGTCGATTCGGTTCGGGGTTGCTTCGGCAGTGCTTCGGCGATGCGCTGCACCAGGCCGTTGCGTACCGCATCATAGGCCCGGCGCAAGGCAAATTCGAACGCGTAGGCGTCGGCCGAGCCATGGCTCTTGATGACCACGCCGCGCAGCCCCACCAGGCTGGCGCCGTTGTAGCGCCGGTGATCGAGCCGCCGCTTCAGGCGCCTGAGCACCGGAAACGAGAGCAGCGCCACCAGCCGCGTGAACACGTGGCGGTCGTACTCCTCGCGAATGAATCCGGCGAGCATGCGCGCCAGTCCCTCGGAGGTCTTGAGGGCGACGTTGCCCACGAAGCCATCGCACACGACCACGTCGGTGGTGCCTTCGTAGATGTCGTTGCCCTCGACATTGCCCTGGAAGTTGAGTCCGCTGGCACGCAACATTTCGGCAGCCTGCCTGACGGTGTCGTTGCCCTTGATCATCTCTTCGCCGATGTTGAGCAGGCCGATCGACGGGCGCTCCTTGCCCTCGAGCGCCGTGACCAGGGCCGAGCCCATTGCGGCAAACTGCAGCAGGTGCTGGACTTCGCAATCGACGTTGGCGCCCAGGTCGAGCATGGTGGTCGTGCCGCCTCGCTGATTGGGCAACTGGGTGGCGATCGCCGGGCGATCGATGCCTTCGAGCATCTTGAGCACGAAGCGCGAAATCGCCATCAGTGCACCGGTATTGCCAGCGCTCACGCAGGCGTCGGCTTCGCCATCGCGCAGCAGGTTGATGGCCACGCGCATCGAGGAATCACGCTTCGAGCGCAGCGCCGTGGCCGGCGGGTCGTCCATCGCCACGACCTCGCTCGCGTGCCTGATCTCGATTCGCACACCATCGGCCGGGCGGCGCTGTCTCGCGAGGGCCTGCTCGATGGCGTCCCGGGCTCCCACCAGCAGCACCCGCGCGTCGGCCTTGCTGTCCAGGAAGCCAAGTGCCGCGGGAACGGTCACGGCCAGCCCGTGATCTCCGCCCATGCAGTCGACCGCGATGCGTACCGTCACGCCAGCCGCCGCGGACGAACTGGTGCGCAGCGGCTACGGGATCGTGGCGGCAAGATCGCGGCGCGTGGCACGCGCTGACGGCTTACTCGTCAGCCTTGGTCTCGATGATCTTCTTGCCGCGATAAAAGCCGTTCGGGCTGACGTGATGGCGCAAGTGCACCTCCCCGCTGGTCGGCTCGACCGCCAGGGGAGGAGTGGAAAGGAAGTCGTGCGCGCGGTGCATGCCGCGCTTGGAGGGCGACTTCTTGTTCTGCTGGACCGCCATGGGGTCTCTCCTGATCAATCTTCGATTATATCAGTGTTGTGCCGCGGCTTTCTCAGGCATCGGAACCGGCATCGTCGGAGCGCAGGCGGCGCAGCGCCGCGAATGGGTCGGGTCGCTGCACGCCCTCGTGAGCCGGCGCGCCATCGCGCGAGCCGCGGCCGGTGATCGGCAGCTCGCAGTGCGCATGAAGCGGAATCGGCGGCAGCGCCATGATCAGCTCGTCTTCCAGCAGTCCGGCCAGGTCGAAGTGCCGCCCGCCCACGATGGCGTCGTATTGCTCGTCCTCGAGATCGACCAGCTCGGCCGCCGCTTCGCTGGCGACCAGCCGGTAGGCGCGCTCGAAATCAAGCACCACCGCCACCGGCTCCAGGCAGCGCGAACAGCTCAGGTGCAGCTGCGCCGCGACGCCGAGCGTCATGAAATCGTCGCGGCCGCCCTGCGCCTGCGCGCCCTGCCAGCCCCGCACGCGCCAGCCCACCGTGGCCGCGGAATGCGCCAGCATCGGTGCCAGGCGCGGCATGCGCGCAAGCGGAAATTCGCCCGAGCGCATGGCGCCGGTGCGGGCGAGTTCGAAGGTGTCGAGGGTGCAGTCCATGCCGTTTCGTATCATAGCGGCTCGAACGCGACCCGTTCCCGAAGCCCGACAGCCCTCCCCAGCCCCGACTTGCCGCGCCAATGGTGACGACCGCCGCCCGACTGATCCTCGCTTCGACTTCGCCCTATCGCAGCGCCCTGCTCGACCGCCTCGGCTTGCCGTTCACCGTGCAGGCGCCGGGCATCGACGAGGCTGGCGAGGCGGACGAGGAGCCGGCTTCGCTCGCCCGGCGACTGGCCGTTGCCAAGGCGCGCGCGGTATCGCTGCAGCATCCCGAAGCACTGGTGATCGGTTCCGACCAGGTGGCGACGCTGGACGGAGTCGGCGTCATCGGCAAGCCGGGCAACCACGCGGGCGCCCTCGCACAACTGCGCGCAGCCTCGGGCAACACCATGCAGTTTCATACCGCACTGTGCGCGACGCGCCGATGCGACAGCTTCGAGGAGACCGGACTGGTGATGACGCGGGTCCGTTTTCGCCGCCTCGACGAGGCCGAAATCGAGCGCTACCTGCGCCGGGAACAACCCTTTGACTGTGCCGGCTCGGCCAAGGCCGAGGGGCTGGGCATCGCCCTGCTCGAAAGCATCGAGGGCGACGATCCGACCGCGCTGATCGGCCTGCCGCTGATCACGCTGTCCGGCATGCTGCGCCATGCCGGCCTGCCGCCGCTGGGCGGCGCCTGATCGCCCCTTCACGACCTGCCATGGCGGCCGGTGTCCTGTGGCTGATCCCCACCCCCCTCGGACCGGGTAGCGACCCCCGTCGCGTGCTGCCGGCCGACACCCTGGCGGCGATCGAACCGCTGCAGTACTTCATCGTCGAGAACGCCCGCAGCGCGCGCGCCTTCCTGAAGGCGGTCGGCACGCGCACCGCGCTGCAGGCGCTCGAGTTGTGCGAACTGAGCGAACACACCCCGCCGCATGCCATCCCCGCATTGCTGGCGCCGCTGCTCGCCGGGCGCGATGCCGGCCTGCTCTCCGAAGCCGGCGCACCGGCAATCGCCGATCCCGGCGCCGCCCTGGTGGCGGCCGCGCACGCGGCGGGCATCACCGTGCGGCCACTGCCCGGACCGAGTTCGCTGCTGCTGGCGCTGATGGCATCGGGGCTGAACGGGCAGCGCTTCGCCTTCGCCGGCTATGTGCCGGCACAAGCCGAGGCGCGCGCGCGGCGTTTGCGCGAACTCGAGCAACGTTCGGGCCGCGAAGACGAATCGGTGCTGATCATCGAGACCCCCTACCGCAACCAGGCGCTGCTCGAAACGGCGCTGCAGGTGCTGGCCCCCGCCACCCGCCTGCTGGTGGCGAGCGATCTCAGCCTGTCCACCGAGCGCATCGAGATGGACAGCATCGAGGCCTGGCGCAAGGCGCCATGCAAGCTCGCCAGGGTGCCGACGGTGTTCGGGCTGCAGGCACGTCCGATGGAACCCTTCCGACCGTCGCCGAGGCGCGCTGCCGGCGGAGCGCGAGGGGGCAGCCCTCACTCCACGAAGCGCCCGGCCTCCAAGTAATTCAGCGCAAGCGCGAGGCAGGCGGCACCCCGGATCAGGTCGCTGCGATTGGCGTATCGCCGCGCAACCGCATCACGCGCTCGCACAGATGGTCGAGCGCGGCCTGCCAGCGGGATTCGAACTTCGACGCTTCGAGTTCCGGTTCGGGGGCCGTCGTATTTCGGCAGGCCGCCCTGTCAGCGAAGTTGCGGCGACCCGGCGCTCATGCGCAGCGCGCCAGCCATCGTCTCGCCGGCCGCCGCACCGAAGCGCTTGGCCAGGCGCTCGGCCAGGTTCCGGTGCACCGTGTAATCGACCACCTTCTCGGCCTTGATGACGTCGCGCGCCACCGAATCGACCGTTCCGAGCCCATCGCTCAGGCCGATCTCGATGCTGCGCGCACCGGTCCACACCAGGCCGGAAAACAGCTCCGGCACATCCCCGAGGCGATCGCCGCGGCCGCGGCGCACCACGTCGATGAACTGCTGGTGGATCTGGTCGAGCATCGACTGCGCGTACTCGCGCTGCTGCTCCGGAAGCGGCGAAAAACTGTCCAGGAAGCCCTTGTTGCGCCCGGAGGTGATCAGGCGTCGCTCCACGCCCAGCTTGTCCATCGTGCCGACGAAGCCGAACCCGTCCATCAGCACGCCGATCGAGCCGACCAGGCTGGCCTTGTCGACGTAGATTCGGTCGGCGGCAGCGGCAACGTAGTAGCCCCCGGAGGCGCAGATTTCCTCGACCACCACGTAAAGCGGTGTATCCGGATGACTGGCGCGCAAGCGAAAGATTTCGTCGGCGATCATGCCCGCCTGCACCGGACTGCCGCCCGGGCTGTTGATGCGCAGCACCACCCCGGCAGTGCCGTCGTCGTCGAAGGCGGCGCGCAGCGCCGGCACGATCTGCTCGGCCGAGGCTTCGCCGTTGGCTGCAATCACGCCATCCAGTTCCACCAGCGCGGTGTGGCGGCCCGCCGAGACCTTGCCGTCGCTCGCCAGCCAGCCGCCGGCCACCAGCAGCGCGCCGATCAGCCAGGCGAAAGCGAGCAACTTGAAAAACACCCCCCAGCGGCGTGCGCGCCGCTTTTCCTGCAGCGTGCCGAGCAGCAGTTTTTCGAGCACCTCGCGCTGCCAGCGCACATCCGGCGCATCGGTGCGCGGGGCCGTGCTGCCGGTACCGACCGGCGTGTAGTCGTCACTCATCGAATTGCCCCGAGATTTTTCTCACGCCACGGGCTCCGGCGAGCCCCGCTTCCGGACGCCCGTCAGCCTGCCCGACGCCCGACAGCCTGCCAGTATAGGCTGTGCCATCCCATCCCGAAGCGCGGCAGCCGCCCGCGCCATCCCGTGCGGCGGATCGCGCGATGCGGCTGCCCGAGACGCATCGAACCGGCGCTCAAATGTCGTTTCCCGCCATTGCCGGAGCCAGTCCGGCCAGCAGGGCGGCACGCAGTTCGGCCACCGAGTCGACCAGCGCCAGCGCAGGCTCGGACACCAGTTCGCAGCGCCGGTGTGCGCCATAGGTCACCGCAATCGCATTCGAGCCAGCGGCGTGCGCCATGCCCAGGTCATGCGTGGTGTCGCCGACCATGACCGCCTCGGACGCCGCCAGGCCCAGTTCAGCGCAGATGTCGCGCAACATCCATGGATCGGGCTTCGGCGCACCCTCGTCGGCGCAGCGCGTGGTGAGGAAGCGCGCGCCCCAGCCCATCCGGGCAAGCGCACGATCGAGTCCCGCGCGCGACTTGCCGGTAGCCACCGCCAGCCAGGCACCGCGATCGGCCAGTTCGCCGAGCAACTCCGGCACGCCGTCGAACGGCTCGAGTTGCTGGTCGCGACGCAGGTAGTGGAAGCGATAGCGCTCGGCGTAAGGCAGCATCTGTTCGCGTGCGATGCCCGGCACCGCCAGCCGGATCGCGTCGTACAGGCCCAGGCCGATCACGTGCAGGGCGCGCTCGCGCGAGGGCACCGGCAATGCGAGGTCGGCCGCCGATGCCTGGATCGCCTGAACGATGGCACCGGTCGAGTCGATCAGCGTGCCGTCCCAGTCGAAGACGACCAGGCGAAAGTGCGCCTGGTTCATGGCCGCACTTCTCTTGCCGCGGCGGCTGCAGCGGGCCAGCGGGCGCCGCCAGCTGCCAGCAACGCCTCGAACGCCGCTGGCATCGGCGCCTCGATGAGCATGCGGCGTCCGCCCTCCGGGTGGCGAAAGGCCAGCGTGTGCGCGTGCAGGTACATGCGCCGCCAGCCACGGCGGGCCGCTTCGCGGTTGAGTTCGAAACGGCCGTACTTGGCGTCACCCAGCACCGGGAAGCCGGCGTGTGCGAGATGCACACGGATCTGGTGCGTGCGACCGGTTTCCAGCCGGGCCTGTACCAGGGTGAACTCGCCCAGTCCGGGCAACTCGAAGCGCACCAGTCCGGTGACGCGGGTAAGCGCCTCCTGGCCACCCGCGCGCACCGTCACGCGCCGGTCGCCGTCGGGTGCGGCGTGACGCACCAGCGGTGCATCGAGCGAACGGGTGCGCAAGGGCCAGCGCCCGGCGACGATGGCCAGGTAGCGCTTGTCGGCCTGGCGTTCGCGCAGTTGGGCGTGCATCGCCACCAGCGCCACGCGCTTGCTGGCCAGCAGCAGGACGCCGGAGGTTTCACGATCGAGCCGATGCACCAGTTCGAGAAAGCGCGCCTGCGGACGCGCCGCGCGCAACTGCTCGATCACGCCACTGGACACGCCGCTGCCGCCATGCACCGCAACCGAGGCCGGCTTGTCGATCGCCAGCAGTTGATCATCTTCGTACAACACCGGCAAGCGCTCGGCCAGGCGGGCGCGGTCGCGACGCACCGGGTCGGCGCGCGTCGGCGACCGGGTACTGCCAGCCCGCAGCGCTGCGAACTCGTCCGGGGCTACCGGCGAATCCGCCGCCGCACGCAACGGCGGCAAGCGGATCGTATCGCCCGCCTGCAACCGGTAGTCGACTGCCCGGCGCCCGCCATTCACGCGCAACTGGCCACTGCGGATGAGCCGATACAGGTGGCTCTTGGGCACGTCGCGGCACAGTCGGACCAGGAAATTGTCCAGCCGCTGTCCGGCATCGTCGGCGTCGATGCGAACCTGCCGCGCCGCGCCCGGCACGCCGCTGGCTGCCGCCAGCGCCGGCGCTCCGACCAGAGGTTTTGTCGCCACGTCGCTCACGTTGCTATACTTCCGGGGTCGTGTGCAGTCCTGACCCGACCGGATCGATCGCCCGCGATCGGGCGTCCGGCACGGATCCAGGGAAGCTCCGGCGGCCTGCGTCGAGTCGAAACGTCCGCGGGCCGGGTGCCGGGTTCCCGTATCGCGAGAGCCGATTGTACCGACAGGAAGAACATACCCACCGCGGGTGCCGGCCTTCAGGGTCCGGTAGCGCGGGACGATGCGGAATTTTCCGGGAAGAATGCAACCCGGTTGCCCCAACTGGGCGATCGATCGAGCCAGTACGGTTCCTGAACCCCATGCCTGCACAAGCTGCCCTCGCCGCCAACGGGTCCTGCCCGCGGTGCGCAGCCGTGCGCCTACCGGTTCCGGAGCGGCGCGCCTAGCGCCGCATCGTCATTGCTTCGCACGCTTCCTGCTTCCGTTCGCATCGCCCCGCTGGCCGACGCGCGCCGCCACGCCCTCAGCGCGCAACGGAGTCATTTGCATGAAGCGAATGCTGTTCAATGCCACGCACTCGGAAGAGCTGCGCGTGGCCATCGTCGATGGGCAGAAGCTGATCGATATCGATATCGAGTCGGCCGGCCGCGAGTCCCGCAAGAGCAACATCTACAAGGGGGTGATCACCCGCGTCGAACCCAGCCTGGAGGCCTGTTTCGTCAACTACGGTGAGGAGCGCCACGGCTTCCTCCCATTCAAGGAAATCTCCAGGGCGTTCTTCAAGGCGGGCGTCGAGGCCTCCCGATCGCGCATCCAGGAGGCTGTTTCGGAGGGCCAGGAAGTCATTGTCCAGGTCGACAAGGAGGAGCGCGGCAACAAGGGGGCAGCCCTCACCACCTACATTTCGCTGGCCGGCCGCTACCTGGTGCTGATGCCGAACAACCCGCGCGGCGGCGGCGTGTCACGCCGCGTCGAAGGCGAAGACCGGCAGGAATTGCGTGAAACCATGGACAAGCTCGAGTACCCCTCGGGCATGAGCCTGATTGCGCGCACTGCCGGTATCGGCCGCGTGGCGGAAGAACTGCAGTGGGACCTGAACTACCTGCTGCAATTGTGGAAGGCGGTCGAGTCGGCCGCCGGATCGGCTCCCGGCCCGTTCCTGATCTACCAGGAATCAAGCCTGGTGATCCGTGCCATTCGCGACTATTTCACGTCCGATGTCGGCGAGATCCTGATCGATACCGACGATATCTACGAACAAGCGCGCCAGTTCATGGCGCACGTGATGCCCGACACGGTCGAGCGGGTCAAGCGCTATCGCGACGATACGCCGCTGTTTTCACGCTTCCAGATCGAGCACCAGATCGAGACCGCGTACTCGCGTATCGTGCCGCTGCCCTCGGGCGGCGCCGTGGTGATCGACCACACCGAAGCGCTGGTGGCCATCGACGTGAACTCGGCGCGATCGACCAAGGGCTCCGACATCGAGGAAACGGCGCTACGCACCAACCTGGAGGCCGCCGACGAGGCGGCGCGCCAGATGCGCCTGCGTGACCTCGGTGGCTTGATCGTGATCGACTTCATCGACATGGAGAACACGAAGAACCAGCGCGAGGTCGAGCAACGCCTGAAGGATGCCCTGCACTATGACCGTGCGCGGGTGCAGACCGGCAAGATCTCGCGCTTCGGGCTGATGGAGTTGTCGCGCCAGCGACTGCGCCCGGCACTCAACGAAGGCACCCATATCACCTGCCCGCGCTGCAACGGCACCGGCGTCATTCGCGACACCGAATCGTCGGCCCTGCACATCCTGCGCGTGATCCAGGAAGAGGCGATGAAGGAGAGCACCGCGGCGGTCTACGCGCAGGTGCCGGTCGACGTAGCGACCTACCTGCTCAACGAAAAACGCAGCGAACTGAACAAGCTGGAGGCGAGGCTGCGCGTCGAGATCGTGCTGATCCCGAACAAGTACCTCGAGACCCCTCACTACAAGGCCGAACGGCTTCGCCACGACGACGAGCGCCTGGTGAGCTATCAGTCCACCTATTCGCTGGTCGACGCTCCCGAGGAAGACAACTCCTACCTCGAGGACAAGCTGGCGGCGGCCAAGCCGCGCCAGGAAGCGCTGGTGCGCGGCGTCACCCCCGACCAGCCGCCGCCGGCACGCGCGCCGCTGCCGCTTGCCGCACCTGCCGGCCTCGCGCACGGCACGACGCTGGCCCCGGTGGCCAATGGACAGGCAGGACTGCTTGGACGCATCCTGGGGTGGCTGCGCGGCACGCCAGCCAATGAGGCGAGCGCCGCGGCACCGTCCACCCAGGCCAGGGTCGAGCCATCGGCCGAAACGGCGCGTCCCGCGCGCGGCGCGCGCGAAGGTCGCGAACGCAGTGGCGGGCGCGAAGGCCGCTCGGGTGGGGAGTCCCGCAACGGGCGCGGCCAGCGTGAGCGGCGTCCGGGCGCCGAAGGCACCGAGGGCGGCGAGGCGCGCGGCGCTCGCGAGCCACGCAATGGCCGCGAGCGCGGCCACGAGCGACGGGAACCCCGTGAAGGCCGCGAAGGTCGCGAAGGTCGCGAAGGCCGCGCAGAGGTACGCGAAGCGCGTGATCGGCGCCCCGATCGCGACGGCCAGGCCCGCGACAAGCAACGCGAAGCTCGCGGCGAAGGCCAGCGCGAAACGCCGCGCGAGGAGTCGCGCAACGGCGCGCGTACCGGACAGCGTGACGAAGCGGGTCGTTCCGAGCGCGGCGAACGCCGCAGCACGCGTGGACGCGGCAGTCGCGGCTCCGACGAGGCAGCCGCCGCCAGTGAGCGCGCAGTGGCTCATGCCGATGACGCCATCACCAGAGACGTCGCTGCAAGTGCCGGCGAGCCTGCTGCCGGGGTCACCTCGTCGCCGGCGCCGCGGTCCGCAGATGTCGCCCAGGACAGCGGCGAGCAGCACGAAGGGGTTTATCCCGCCAGCGAGTCGGTGGTTGCCGACGAGGCGCCACGCGGGCGCAGCCGTCGCCGTCGTGGCCGGCGCAGCGATCGCGAAGGCGATCGCGGGAACGGCGCCGATGTCGATACCGAGACCGGAAGCACGACCGCGGATGGCCGTATACCCGCCGAGGATGGCGCTCGGGCCGCCGAGCCCGAATCGGTACCAGCAAGTCCGACCCGTCAGTTGACCGACACGGCGATCGTCACCGCGCAGGCAACCCTCCCGTTCGCGCCCACCTCCGGGCACGAAGTCCCGGACCCGGCATCACCGGTACGAGCAGCGCCGGATGCCCTGGCCGCCGCCGTGCCGGATGCACGGCCGGCCCTCGCGGAGCCGGCCCTCGCGGAGCCGGCCCTCGCGGAGCCGGCCCTCGCGGAGCCGGCTCCCGCGCAGTTGGCTCCCACGGAACCGGCCCCCACGGAGCCGGTCCCCATTGAGCCGGCACCGGCGGCCCAGGCGATGCCGGAGCCCAAGGTCGACCTTGCCGCGGTCGTCGAAGGCGCAGGCCTGCAGTGGGTCCAGACGCTCGCCTCGGCCGTGCACGCTGAAGAGCCGGCCGAAGTACCGCCGCCGCGCACGCCGCGCGTGCGACGCCCGCGCAGCGTACCGGCCAGCGAACCGCTGCAGCAGGTGGAGACGCGCAACGAGGGGTGAAAACGCCCGACGCGTGTCGACACGATGAAAACGGGGGCACTTGCCCCCGTTTTCATCGCATCGCCGGTCAGGTAGCCCGCGCAATCGCGCGGCGGACTCGCGGCGCGAGCGCGTCACGCGTTGGGCTGGCTGCCTGCGATCGGGGCCGACGCTGGCGCGGCCTGGGCCGAGCGCTGCGCCGGCACCCGGCCCGCCTTGATGTCTTCGTACCAGTAGACGTGGTGCTCCTTGGCCCAGGTTTCGTCGACGTAGCCCTTCTTCATCGCATCGAGCGCACCCTCCATCCCGATGGTGCCGATGTAGATGTGCCCCATGATGACGAGCATGAACAGCACGGTAGCGCTGACGTGGATCACCCAGGCGTCCTGCATCTGCACGCGCGTCTGCTCGAAGTTGGGGAAATTCAGGATGAATCCGGTCACCGCGGCGATCACCCCGAGCACCACCAGCGCCCCCCAGAAGAGCAGCTTCTCGCCCGCGTTGAAGCGTCCGCTCGGCATTTCCGCACCCTTGCGCGAGAGCAAGCCCCCCGCCCCGAGCAGCCAGCGCAGGTCGTAGGCGCGCGGCAGGTTGTCGCGCACGAAGGTGAGGAACATCGCGATCGTCGTGACGGCGAACAGCGGCCCGACGAAGTTGTGCGCGGTCTTGGACACGATGGCGAGAAGCGAGAACAGCGAATAGCCAAAGACGGGAAGCAGCACGAACTTGCCGAACAGCATCACGATGCCGGTGAGCGCAAGCAGGACGAAGCAGGCGGCATTGAGCCAGTGCGTCGTACGCTCGACCAGCGTGAAACGCTCGATCTGGCGCCCGCTGCGGGGGCCCTTCACGCGGATTTCACCTCGGTAGAGGTAGAAGGCAGCAATGGCCAGCAACACCACCACCAGCGCCCAACCACCATAGAGCGTCATCGGCCCGTTGCGCAGCAAGCGCCAATCCTGGCCGGCTGTCAGGATCAGGTTGCCGCCTTCATGCGCGGGCAGGTTGGTGACGCCGACATTGGGCGAGTTGGCCTGGCGCCAGGTCGGTGCGTTGTTCAGCGGCTGTACCAGCTGGCGCGCTGCCTGGTCCGTGCGCGATGCACCGAGCGGCGCGAGGGCGGTGCCCCCGGGCTCACCCTGTGGCGCCTGCGCGAGCGCAGGCACGGCCCACAGTCCAAGCAGCAGCGCCACGATCTGCATGGCGCGTTTCATCACTTGTCTCCGATGCGGACGTACTCGTTCTGCCCCTGCAGGCGCAGCTTGAGGGCCTCTTCCCAGCTCTTCTGGTCGCCACGCGTATAGGGGACCTGGAAGGGAAGCGGACCGCCCTGCCAGGGTTCCGTGTCCCAGGTGACCCGGGTGCCGGTGCCGGTCTCGCCCCGGACCTGGGGCTTTTCGCTGCAGGCCGACAGGCCGAGTGCCAATGCAAGCGCGGCGATGGCAACGCCCAAAGTGTGCAATCTCATGGCTCAGCCCCTCCCTTGTCCGGCCGGTGCGGGTCCGCCACCGGGCTGCCCCTGCCCGCCCGGCTGTCCTCGTCCGCCCGGCGCTCCGGCGCCGCGACCGACGCCGTAGGCAGTGCCCCAGCCCCAGATCTCGGTGCCCTTGCCACGCGCCATCACGCGCTGGCGATAGATGTCGGCGAGCAGGTTGCCGTCGCCGGCCAGCAGCGCCTTGGTCGAACACATCTCGGCACACACCGGCAGCTTGCCTTCGGCCAGGCGGTTGCGACCGTACTTGGCAAATTCTTCGGGCGAACCGTCCTTCTCGGGACCGCCGGCGCAGAAGGTGCACTTGTCCATCTTGCCGCGCAGCCCGAAGGCGCCGGCCTGCGGGAATTGCGGCGCACCGAACGGACAGGCATAGAAGCAGTAACCGCAGCCGATGCAAAGATCCTTGTCGTGCAGCACCACGCCTTCTTCCGTGTGGTACATGCAATCGACCGGACACACCGCGATGCAGGGCGCATCCGAGCAATGCATGCAGGCGACCGACACCGAGCGCTCGCCCGGCACCCCGTCGTTCAGCGTGACGACGCGGCGGCGATTCACGCCCCATGGAATGTCATGCTCCTGCTTGCAGGCGGTGACGCAACCGTTGCACTCGATGCAGCGCTCGGTGTCACAGATGAACTTCATTCGTGCCATGTGTCTCCCCTTGTTCGTTGGGTCTGCAAGGGCCGGTGCTCAAGCCGTGAACTTCTCGACCTGGCAGATGGTGGTCTTGCTTTCCTGCATCATGGTCACCGAGTCGTAGCCATAGGTGGTGGCGGTATTGACTGCTTCGCCGCGTACGATCGGATGCGCACCCTCCGGATAGAACTCGAGCAGGTCGCGCCCCTGCCACCAGCCCGAGAAGTGGAACGGCATCCAGCAGGTGTCGGGGCCGACGCGCTCGGTGACGAGCGCCCTGACCTTCAGCTTCGCTCCCGTGGGCGTGGACAGCCAGACCAGTTCGTCGTTGCGGATGCCGCGATCGTTGGCCGCCCGCGGATTGATCTCGACGAAGGCGTGCTGCTGCAGTTCGGCCAGCCACGGATTCGAGCGTGTCTCCTCGCCGCCGCCCTCGTACTCGACCAGCCGCCCCGATGAGAGGATGAGCGGGAACTTCTCGTACAGCTTCTGCTCGATGTTCTGCTGCTGCAAGGTCTTGAACAGCGTCGGCATGCGCCAGAACTTGGTCTTGTCGTCGGAGGTCGGGTACTTGGCGACGAGGTCGGGCCGCGTGCCGTAGATCGGCTCGCGGTGGATCGGCACCGGATCGGGGAAATTCCAGACGACGGCCCGTGCCCGCCCGTTGCCGAACGGATAGCAGCCGTGGTTCTTCATGACCACGCGAATGATGCCGCCCGAGTTGTCGGTCTTCCAGTTCTTGCCCTCGGCAGCCTTCTTCTCCGCATCGGTGAGTTCGTCCCACCAGCCGAGCTTCTTCATCAGCACATGGTCGAACTCGGGGTAGCCGCCCTTGATGTCGGCGCCCTTCGAATACGAGCCCTCGGCGGCCAGCAATGACACGCCGTCGCGCTCGACGCCCCAGTTGGCGCGGAAGTTGCCCCCTCCGTCCATCACGTTGCGCGTGGTCTGGTACAGGTTCGGCGTGCCCGGATGCTTCAGCTCCGGCGTACCCCAGCACGGCCATGGCAGGCCGAAGTAGTCGCCATCGCAGGGGCCGCCCACCGCGCGCAGGGTCTTCACGTCGAAGGTGGCCATGTTCTTCATGTGCAGCTTCAGGCGCTCGGGCGACTGGCCGGTGTAGCCGATCGTCCAGCAGGAGCCGTTGATCTCGCGCAGGATCGACTCGGGCTCGGGCTCCCTCCATTCGATGCCGTGCTTCGAAAAAGTGGTGAGCTTGTAGTTCTTCGACAATTGCTCGCCGAATCCGAGCCGGTCGGCGAACGCCTGCATCAGCACGTGATCGGGCATCGATTCGAACAGCGGCTCGATGACCCGTTCACGCCATTGCAGCGAGCGGTTCGATGCAGTGACCGAACCGGAGGTTTCCAGCTGGGTACAGGCCGGCAGGAGGTACACCGAGCGATTCGGGTTGGGGGTGACCTGCGGCGCGGTCATCGCCGCCATCGCCGCGGTGGCCGACGGATACGGATCGACCACCACCAGCAGGTCGAGCTTGTCCATC
>CAZXLV010000014.1:6392-21561 GCA_964641405.1 uncultured Limnobacter sp. | reverse complement strand
CGGTGTGCTGGACGCAGATCGGCTACGCCTGCGGCTACACCTCGGCGTTCATGGGCCGTCCGATCCTCTACAAGGAGGTCGAGTGCATCGGCATGGGCAACAACAACTGCCGCATCATCGGCAAGCCGATCGAGGAATGGCCCGACGCCGACGAGCACAAGCACTTCTTCAGTCGCGAGTCGATTGCCGAACAACTGTTCGATCTGCAGACGCAGGTCACCCAGTTGCGCTCGACGATCGACGATCGGGAAAGACTGCCGGCCGACATGATCGGCAACTCGCCCGGCTTTCGCGCCGCCTACGAGTTGTTGCGCCAGGCTGCCGACACCCGCATCACGGTGCTGCTGCTGGGCGAAACCGGCGTCGGCAAGGAACTGTTCGCGCGTTCCCTGCATGACATGAGCGCGCGTGCGGCGCGTCCCTTCGTCGCGGTGAACTGCGCGGCCATTCCGCAGGAACTGGTCGAGTCGGAACTGTTCGGCGTGGAAAAAGGCGCCTACACCGGTGCGCTGGTCTCGCGTCCCGGGCGCTTCGAGCGCGCCGATGGCGGGACGCTGTTCCTGGACGAGATCGGCGACCTGCCCCTGCCCGCGCAGAGCAAGTTGCTGCGCGTCCTGCAGGAAGGGGAACTGGAGCGCCTGGGCGACCACAAGACGCGCCGCATCGACGTGCGCCTGGTCGCTGCCACCAACAGCAAGCTGCCTGAACTGGTCAAGGCCGGGCGCTTCCGCTCCGACCTGTATTACCGGCTGAACGCATGGCAGATCGACATACCACCACTGCGCGAACGCAAGGAAGACATTGCCCTGCTGGCCAAGCGCTTCCTGGAAAAGCACTGCGCGATCCACGGCAAGAAGCTGCGCGGATACACCGACAAGGCCAAACGCGCCCTGCTCAGCTATGGCTGGCCCGGCAACATCCGCGAATTGCAGAATACGGTCGAGCGCGGCGTGATCCTCGCTCCGAGCGGCACCCGTGTCGAGGTCAGTCAACTGTTTCCCTCGTACGCCGAGGAACATGCGCGCGAATTCGGCCTCGATGTCCACGGCAGCCTCGACGCCAACCGCTGGGAGCATGGAAAGGCCCTGTGCGAGTCGGTGTTCAACGGCGTGATGACCTTGCACCAGGTCGAGGCGATGCTGCTGGAGACGGCGGTCGACAAGGCGCGCGGCAACCTGTCATCGGCCGCGCGCATGCTCGGCCTGACGCGGCCGCAGCTGGCCTACCGGCTCAAGCGCCTGCATGAAGGCGAGGAAGCGCGCAGCGAGAGCCCCGTCGCAGTCCCGGCAGCCGATCGCGCCACCCTGGAGACCTGATGGCGCAGGCGCTGCACGCGCAGGCGCTCGCCTACCTGCGCGAGCATCGCGTGGTCTCTCTTGCCACCCAGGATGCCGGCGGCCCCTGGGCGGCGGCCGTCTTCTATGTCAACGACGGGTTCACCCTCTACTTCCTGTCGGCGCCGACCAGTCGTCACAGCGTGAACCTGGCGCGTGATCCACGGGTCGCTGCCACCATCCAGGAAGACTATCGCGACTGGCCGCAGATCAAGGGAGTGCAACTCGCCGGCCTGGTCAGCGAACTCGGCGGCGAGCAAGCCGGGCACGCACGCCGGCTCTACGCAGCGCGCTATCCGCTCATCGGCGCAGCCGGGGGGGCACCCGCCGCGATCGCCGCCGCGCTGGACAGGGTGCGCTGGTACCGGCTCGAGCCCGAGCAACTCTACTTCATCGACAATTCAGTAGCCTTCGGCCATCGCGAGCAGATCATCGGCTGAGCGGCTCGATCAGGTCGGCACCTTCGCGGTGGGCGTCACCAACCGCGACGCCCACCGCGCGCAAGGCAATCACGTCATTCGGGCATGGGCGCAGCAGGGGGGCGAGCGCCGCCGGGTCGTGCTGCCCGGGCTCGAGCCACGCCGCCTGCGCGCCCGCTTCGATCAGCGCCGGCATGCGATCGTGTACCGGCGCCATCCTGTCGTTGGCCGCCGTGGTGATGATGCAGCAGGTGGTCAGCACGCCCTCGGGGCCGTCCCAACGTTCGTACAGGCCCGCCATCGCCAGCAGGCCACCGCCGCGCGCGTACACGTAGAAGGGTTGCTTGCGTGCCGGCGCACCCGGTGCAGGCGCCTGCCATTCGTAGAAGCCGTTGGCAGGAATCAGGCAACGCCTGCGCCGCAGGGCTTCGCGAAAGGCCGGCTTGCTGGCCACCGTTTCGGCGCGCGCGTTGATCATCCGGCTGCCGATCGAAGGCTCGCGCGCCCAGCGCGGCACCAGTCCCCAGCGCATCGGCTCCAGCAGGCGGCCAGCCTGGGCATCTTCGCGCACCACCAGCACATTGCTGGCCGGCGCGATGTTGTAGCGCGGCACGAACGGCGGCAAGCCGGCAAGGCTGAAACCTTCGATCAGCGCCTCGCCCGGCCCGTACAGCACATAGCGTCCACACACGGATCGCTCGGTGGGCCTGTCAGCCCCCGCCCCCGCTCGTGACCGGCCCCGCTGTCGATGGCGAGCCGCCTTGCGCTGCGGCGAGGCCCGCGAGCAGTTGTCCGAACTCGATCGGGAACGGGAACACGATGGTCGAACTGCTGCTGGAACCGATCGTGTTGAGCGTGTGCAGGTAGCGCAACTGCATCGCCTCCGGGCGGTTCGAGAGGATGTCGGCAGCGTCGCGCAACTTGCGCGCAGCCTGCTCCTCGCCTTCGGCGCTGATGATCTTGGCGCGGCGCTCACGCTCGGCTTCGGCCTGGCGCGCGATCACGCGGATCATGCTCTCGTCGAGGTCGACGCGCTTGATCTCGACGATCGACACCTTGATGCCCCAGGCATCGGTCTGCGCATCGAGGATCTCCTGGATGGCATTGTTCAGGCGGTCGCGCTCCGAAAGCATTTCGTCCAGTTCGTGCTTGCCCAGCACCGAGCGCAGGGTGGTCTGCGCCAACTCGCTGGTGGCCTGGCGAAAGTTCTCGACCTGGATCACCGACTTCTCCGCGTCGACCACCCGAAAATAGATCACCGCGTTGACCTTCACCGACACGTTGTCGCGCGAAATCACGTCCTGCGTGGGCACGTCGAGCACCAGGGTGCGCAGGTCGACCCGCACCATCTGCTGCACGTAGGGAATCAGCAGGATCAACCCCGGCCCCTTCACGCCGGTGAATCGTCCGAGTGTGAAGATGACGCCGCGTTCGTACTCGCGCAGGATGCGGATCGCACTCGCCAGAATGGCGGCCACCACCACCACGATCGGCAGATAGAACACCAGGTCGAACATCATGGCGATTGCTCCTTCACGGCCCTGCCGCGCGTTCCGCTTCCACCGTCAGTACCAGTCCGTCGCGTCCGGTGACGCGCACTGCCTGCCCCGGCTCGAGCGGCATGTGGGAGCGCGCCTGCCAGCGCTCGCCGGCCATGCGCACACGCCCGCTGCCGCCGCTCCATTCGAGCACCGTGGCGCGCTCCGCGAGCAAGGCCTCGGCGCCGCTGACCACCGGCCGGCGCCGTGAGCGCCAGGCCAGGCGAAGCACCAGCAGCGAGAATCCCAGCGACACGGCGATCACGCCGCCGATCACCGACCACGACACGGCGAATCCCGGCGCATCGGTGTCGATCAGGATGGTCGCGCCGAGCACGAAGGCGATCGCCCCGCCGATGCCGAGCACCCCGGCCGATGGCGTGAACGCCTCGCCGAGCATCAGCGCCAGGCCGAGCACGATGAGGGCCAGACCGGCGAAATTGACCGGCAGCACCGACAGCGCGTACAGCCCGAGCAGCAGCGAGATGGCGCCGATGGTTCCCGGATAGAACGAACCAGGGTGGATGAACTCGAAGATCAGTCCGTAGAAGCCGATCGTCATCAGGATCAGCGCCAGGCTCGGGTTGGTGATCGTCGCCAGCAAGCGGGTGCGCCAATCGGGCTCCACCACCTGCTGCACGAGGCCGCTCGTCTGCAGCGTAACCTGCCGCCCGTCGATCTCGACCTTGCGGCCCTGCGCCTGTTCGAGCAGATCGGGAATGTCGCGCGCCATGAGGTCGATCACCTTGCTCTTCAGCGCTTCGCCGGCCGACAGGCTGGCCGCTTCGCGCACCGCCCGTTCGGCCCAGTCGGCATTGCGCCCCCGCAACTGGGCGAGCGAGCGGATGTAGGCCACCGCATCGTTGATCGCCTTGTTCTCCTCGGTCGAGTGAGCGGGCGGCGTCGGCTTTGCGGCCCGATCCTTCGAGTCCGCGGGCCGGGCGTCGCCCTTGTCGGCCGTTCCCTTGTCGGCCGTTCCCTTATCGGCCGTTCGCTGGTCCGCCGCGCCCTTGTCAGTCGTTCCCTGCCCCGCGCCGTCGCGACCGCCATCGCCGCCGGGCAAGGGCAGGCCCGCGCCGCCGATCGAGATCGGCGTTGCCGCCCCCAGGTTGGTGCCGGGCGCCATCGCGGCGACGTGACAGGCATACAGGATGTAGGTACCCGCGCTGGCTGCGCGCGCACCACTGGGCGCAACGAAACCGAGCACCGGTACCGGTGAGGCAAGGATGGCACGGATGATCTCGCGCATCGAGGTATCGAGCCCGCCGGGCGTATCGATGCGCAGCACTACCGCCGCATCGCCGCGCTGGCCGGCGCGCGCGATTCCGCGCACCACGTAGTCGGCGCTGGCCGGACCGATGGCGCCATCCAGGCTGAGCACCAGCGCCGTACGCGACGGCGAATCCGTACCGCTTCCGACCGCGGCGATTGCCATCCCGACGGCCAGCAGTCCAAGCCAGACCAGCGCCCGCAACTGCCAGCCGCGCCTGCGCCCGTGCGAGCTCATGCCGGCCTTCGACGTTGCTTCGTATGCGAGCCATCATACAAGGCCGGTGACGGGCAAGGCATGGATGCCCCTTGTCGGCGACAAGACGAGTCGATGCAGCGCTCCTCGCTGCCGGCACGCCAAGCTTGCCGAAAGCGTTATATCATGTCGTATATTGCGATGGCGCGATCCGATCCGGCCTGGTGCCGGGCCCACTTCAGCCGTGACCTGCCGTGACCTGCCGTGAGTGACTTGCGATGACCCCACGCCGCGCGCCCGCGTACCGGTTGCGCTACCTGCGCCGCCTGGCGCCACCGTTGCTTGCACTGGTCCTGGCCGCCCCGGCGCAAGCCGCCGATGTCATCGTTTCGGCTGCTGCCAGCCTCACCGACGCGTTCCGCGAAATCGCCGCTGGCTACGAAGCCGCTCACCCGCCGAACAGGGTGAGCCTGAATTTCGCCGCCTCGGGTACCTTGCTGGCGCAAATCGCGCGCGGCGCACCGGTCGACGTCTTCGCTTCGGCCGACCTGGCCACCATGGACAAGGCGCAGGCGCAGAACCTCGTCGTTGCAGCGCTGCGACGCAACTTCGCCACCAATGCGCTGGTGCTGGTGGTACCCAGGGGCAGTGCATCGCGGCCGGCAGTCATCGGCGATCTCGGCCAACCCGCCTACCGGCGTATCGCCATCGGCAACCCGGCCAGCGTGCCGGTCGGGCGCTACACTCGCCAGGCGCTCGAGAAGGCGGCGCTCTGGGGCCCGCTGCAGGACAGGCTGATCCAGGCGCAGAGCGTGCGCCAGGTGCTCGACTACGTGGCACGCTCCGAGGTCGACGCCGGCTTCGTCTACGCCACCGATGCAGCCATCATGAAAGACAAGGTCGACGTCGTCGTGCGCATTCCGCTGGAGGAACCGGTGACCTACCCGATCGCACCGATTGCCGCATCGGCGCAACCGGCGGCGGCACAGTCCTTCGTCGACTACGTCACCGGCGCGCAAGCGCAGGCCGTCCTGGCCCGCTACGGCTTCTCGCCGCCTTGAGACCCTGGTGGAGCAGGCGTGGATTCCGCTGTGGTTGTCACTGCAGGTTGCCGGGTGGGCCACCCTGCTCAATCTGGTGCTGGGCGTCGCTGCCGGCTTCGCACTGGCGCGGCTGGAATTTCCCGGCCGCGAGTTGCTCGACGCAACGCTGACCCTGCCGATGGTGATGCCCCCTACGGTGCTGGGCTACTACCTGCTGGTGCTCATCGGCCGCAAGGGCGTCATCGGCGCGTGGCTCTACGAGCATCTTGGCATCCAGTTGATCTTCACGCTGCAGGGCGCGATCATCGCGGCAACCATCGTCGCCTTTCCGTTGGTGTTCAAGTCGGCGCGCACCGCCTTCGAGTCGGTCGATCCGCAACTCGAAAAGGCGGCACGCGTGCTCGGCATCCCGGAGCCGGCACTGTTTCTGCGCGTCACCTTGCCCCTGGCCTGGCGCGGCATCCTGGCCGGCCTGCTGCTCGCCTTCGCACGCGCGCTGGGCGAGTTCGGCGCCACGCTGATGGTCGCCGGCAGCATCCCGGGGCGCACGCAAACACTCTCGATCGCGGTCTACGAAGCCGTTCAGGCCGGCCAGGACGATCTTGCCAATCTGCTGGTCATCATCGTCTCCATCACCTGCGTGGTGGTGCTGCTGTTCGTCGGGCGGCTGTCACCGCCGCGTGCGGCCAACTGAAATCGATGGCGCCATGAGCCCACTGCGCAGCGGCGCGCCCATACGGCAGCACGCCGAACCGCCTGCGGCCGACGCCGCGTTTTCATCGTTGGCGGATACCACGTTCTCGCTCGACATCGAGAAGTCCCTGCGCACGACAACCCGGCACTTCGAGTTGCGCGTGCGCTTGCGCACCACGGCGCGGCGCGTGGTCATTCACGGACCCTCCGGTTCCGGCAAGAGCCTGACCTTGCAGGCCATCGCCGGCCTGCTCCGGCCGGATCGCGGCCGCATCGCCCTGTGCGAGCGACGCCTCTTCGACGACAGCCTGGGCATCGAGTTGAGCGCACGCGAGCGCGAGATCGGCTACCTGTTCCAGGACTATGCCCTGTTCCCGCACCTGACGGTGCGCCAGAACGTGAACTTCGGCCTCACCCGCTCGCTGCTCAACCCCTTGCGCCGGCGCAAGCACCCGCAGTCCGAATACTGGCTGTCCGCGCTCGGCATCGACGACCTGGCCGGGCACTATCCCTGGCAACTCTCGGGCGGGCAGCGCCAGCGCACCGCGCTGGCGCGCGCGCTGGCTCGCCGGCCGCGCGCCCTGTTGCTGGACGAACCCTTTGCCGCGCTCGATCCCGCCCTTCGTGCGCGCTTGCGCGACGAACTCGACGCGCTGCAGCGACGCCTCGATATCCCCCTGGTGCTGGTCACGCACGACCGGGCCGATATCGAGCGCTTCGGCGATGCAGTGTTCGAAATCCGTGACGGCCGCGTAAGCTTGCCAGGCAGACGTGAGTGCAAGGCCGACATGAGGCGCGCATGACCAACCCTCCACTCGAACTCAGGGGTCTGCTCTGGCTCAGCGCCGGCGATCACAACTTCGGCGGCCCCGGGCGCATTGCCCTGCTCGAGGCCATCCACAGTGAAGGTTCGATCACGCGCGCAGCGCGCAAGGTGGGCCTGAGCTACAAGGCGGCCTGGGACGCCATCGACACCATGAACAATCTCGCCGCCGAACCGCTGGTCACACGCGTCACCGGCGGCAAGGGAGGCGGCTCGACCCGGCTCACCGAGCGCGGCGAGCGCCTGATCGCAAACTTTCGCCTGATCGAAGACGAGCATCGTCGTTTCATGGCACTCTTGTCGAGCCATGCGCTCGGCATGCACGACGAGATCGGCTTACTGAGGAGATTGAACGTGATGAAGACCAGCGCCCGCAACCAGTTCATCGGAAAAGTCGTCGCACTCGAGCGCGGTGCGGTCAACGACGAAGTCCAGATCGAAATTGCCGGTGGCCAGCGCATCACTGCCATCGTCACGCACGCGAGCACGGAGAACCTCGGCCTGAAGGTCGGCCGCGAAGCCTTCGCCCTGATCAAGGCCTCTTCCGTGATCCTGGCCGTGGACGCCGACCAGGCCCGCGTGTCCACCCGCAATCGGCTCGCCGGCACCGTCGCACGGATCGAAAAAGGCGCGGTCAACAGCGAAGTCGTCGTCGACCTACCCGGCGGCGGCACGGTGGCCGCGATCGTCACCGTGGCGAGCGTGAAGAACCTCGGCTTGCAGGTGGGCAAGCCCGTCGCCGCCTGGTTCAAGGCCTCCAGCGTCATCGTCGGAACCAGCGACTGAAGCTGAGCGGAGCGCCGTGCGCCCACCTGGGGCGAGCGTTCAGGCCGGGCGCCCGATGCGGCGCCACGCGATGGTGGCTATCGCCGCCCACACCAGTGTGCGCAGGGTCATGGCCGCCATCGTGCGCGGCTCCCAGGCGCCGCCGGCGGCAATATGCAGGCCGAACGCGAGGAATACCACCAGCGTTGCCGCAACGATCCCGGCTGCCAGCCCCACCGCCCAGCGCCGCCGCGCCAACAGGCCGGCGCCCGCCAGCACATACGCGAAGCCGGCCAGGAAGTTGAACCAGACCACGAATCCCACGTAGGCGCCTGCGGCGCGGCGCGCTTCGTCACTGCCGAACAGCACCGAGCCGCCGGCGCGAATGGTTACCGCGCCGAACACGATGGCAAACAGGCTCACGCCGAGCACCAGCCAGTCCCTGCGCGCAACGGGCATTACGAACGCTCCATCACGTAGGTGCCAGGCGCGTCGCCCAGCGCGGCATAGGCGTGCTGCGCGCCGCCGATCGGCGGCGGTCCTACGCGAGCACCCGAGCGCCGGGCCAGCCACGCCTGCCACACCGGCCACCAGGATCCCTCCTGCACCGGCGTTTCGGCGCGCCAGCTTTCCGGGCCGATGTAGCGGTCGCTGGCAGCATGGGTGGACATCTGGAAGCTGCGCCCGGCATGTCCCGGCTCGCTCACCACCCCGGCGTTGTGCCCGCCGCTGGTCAACACGAAGCTCACTTCGGTCTCGGTGAGCAGGACGATCTTGTACACCGACGGCCAGGGCGCCACGTGATCGCGCACCGTGCCCACCGCGAAGATCGGCACCCGGATGTCGGTCAGTGCAACCACCCTGCCGCCGACCCGATAGCGGCCTTCGGCCAACTCGTTGTCGAGATACAGGCGCCTGAGGTATTCGCTGTGCATGCGATGCGGCATGCGCGTCGTGTCCGCATTCCACGCCATCAGGTCATTCAGCGACTGTCGCTCGCCGAGCAGGTACTCGCGCACCCGCTTCGACCAGACCAGGTCGCGCGAGTTCAGCAACTGGAAGCTGCCCGCCATCTGCTTGCCGTCGAGATAGCCCTTCTGCGCCATGATCGCATCGAGCCAGCTGAGCTGGCTCTCGTCGATGAACAGCGACAGCTCGCCCGAGTCGCGGAAGTCGACCTCCGCGGCGAACAGGGACACACTGCGCAGGCGATGGTCGCCGTCGCGCGCCATCGCCGCCGCAGCCATCGACAGCAAGGTGCCCCCCAGGCAGTAGCCGACCGCATCCACCTTGCGTCCGGGCACGATCCCGGTCACCGCATCGAGCGCCGCCATGACGCCGAGCGCCCGGTAGTCGTCCAGGCCCAGGTCACGATCGGCCGCGTCCGGATTCTTCCAGGACACCATGAAGACCGTGTGCCCCTGACCGACCAGGTACTTCACCATCGAGTTGTGCGGCGACAGATCGAGGATGTAGTACTTCATGATCCAGGACGGCACGATCAGCACCGGCTCGGCGTATACCATCGGCGTCGCCGGCGCGTACTGGATCAACTCGATCAACCCGTTGCGAAAAACCACTTTGCCGGGCGTTGTCGCGACATCCTTGCCGACCTCGAACGCGTCGGCACCGGGAGGCGCCTCACCAAGCGACTCGCGTTCCATGTCCTCGAGCAGATTGAGCGCGCCGCGCCACAGGTTGGCGCCGCCGGTGGCGGCGATCGCAGCGAGCACTTCGGGGTTGGTCCAGATGAAATTGGCCGGCGACCACATATCGAGCAACTGGCGGCCCCCGAAGGTGACCAGTTGCTCATGATGGCGCGTGACGCCGCGCACGCCGGTGGTCGCGTTATGCCACCACTGCTGGTTGAGCAGGAAGCCCTGGTAGATGAGGTTGAACGGCCAACGCTGCCAGGCGGCATCGGCGAAGCGACGATCCTGGGACAGTGGTTCGATGCAGGGCGGGGTTTCCGGCGGCATCAACGCGCAACTCATCGCGTACTGGCCGAGACGCTGCTGCTGGCGCAGCGCCTTCTCGACCAGGCTGCGTTGCTTGCCCGGCGAGATCGCCAGGTGCATGGCCCAGTCGGCCCAGGCGAGCAAGCCCGCGGCCGGCGACAGGCCACCGGTGAATCGCGCAACACGAGCCTGCGCCATGACGTCGAGCACATCGGGTAGTGATGTCGATGTGCTCGGCGCGGCAGTCGCCGGCGTTGTCGTCGCCTTCAGACCCGCCGGCGCCTGCGGCTGCGGGGCCTGGTGTTCAGGTGCTTCACGCTTCGGCGCGCCGGACACCGCGGCCGCGCGGGCGGCGGCATTGCGGCGGGCAGGACGCGTCGAAACGCGGGAACCGGTCGATCGGGTGTGCATCCGTCGCTCCGTCTCGAATCTGGCAAGTGACCTGTCACTGTCTTACGCGTGATCGTGATTCGATGTCAAATCACCCCTCCGGACTGTCGGCGAGGGTGGTGCTTCCGGGTGGCGCATCAAGCGGCTCGACGTGAGTGGACAGCGTCGTGCCGGTGCGAGCGACAGCCTGCTCCACGACATCGGCCAGTGCGTGGGCACGCGCCACGCTCCAGTGGCCGGGCACGTGCAGGTTCACCAGTGCAAAGCGCATGTTGCCGGCGGCACGTGTACGCAGGTTGGCGAAGCTGCAACCCTGGCCGGTGTACGAACGCAGTACCGCTTCGATTTCTCCGATCTGCTCAGGCTCGAGCGAGCGGTCCATCAAGCCATCCACCGAGCGGCGCATCAGTTGCCAGCCCTCGCGCAGGATATTGAGCGCCACGGCCATGGCGACCAGGGCATCGATCCAGTGCCAGCCACTGGCGGCGGCAATCGCCACGCCGACCACGACGCCCGCGGTGGTCCAGACGTCGGTCATCAGGTGGCGCGCATCGGCTTCCACGGCAATCGATCGGTACGCCCGCCCGACCCGGAAGAGCACCCTGGCGACCAGGTAGTTCACCACGCTCGCGGCAATCGACAGGCCGGTTCCCAGGCCGAGTCGACCCAGGGCTTGCGGGTGCACCAGGCGTTCCCCGGCGGCCAGAAAGATGGCCAGCGCAGCAACGAAGATCAGCATGCCTTCGAAGGCGGCCGAGAAGTATTCGGCCTTGCCGTGACCCCAGGGGTGTCCCTCGTCGGCCGGCGCCCGGGCATAGGAAACCATCCACAGGGCAAAACTTGCCCCGGCGAGATTGACCAGCGACTCCAGTGCGTCCGACAGGTAGGCCACCGAACCGGTGAGCAGCCAGGCACCCGATTTCATGGCCATCGTGGCCAGCGCGGCAGATACCGAGAGCCACAGGGCTTGGGTGGGCGAGAGTGTCTTCATGCCGGCAGGAAACGGATTCGACGGGCGACCCGCCGCCAGCCAGGCGCCGGCCTGCGATCGCGTGGCAACGATAGCAAAGTCGGGACGCGACGAACGAAGCAGCCTTCAGCAGGCATTGGCTGCCTTAGAAGATTTATTGTGAATATATCTATACCCGACACCCCCTTGCGGTCATGCCGCCCGCGAACCGGCGTGGTGGCATGCTGGGAGAAGTGGATTGCCTAGCGGAGACTCGTATGGACATGCTCGTGAAGGGCGCACTCGACAGTGCGCAAGACAGCCTGCTGGAACGCAAGCCGGTCTACGAGATCCTGGCAGCCGACATCGCAAGACTGGGCGTTCCGGTCTTCGGATTGATGAGCGACGACACCATGCTGCTGGCGGCAACGCTCGACGCAAACGGCACCGGCTTTCACGCAGCGCGCCACGAAAACGGCGCGATCGCCATGGCCGAAGGCTACGCGGCGGCCACCGGCGGCCTGGGCCTGGCGCTGATCGGGCGCGGCCCGGCAATGGTGAACGGATTGCACGGCGCGGTCTACGCCAGCCGCACCGGCTCGAAGGTGCTGATCATGTTCGGCGACAGCAAGGCGCTCGACACCGATCCCAATCCGCTCGGTCCCGACGGCAAGGCGCTGGATGCGGCCAGCATCCTGCGCGCCGCCGGACTGCGCACCTTCGAGGCTCGTTCGCCTGCGACGGCGCAAGCCGTGCTGGCCGACGCGATTGCGGCCGCACAGCAGGGCCAGGCGGTGGCGCTCCTGTTGCCGCTGGACGTGCAGCGCGCCAGCGTCCAGCCCAGGCCGCCGGCCGAGTTGGCGCTTCGGCGCCCGCGGGCCGCAGCGCCAGCCAAGGCACGCGGTGCGGCGATCACCGCCGCGACCGCGCTGCTGCAGCGCAGCCAGCGACCCCTGTTCGTGTGCGGCATCGGCGCGCATCGCAGCGGTGCGCGCGAAGCGATCGAGCGCCTCGCCGACAAGACCGGCGCGGTCCTGGCGACCTCGCTCAAGGCCAAGGACATGTTCCGCGGCAATCCATGGAATGTCGGCATCATTGGCTCGTTCTCGCATTCGGCCGGCCGCCAGTTGATCGACCAGGCCGATTGCGTGCTGGTGTTCGGTGCGAGCTTCAACCAGCGCACGACCAGCGGCGGCGAAGCCTTGCCGCCGGGAGCACCGGTGATCCACGTCGATCTTCAGCGCAGCCACGTCGGGCGCTGGGGCCCGGCAGAGCTGGCCGTGATCGGAGACGCCCGCCTGGTGGCCGAGCAACTGATCGAGGCCCTGCCCGATCGCGCGCCGGCCGACAAGCCGTTTCACAGCGAGGCCACGCGCAGCCGGCTGGCCGGATTCGACATCACCAGCGACTTCCAGGTCCAGCATACGGCGCACACCCTCGACCCGCGCGCGCTGGCGCACGAACTCGACCGCCTGCTGCCGCCCGAGCGCAACCTGGTCTACGACTCCGGCAACTTCCTGCAGGTGCTGCCCTACCTCGGAGTACAAGGGCCCGATCACCTCAAGAACACCAGCGACTTCTTCTCGGTCGGCATGGGTTTCGGCACCGCCCTGGGGTTCGCCAAGGCACGACCGGGCGCTCCGACCGTGCTGTTCATCGGCGACGGCGGGTTTGCGATGACCCTGACCGAACTCGACACTGCGGTACGCGAGGACATCCCGCTGATCATCGTGGTGATGAACGACTGCGCCTACGGTGCGGAGTTGCACTACCTCCAACTCGAGCGCATGCCGGCGGCGCGAGCACTGTTTCCCGACGTGGACTACGCACCGGTGGCCGAGGCCTTCGGATTTCGCACCGCCACCATCCGTACGCTCGATGACCTGCGTCGCGCCGCACCGCTGTTGCAGTCGCCGGAGGGCCCGGTGTTGCTGGACTGCAAGATCAACGCCTCGATCTCCGGCCCGTTCACTGCGGAAATGTCGGCTCACTGAACATCGCCATGCATTCGTGCGCATGATGGTATCTATGACCAGTATTCATTGGACGAATTGCTGGCCAGCGACGATGCTCTCCGATGTTGCTTGCACACATGGAGGTATCGTCATGAACACAACCATTCCCACCCATGACGGCCTGGAGCGGATCACGCGTGCGATCGAGTTCATCGCCGGGCTGTTTCACCCCCATGAAGGCAGGCGTGACGCGAAGCAAGGAAACACGCGCTCCGAGTCGAGGATGATGCGCAGCGACAAGGATCGCCTGCTGCACAGCCATTGAGCTGCAGTCACGCAGCCTGAGCGAGGCGCCGACGCCCCTCAGTTCGCCGCCTTGAAGCCCGTGGCACGCACCAGTTCGGCCCAGCGCGCCGTCTCGGAGGCGATCGACCGGGCAAAGGCGTCGCCGTGTTCGGTGGGAACATCGAATCCCTGCGCCTCTTGCCGGGCCCGATAACCCGGATCAGCCTGTACCTTGCCCACCGCTGCCTCGATGCTTTCGAGAACAGGCCCGGGTGTGCTTGCCACTGCAAATACGCCGAACCAGATAGTGGTGCTCAGTTCCTTGTAGCCAAGTTCGGCAAACGTCGGGACCTGCGGCAAATATCGCGAACGCTGCGCGCTGGTCACCGCGATCGCATTGAGCTTGCCCGCTTGCAGATGCGCCAGCGTGGTCTGCAACTGCGAGAATCCCAGCGGGACCTGCCCACCGAGAAGATCCGAGACCTGCGGCGCCGATCCCTTGTAGGGAACGTGCGCCATGTCGAGCTTGAACTGCTCGTTCAGCTGATACCCGAGGAAATGCGAAGGCGTTCCCGGACTGAAAGACGCGTACGACACCTTGCCGGGGTTCGCGGCCACCCACTTGACCAGTTCCGGCAGCGTACGTGCCGGCACCGATGGATGCGTCACCAGCACGAGCGGTGCCTCCACGCCTTTGGCAATGGGCTTGAAATCGGCCTGCTTCCAGCGCAGGCCGGTGAAAGCCGAGGGATTGATCGTCACCATGGACTGGGTGCCGATCCACAGGGTGTGGCCATCGGCTGACGCCTTGAGCACGTGCTCCGCACTGATATTGCCGTTGGCTCCGGGCTTGTTGTCGACGATGAAGGTGCCCCCGGTCGACTCGCCCAGATACTGGGCCAGCACGCGGGCATACGCATCGACCGCCCCGCCCGCCGGCGTTCCGACCACGATGGTCACGGGTTTGCCTGGCCACGATGCAGCCTGGGCGCGCAATGCCGCCGGCAGCATCGAGGTCGTGGCAGCGAGACAAAGGGCGAGCGTCAGTCGGCGCACAGGCTTCCAATCCGTTCTGCGGGTCATCGAGGAACCTCCCTGGTTACTGTACTTCCGGGTACGGTGTGGCGATCCGCGATGGCTCAGCGCTGCGGCATGTCCCTCGAAGAGTAGCCCAGGCTCACCGTCGCGTCTTCCGGTATCGCCGGTACCGTGGCATCCCAGCGCAACCAGTTCTCGCGCAACGTTGCAAGACGCTCCGGTTGGCGTGATGCGAGGTTGGCGCGTTCGCGCTCATCGGCCGCGATGTCGAACAGGTACTCATGCTCGTCCACCTTGAGGTACTTCCAGTCACCCAGGCGCAGTGCGCGCTGCCGACGATGGTTCATGCGCCAGTACAGTGCTCGCTCGAATGTGCGGGTCGGATCGCGCAGCAGCGACGCGAGCGAGACACCGTCGAGCGGGTAGTCCGCGTGCGCCTGGCCGCCACCGAGTTCCAGCAGCGTGGCCGACCAATCCATGGTCATGCAGTGCTGGGCGCTGGTGCCCCCGGGCG
>CAZXLV010000014.1:2512-6382 GCA_964641405.1 uncultured Limnobacter sp. | reverse complement strand
GTTGTCCGAGAAGCGCTCGCCGCCGTTGTCACTGGTGAAGACGATGAGCGTGTTCTCCAGTTGACCGGTCCTGCGCAGGGCTTCGACCAGCCAACCGATGCCCTCGTCCATGTGATGAATCATGCGGCGGTAGGTATGGATGTTGCCGCCGTGCAGATGGAACAGGTTGTCCTTCACTTCACCGGCGACAGCCTCGTCATCGCGCGTCTCCCAGGGCCAGTGCGGCGCCGTGTAGTGCAGGCTGAGGAAGAAGGGTTGGCCGGCCCGGGTGGACGCAGCCGCACGCTCCACGTAATCGACCGCGCGGCGCGACAGCACGTCGGTCAGGTAGCCCACCTCACGGTGCGTCTGCTCGCCCATGTACAAGTCGTGGTCGCCCCGGCCCGAACAGTGGGTGAAGTAATCCACCCCACCGGCCATGATGCCGAAGAATTCGTCGTAGCCCGAGCGCAGCGGCCCGAAGGCCGGCGGATAGCCCAGGTGCCACTTTCCGATCAGGGCCGTGGCGTAGCCCGCCTCCCGCAACAGTGAAGGCAGGGTGGGTATGTCGGTGGGCAGGCCCAGCGTGGTGCTGCCCTTGCTCCTGCTGTTGATCGGCTCTTCCATGCCGCCGCGCAGCCGGTACTGGTAGCGCATGGTCATCAGCGCAAAGCGTGTGGGCGAGCACACCGGCGAGTTGGAATATCCCTCGCTCAGGCGCAGCCCGCCCGCAGCGAGTGCGTCGATGTGGGGCGAGACCGGGCCGAACCCGGCCGCTCGTCCACCGTAACAGCCGAGGTCGGCAAAACCCAGGTCGTCGGCGACGATGAAAATGAGATTCGGGCGTTGCCGCATGAGGGTCTGCCGATCAGTTGTTGTTGAGGTTCAGCCGCCTGACGAGCGGTTCCCAGCGGATGATCTCGGCCTGCAGTTCCTGTTGTGCCTGAACGCCGTTGCTGCCCACTGCCACCAGGTCGGCATTGCGTAATCGGGCCGCGGCCTCGGACTCTTTCATGATCTCCATCGCGGCGCGTTCGATTGCGGCGAGCACGGGGGCCGGCGTGCCGGCGGCGGTTTCCAGAACCAGGCGAAAGCTCATGTCCAACTCTGGCCTGTTCAGCGCCTTGGCCAGGGGCGGAACGTCCGGCGCAAGAGGCGAAGGCGTGGCGGCCGAGACCGCCAGCGCATCGAGCTTGCCCGCCTTCACGTGCGGGATCACCGTCGGCGTGGCCAGGAAGCCGCAGTTCACCTCATTGGCCAGCACCGCCGCCGTGGCCGGCGCCGGACCCCGATACGGCACATGGTCCATCTTCGTGCCGGAGACCTGCAGGAGCATTTCCGCTGCAAGATGGCCCGGAACACCGGGGCCACCCGATGCATAGGTGAGCCGCGTCGAGTTTCCCCTTGCAACCAGCGCCTCGGCAGTCTTGAGGCCCACTGCAGGGTTGCAGACCAGCATCTGGCTGAATGTGGCGAGGATCGAAACCGGGACGAGATCGCGGCGCGCGTCGAACTTCTGCGTGCCGTAGACGAGCGGATTGACGGTGCGCACCGTGTCCGGGCTGAGCACCAGCGTGTAACCGTCGGGCGCCGAGTTTGCCGCCGTGCTGGCGGCCAGGTTGTTGCCCGCGCCTGGACGATTCTCGACGACGACCGACTGGCCGGTACGTCGGAAGAGCGCTTCGGCGAAGAGGCGCGCAGTCATGTCGGAAGGCCCGCCAGGTGGCGAACCGACCAGGATCTTTACCGTTCGGGTCGGCCAGGCAGGTGTCTGCGCAGTGGCCGGGACGGCGAGCATGGTTGCGAGCAAGGCCGATGCGGACAGCAAGGGGCCGCAGAAGCGGGCGAACGAGGTTCGTCGGGCCAAACCGATGGACATGGTGTCTCCTCGAATGTCTGGAGCATGCTAGCGTTCGTCCGAGGTCATAGCCACTGAATAAATTCCGGCTCACCATTCCGGATGGTTATACTGCGTCATGCATCCGGGCCGCATCAAGCTCAGGCATCTGCAAACGCTGGTGGCCGTCGCGCAGCACCGGCATCTCACGCGAGCGGCCCGTGCGTTGGCCGTCACCCAGCCCGCGGTCTCCAAGACGCTGACCGAACTCGACGACATCCTGGGGTGCCGCGTCGTGGAGCGCTCTCCACGGGGCATTTCGCTCACCTTGCAGGGTGAACTGCTGGTGCGGCACGCGGGGATTGCACTGCGCGTGCTGCACGAGGGACTCGAGGCCGTGGGCGCGATGGAGGCGGAGAGCCCGCCGGTGGTCGCCATCGGCATGTTGCCCACCACGTCGACAGGCATCATGCCGAAGGCCGTCGCACGCTACCGGGAAGGCTGGCCGCGCGGGCGGTTGAAGATCATCACCCGCGGCTATGCGGAGTTACTCGGTCAACTCAAGCACGGCGAACTCGATCTGGTGCTCGGACGACAGGCCGAGCCTACCGAGATGACCGGCCTCGTGTTCGAGCCGCTGTACGGCGAGTCGCTGGTCATGGCTGTGCGGCAAGGCCATCCCTTGTCGGGATTGCCGCGGGGGCGACTCTTGCGCGCGCTGGGCGACAGTACTTTCCTGTTGCCGAACGAGGGTACCGTCATCCGGCATGCGGCCGATGCCTTTCTCCTCGGCCGTGGCATCGTCGCAAGCGACGCCAGCGTCGAATGCCTGAGTGTGTCGTTCGGGCGCGCCTACACGCAGGCCAGCGATGCCGTGTGGTTCGTCCCGTTGGGCATGGTCGAGCCTGACCTGCAGAGCGGCAAGCTGATTCGCCTGGCGGTGGACACGAGCACAACGCGAGCGGCCGTTGGCCTGACCCTGCAGGCCGGCGTTGCGGTGGCACCCGCGGTCGAAGCGATGATTCGGGCCATCCGTGCCGTGGCCACCGGTGTCACACGAGGCCATGGCGGCAATCGCGCCCCGGGCTCGTCGCGACCGCGGGCTGGCACCTGACGTCACGAAGAAACAGGGCGACACCGCCAACGACCGTCGGCGACAATGGCAGCAAACCGTGATCGGAAGAGGAGTCCACATGAAGACTGCAGGTATGCTCTGGCTGGCCGTGATCCTGTCGCTGGCCACCCCGACACTGACCATTGCGCAACCCCTGGCCAGCGGCCTGCGCATCGTCGTTCCGTATTCGCCGGGCGGCGCCTCGGATCGCGCCGCAAGGCTGGTCGCAGACAGGCTGAAGGACAAGCTGGGTACGGCCATCGTGGTGGAGAATCGTACCGGTGCCGGCGGGCGCCTGGCCATGCAGCAGTTGAAGTCGACGCCTGCAAACCAGCACGTGCTGGTGGTAGTCAATCCCGCCCTGATGGTGGTTGCACCGGTCGTCTTCCGTGACGTCGGCTACGATGCGCAGCGCGACTTCGTGCCGGTCTCGCACGTCACCAACTATGATTTTGCGGTTGCAGTCGGCTCGGCAGTGCCGGTGCGCGAATTCAATCACCTGGCGGCCTGGCTTCGGGCGAACCCCGAGAAGGCCAATTTCGGCGTACCGGCCACGGGCAGCCTGCCGCACTTCTTCGCCCTGATGATCGGCGACTCGATCGGCGTCAAGCCGCAGATCATCGGCTACCGCGGTTCGGCGCCGTCGATCACCGACCTGATGGCCGGGACGATTCCGGTCGCAGTGGACACGCTGGACGCGCTGCTGCCTCACCAATCGGGCGACAAACTGCGCATCCTGGCAATGGCCGGAGCGAAGCGATCGCCGATGGCGCCGTCGATCCCGACCCTGCGCGAATCGGGGCTGGACGTGATCGCTACCGGATGGAATGCCCTCTTCGCGCCGGCTTCGATGCCCAAGGACCTCGTGCAGCGCATCGGCCTGGCAATCCGCGACGTGATGCGCGAAAAGGAGACGCGCGCAAGGTTCGAGGCCGCGAGC
>CAZXLV010000014.1:0-2412 GCA_964641405.1 uncultured Limnobacter sp. | reverse complement strand
GCCTGGTCGCGAACCGCGATCTGATCGCAGTTCCGTTTCACTGTGTCCGATGAATTCGGCCATGCCGATCATGCCGGCTCCGCACGCCTTTCACGTCATCGCCAAGCCGACCGGCCCGCAGTGCAATCTGCGCTGCAACTACTGCTTCTATCTCGAGAAGGAAGCGCTGTTCGCGCCGAAGTCGAGCCGGCGCATGGACGACGAGATGCTCGAAGCGTTCGTGCGCCAATACATCGAGTCGCAGCCTGGCGATCGCGTGCAATTCGCCTGGCAAGGCGGCGAGCCGACACTGCTGGGCGTGCCCTGGTTTCGCAACATGGTGCAGTTGCAGCGCAGGCACGCGAACGGCAAGACGATCGAAAATGCCCTGCAGACCAACGGCACGCTGCTCGACGATGAATGGGCCGGGTTCCTGAAGGAGCACGACTTCCTCGTCGGCGTGAGCATCGACGGACCGCAGGCGCTGCACGATCGCAGCCGCGTCGACGTGCGGCGCGAGGGAAGCTGGGCTTCGACGATGCGAGGCCTCGAGACACTCGAGCGGCACGGCGTCGCGTTCAATACCCTCACCTGCGTGAGCGCCGCGAACTGCGAACACCCGCTCGAGGTCTACCGCTTCCTCAAGCGCATCGGCGCGCGACACCTGCAGTTCATTCCGGTGGTCGAGCGAACGCCGGGAGCCACCTCTCGGGAGCACGGATTGACGCTCGGAATGCCGGACGTGGCTCAGTCCGAACTGCAGGCAATCACGCCGTGGTCGGTTCAGGGCGGGGCCTGGGGTCGCTTCCTGATCGAGATCTTCGATCGGTGGGTCCGGCACGATGTCGGCGAAGTCCATGTGCAGTCCTTCGACGGCGCACTCGCGAAATGGCTGGGCATGCCCGGCGGCCTGTGCGTGCACAATGAAATCTGCGGCGACATGCTCGCCATCGAGCACGACGGGTCGGTCTACGCCTGCGACCACTATGTCTACCCCGAGTTCCGCATCGGCAACATCCGCGAGCGCCCCTTGGGCGAGCTTGCAGCCGATGCGGGACTCGAGCGTTTCGGCTTCGACAAACGCGACCGCTTACCCGAGCAGTGCCGGCGCTGCGACGTTCTCTTCGCCTGCAACGGCGGGTGCCCGAAGCACCGCTTCGCCACGACGACCGACGGACAAGCAGGCCTGAACCACCTGTGCACGGGCTACCGTGCGTTCTTTCGCCACATCGACCCGTACATGCGGCGCATGGCCGACCTGGTCCGCCGCTCCGAGTCGGTGACGGCAATCATGAGGGAGGTGAAGACCTGGAAAACGTTCAGTCCACCCTCGCGCCCGACGCCTTGATCACCTTTCCCCAACGCGCGGCCTCGCTCCTGATGTAGCCTGCGAACTGCTCGGGGCTCGCACTGCTGCGTGGCTCGACGTTCACGTCGTGCAGGCGCGCCTGCACTTCGGGCTGGGAGAGCACCGCGACCAGTTGCCGGTTCAGTTCGCTCACCACCTCGCTCGGTGTTCCGGCAGGCGCGACAATGCCTTGCCAGGCTGCGGCCTCGAAGTCCGCCGTGCCGGACACGCCCGATTCGGCAATCGTCGGCACTTCGGGAATCGACGGTTGACGCCTGGCAGTAGCCACCGCGAGCACGTTGAGCTTGCCACTCTTGACGTGTGGCAAGGCCGGAGCGATGTCGCTGAACATGAGTTCGATCTGGCCACCCAGCAGGTCAGTGAGCGCGGGCGCGGTGCCCTTGTACGGCACGTGCCGCATCTCGATGCCGGTAGCCGACTTGAACATCTCCGCGATCAGGTGCTGCGGACTTCCATTGCCGGCCGAGCCGTAGTTCAGGGTGCCTGGCTGGCGCCTGGCCAGTTCCACCAGGTCTGCCACCGTCCTGGCCTTCACCGACGGATGCACGACCAGCATGAAGGGCACTGCCGCGACGAGGCCGACCGGCGCGAAGTCCTTGGCCGGATCGTAGGTCAGCTTCGGGTAGAGAGAGGGATTGATGGCCAGCGTCGTGCTGGTGGCCAGCAGGAGCGTGTTGCCATCGGGAGCGGCGCGTGCAACAAAGCTGGCGCCTACGCCGGTTCCGGCGCCCGGGCGGTTCTCGACCACTACCGTACGCCCGAGGCGCGCCCCGAGATGCTGGGCGATCAGGCGCCCCAGCATGTCGCTGGTTCCGCCGGGCGCATAGGGCACCACCAGCATGATCGGCTTGTCCGCCTGGGCGAGTGCGGTTGCCGGCAGCGCTGCCATGGCCGCGATGCCCGCGGCACAGCCCAGGCCGATCAGCATCTTGCGTCGTTTCATCGTTTGGTCTCCTCTTGCCTGGTGTTCACAGCTTCTCAGTCGAGATTGAAGATGCGCCGTGCGTTGCCGCTGCGCACCTGTTGCCGGATGCCCTCGGGAAGATCGTCGACGCGGCCTAGGC
>CAZXLV010000013.1:0-22160 GCA_964641405.1 uncultured Limnobacter sp. | reverse complement strand
GCAGGGGTCCGGACTCAGCCGCGCCGGCGCTCCCTGACTGCCCGATCGAGTCGCTCGAGCAAGGCGACCGAATCATCCCAGCCGAGGCAGCCGTCGGTGATGCTCTGCCCGTAGACGAGGCTGGCCGGATCATCCGTGCCCGGCGTGAAGGCCTGGCGTCCGCCGACCAGGTGACTCTCGATCATCACGCCCAGGATGTGACGGCTGCCACCGGCCAGTTGCATGGCAATGTCTTCCGCGACCTGCGCCTGGCGCTCGGCCTGCTTGCCGCTGTTGGCGTGGGAGCAGTCGATCATCAGCGATGGCCGACAGCCGCTTTCGAGCAGGGCTGCGCAGGCGGCCTCGACGCTGGCGCGATCGTGGTTGGGGGCGCGTCCGCCGCGCAGGATGAGGTGGCAGTCGGCATTGCCGCGGGTGCGCAGCATGGCAACGTGGCCGTTCTTGTGGATGCCCAGGAAATTGTGGGCGCTGCGCGCCGACAGCATCGCATCGATGGCCACGCGCACGTTGCCGTCGGTGCCGTTCTTGAAGCCGATGGGTGCCGAGGTGCCCGAGGCCAGTTCGCGGTGCACCTGGCTCTCGGTGGTGCGTGCGCCGATGGCGCCCCAGGCCACCAGGTCGGCGAGGTATTGCGGCGACAGGGTGTCCAGCAACTCGCTGCCGGCGGGTACGCCGAGTCGGGCAATATCGATCAGCAGCGAGCGAGCGATTCGCAGGCCTTCGTTGATGCGACAACTCTCGTCGAGATAGGGGTCGTTGATCAGGCCTTTCCAGCCGACCGTGGTGCGCGGCTTTTCGAAGTAGACGCGCATGACCACTTCCAGCGTGTCGCGAAAGCGCTCGCGCTGGCCGGCCAGCCGACGGGCGTAGTCGAGCGCGGCGCGCGGATCGTGGATCGAGCAGGGTCCGATCACCACCAGCAGTCGTTCGTCTTCGCCGCGCAGGATGCGCCGGATCGTATTGCGGCAATCGCTCACCAGCGACTCGACGGCACTGCCCTCGATGGGAAAAAAGCGCAGCAGGTCCTCCGGAGGCGGCAGGATCTGCACCTGCGCAATGCGTTCGTCGTCGGTGCGGGAAGTCTTGTCGGGTTCGCTGGCAGGCATCGTCGCGGTGCTTGGGGTGGCGGCCAAGTTGCGCAGTCTACGCTGGCGCGGTCGGCGCCTGGCGAGGCCGGCGGCATGGGGAAACGAGTGGTGGAACTGGTCGAGCGCGAACGCGCGGGCTACGCGTATATCCGGCCCTGAGCGCGTGATCGATCAGGCGGCCAGCCAGGCCTCGATCTGGGCCGCGCTCATGGCGCCGGCACTGCGCCGTACCTCCCGCCCGCCCTGGAACAGGGCAATGGTGGGGATGCTGCGGATTGCATATTGCTGGCTCAGCCCCGGATTGGCGTCGGTGTCCACTTTCAGGAACTGCACGCGGCCGGCGAGTTGCCTGGCAGCGCGCTCGAACTGCGGCGCCATGGTGCGGCATGGGCCGCACCAGGTGGCCCAGAAATCGACCACCACCGGCAGGTCGGTGCGCTTCAGGTAGTCGTGGAAGCGTGCCTCGTCGATTTCCTGCGGCCGACCGGCAAACAGTGGCTGGCCGCAGGCGCCACAATCGGGTTGCTGGCCGGCGCGGGTGGCCGGCAGGCGATTGGTCTTGCCGCAATGCGGGCACACGACGTGAATCATCTCGGACATGGCGGAACCTCCAGGCCCGATATGGGGCCCGGCGTGCGCACTTCAAGGCTTGCGCGCGTCGCTTCAGTCCTGCATGCGCAGGCCCAGCCGGCTTGCAGCAATCACCGCCTGGGTGCGGTTGCGCACGCCCAGGGCACGCAACACTGCGCTCACGTGGACCTTGACAGTGCCCTCGGCGAGATCGAGTTGGCGACAGATCAGCTTGTTGGGCAGGCCGCGCAGGATCAGCCTGAGCACGTCGCACTGCCGATCGGTGAGGCCGAGCCCGCGCGGATCGCCGCCGGCCGGCCTGGCGCGGACCGGTTCCTGCGCCTCGCGGCGCGCATCGATGGCCTCGCGGGGCACGTAGACATGCCCCGAGGAGATCAGCCGCAGGGCGTGTGAAATGACGTCGCCGTGATAGGTCTTCGGAATGTAGCCGGCAGCGCCCAGGTCCAGGCAGCGCAGGATCGTCTCGCGGTCGGTTTCGGCCGACAGCACCACGGTGGGCAATTGCGGGTACTGTGCCCGCAGCGCCTTGAGCGCTTCGAAGCCCGCGCTGTCGGGCAGGTTCAGGTCGAGCAGGGTGAAATCGTAGGACGCGTTCACGGCGAGCATGCGCCGCGCCTCGGCGAAGCTGGAAGCGAGGTCGATGCGACTGCCCGGCGCGATCGAGTCCATCGTCATGGACACTGCGTCGCGCATCAACGGGTGGTCGTCGATGATCAATACGCGGACGGCCATCGTCGTCTCCCCGGTGGTTCTTGTGGCCGGGCCTTGCGCAGCCAGGCCTGTTGCGAGACTTTTTACGGCCGGCTTGCGGGCGCGTCAAGCAAACCAGAGCACGATCCCGTGGATCTCGGTCGAAGGGACTAGCGTAGTGGAGGCCAACCCGTTGCGCCAGCAGGCATAATTCACGGTTGCCATGAGTCCGCACCGCTTCTGCGTGGCGCCCATGCTCGACCAGACGGATCGGCATTGCCGCCACTTCCATCGCCTGTTGAGCCGGCGCGCACGCCTGTATACCGAGATGGTGAGCACCGGCGCGCTGCTGCACGGGCCGCGCGAGCGCCTGTTGGCCTTCGACGCGGCCGAGCATCCGGTGGCGCTGCAACTCGGCGGCAGCGATCCGGCCGAACTGGCACGGGCGGCGCGGTTGGGCGAGCAGGCCGGCTACGACGAGATCAACCTGAATTGCGGCTGTCCCAGCGAGCGCGTGCAGCGTGGTGCGTTCGGGGCCTGCCTGATGACCGAGCCGGGCCTGGTCGCCGACTGCGTGCGCGCCATGCGTGACGCGGTGTCGGTGCCGGTCACGGTGAAGCATCGCATCGGGCTCGATCGGATCGAGGACTACGGCTTCGTGCGCGACTTCGTCGGCACGCTGGCCGGCGCCGGCTGCGCGGTGTTCATCGTGCATGCGCGCAACGCCTGGCTGCAGGGACTGAGTCCACGCGAGAACCGCACCGTGCCGCCGCTGCGCTACGAGGTGGTTGCCCGGCTCAAGCGGGATTTCCCGGCGCTGACGATCGTCCTGAACGGAGGCTTGCGCGAGCACCGGGTGGCGCTGGCGCAACTCGAACACGTCGATGGCGTGATGATCGGGCGCGCGGCCTGCGACGATCCCTGGATGCTGGCCGAGGTGGATGCCCGCTACTTCGGGCAGGCTGCACCCTGCGCCACGCGCGAGGCGGCGGTGGAGTCGATGCGACCTTATCTGCAACGCCAGGTAACGGCGGGAGTGCCGGTGCGCGCAGTGGTGCGCCACCTGATCGGCCTGTTCAACGGCATGCCCGGCGCGCGCCGCTGGCGCCGCGCACTCAGCGATCCTGCGTTGCTGGACGCAGCAGGCAGCCAGGTGCTCGATGCCGCCCTCGGCGCCATGCGCCGCGGCCAGGCGGTGGGTGTGCGCGGCGATTCGATCGATCTGGCGGCCAATTAGAGCCGCCGGCATGAGCGCGCCCGTGTTGCTGGTACCACCTTCGCAACGCACCCCGAAAACCGCCTGGCAGTCACTGCGCAGCCTGGCGCGCACGATGCTGCGCCAGGCGCGCCGCCTGCAGTTGCCGCAAACCGCAGGCAGCCTGGCTTTCCTGTCGGTACTGGCGATCGTACCGATGTTCTCGATCGTGTTCGCGGTCACCACCGCCTCGCCGCTGTTTGCGCGCCTGCGCGAGGCGCTGCAGGCGTTCCTGGTGCACAACCTGTTCCCGGCGACGATCAGCAACACCGTGCTGTTCTACCTGAACCAGTTCACGTCAAAGGCCAGCGAACTCTCGCTCATTGGCGCCGCGGCCTTCCTGCTGACTGCGACGGCTGCGCTGATGACCATCGAACGCACCCTGAACCGGATCTGGCTGGCTGACCGTCCACGACCGCTGGCCAATCGCCTCATCCTGTACTGGATGCTGCTGACCCTCGGCCCCTTGCTGCTGGGGGGCTACCTGGCCGGCTACGGGATGGTGGCCAGCGCCTGGCTGCGCGGCGCCGACCTGCGCGAATTGCGCAGCATCTGGCTGGTGGTCCTGCCCTGGATCACCACCGTGGGCGGGCTGACCCTGATGCTGCGCCTGCTGCCGAGCGCACAGGTGCGCTGGCGTGAGTCGCTTGCCGGCGCGCTGCTCGCGGCGCTGCTGCTGGCGCTGCTGCGCCAGTTCTTCGGTCAGTACCTGGCGCGCCTGCCGAGCTACACGGTCGTCTACGGCGCCTTCGCGACACTGCCGCTGTTGCTGCTGTGGCTGTACCTGGGCTGGCTGGCCTTGCTGGCCGGCGCCTTGCTGGCGGCCAATCTGCGCTTCTGGGGCCAACCCGGCGAGCCGCATCTGGAGCGCATGCCCGGCGAGCGCTTCGACGACGCGCATGGCGTCCTGCGTGGGCTGCGCGATGCGCTGGGCGCGAGTCGCCACGGCGCCCTGGCGGTGGATGAGATGTCGGCGCTGTTCGGCGGCGATCGCGAGCGCGTGGCCGAAGCGGCGCTGCTGCTGGCCGAGCTGGGCTACATCACGCGCTTCATGACGCTGGGCGAACCGGGCGCGGCCACGCCGGCAGGGCTGTCCGGGGGCCGTCGCGGGCAACTGGTCCGGCGCATCGCGCGCGGCTGGTCAGCGGCGCGCCCGGATGCGGATTCGATCTGGTCGGAGCGCTGGGCCTGGGCCGACGATCCGCGCGGCATGACCGCGCGCGCGCTGTTCGAGGCGATCTGGCACGGTTCGCCGACTGCGTCGGCAAGCGGCTTCGAGGCACCGGCGCTGGATGCGCCGCTGGTCAGAACGGCAGCCGACCGACCAGGATATCCCTGAACATCACCCAATCGCCGGCAAGGCTGTACAGCGGTTGCCGCAGCGATGCCGGTCGGTTCTTCTCGAAGCCGAAGTGGCCGATCCAGGCCAGGCCGTAGCCCAGCAGCAGGCCCCACAGCAACCACGCCGGATTCTGGGTCGCAATCAGCCTGGCCAGGCAGAACAGCGCGCCCAGGCAGCCGAAGAAATGCAGTCGGCGACAGGTCGGGTTGCGGTGCTCGCTGAGGTAGAAAGGATAGAACTGTGCAAACGACTTGTAGACGACGCGCGGCAGGGTGGGCATCAGGGTCTCCTCCGGGTGGCGGTCGGGCGCCGTGGTGACGCCGCGCTGCCGGGCGCTCGAGCGCCTCTGGGACTCATGCCGGAAGTGTAGTCCGTGCCGGGGCGGCGAGGAAGTCGCGCAAGGCGGCCAGCACCGCCTCCGGTCGTTGCATCATCAGCGCGTGCCCGCTGTCGGGAACCTCCACCAGCGCCGGCGGCGGCAATCCGGCACGGTCGAGCGCGCCGGCGATGCGTGCGAGCAACTCGCGCGCCTGGCGCGGCGGGGTCATCAGGTCGAGCCTTCCAAGCACGAACAGCACCGGGCACGCCACGGCGTCGGCTCGTGCGAGGCCGCCGGCATAGGCATTGCAGGCGCCGAAGTCGATGGCCAGCACGCCGGAGCGCTGGCGCTCCATCAGGCGCCGGTTCTGCACGAAGATCGAGAAGCCCGGTGCCGGGCAGCCCGGACGTGCTGCGAGCCCCGCATGCGACCAGTAGTTGATCAGGTCGAAGGCGCGCGGCTCGTCCTCGCGCGCGGCGGCCAGTAGCGTGTCGGAGACGGTCATCGGAAAAGCGGCGCCGAGCATCGCCAGGCGCTCGACGCGTTGCGGCGCGCGCCCCGCGGCCTCGAGCGCCACCAGCGAACCCATGCTGTGGCCGATCAGCGTGGCGCGTGCCACACCGGCAGCCGTGAGCGTGGCAAGCAGCCATTGGGCCAGCGCCTCGATCGAGCCCAGCGGTGCGCCGGCGCTGCGCCCATGACCCGGCAGGTCGAGCGCGAGCACCGCGTAACCGTGGTGGGCGAGGTAGCGCGACTGCAGGATCCACACGCTGTGATCATGTTGCGCCCCATGCACGAACACCGCCACGGGCTGTCGCGGATCGAAGGTGCGCCCGCCGGTGTAGGCATGCACGCGTACTCCGTCGACGTCGATGTCCATGGCGTGGCTCGGAAAGGGCGGGGCCGTGGGTTCGGGGCTGCCTCAGGCCCGGGGTGCCCGCGCGGCGGCCTTGAATGCCGCTTGCAGGTCGGCGATCAGGTCTTCGGGCGATTCCAGGCCGATCGACAGGCGCAAGGTGCCTTCGCCGATGCCGGCTGCGCGCAGCGCCTGCGTGCTCATGCGGAAATGCGTGGTCGAAGCCGGGTGGATCACCAGCGAGCGCGTATCGCCCACGTTGGCCAGGTGCGAGAACAAGCGCAAGGCTTCGATGAAGCGCTGGCCGGCGGCGCGATCACCCTTCAGTTCGAAGGAGAAGACGGCGCCGCAACCACGCGGCAGCAGTTGTGCCGCCAGCGCATGATCAGGGTGATCGGGCAGGCCGGGATGGAGCACGCGCTCGACCTGCGGGTGGCTCGCCAGGAACTGTGCGACAAGCAGCGCGCTGTCGACGTGGCGGGCCATGCGCAACGGCAGCGTCTCCACCCCCTGCAGGATCTGGAATGCCGTCATCGGGCTCATGCAGGCGCCGAAGTCGCGCAGCCCCTCGCGCCGCGCACGCAGCAGGAAGGGCGCGACCGTGGACTCGTCGCTGAACACCATGCCGTGGAAGCCGTCGTAGGGCTCGCTCAGTTCGGGGAAGCGTCCGGATGCGGCCCAGTCGAAGCGACCGATATCCACCAGCAGTCCGCCGATCACGGTGCCGTGCCCGCACAGGAACTTGGTCGCGGAGTGATACACCAGGTCGGCGCCATGTTCACCGGGGCGGATCAGCCAGGGCGTGGTGAAGGTGGAATCGACCAGCAGCGGAACCCGATGCGCGTGGGCGATCTCGGCTACGGTAGGTATGTCGAGCACTTCGAGACCAGGGTTGCCCAGGGTCTCGCCGAGCAGCAGGCGCGTCTCGGGGCGCAGCGCGGCGCGCCAGGCGTCGGGTTGGCGCGGATCGACAAAGCTGGTGTCGATGTCGAAGCGGCGCAGGGTGAATTCGAGCAGGTTGTGCGAGCCGCCGTACAGGGCGCGCGAGGCCACGATGTGCGAGCCCGCCCCCGCCAGCGTGGCGATGGCCAGGTGCAGGGCGGCCTGGCCGCTGGCCACCGCGATCGCCCCGACCCCGGCCTCGAGTGCAGCGATACGCTCTTCCAGAACGGCCACGGTGGGGTTGCTCAGGCGCGAATAGACGTGCCCCGACTGTTCCATGTTGAAGAGCGAGGCCGCGTGATCGGAGTCGCGAAAGACGAAGGCGCTGGACAGGTAGATCGGGGTGGCACGCGCGCCGGTGACCGGATCGGGTGACGCGCCGGCGTGCACCGACAGGGTGTCGAAGCCGTAGTAGTCGCGCTGGCTCATTGTGCCGTCCTCACCGGACAATACTAGCAGGCCGTCCCCAGGCCCGGCAGGCACCCGGACGCACTGCCGACCGCATGGCGGGCGCCCCCGGCCGTCGGACGACACGTGGTGCCGGCGTGACAGGTCCGGCGTCCGACTTGGGTTCCAGGGCGCTTGCGGCGACAATGCAGGGTCAACGATGCCACCTGCCGACGCAACGCCCATGGAAAGCCGACCGATCTTTCGCGTCGCCGCCGCCGGACTCGATCCACGCGACGTGCGGCTGATCGAGATCGTCTTCAAGCATAGCCAGTACAACCGCTACGAGTTCGTTTTCGAGGCGCGCCTGGTTGCCGATCGGGTCGACATCCTGATCGTCAATCCGTCCGAAGCCGAGGGCTTGCGCGCGCTGGCGCGCCTGCGCACAGTGGGCAGCAAGGCGGCGATCGTGTCGGCTCTGCCACGTGGCGCGCCCGGCAGCAGCCGGCATGCGATTTCGATCGACCGGCTGACGCTGCAGTTGTTGCCGATTCTCAATCGGGTGGTGGAACTGGAGTTGCTGCCCCCCGACACCCAGCCGATACCGCCGTCGGCGCGCCCGCAGCCTGGCCTCGATGCGCCCCGCGCCTCGCATGGCGCACTGGCCGCGGGCCTGCCGCCGCCACCCGGCCCGGTACGTGCTGCTGCGCCGCCAGCACCGGGCACTGCATCGAACCCGCTGAACCTGGAGTTGCCCACGCGCGACTTCATGCGCGAGGCGGCGCGCAAGTCGCGCGAAGGCGACCGGGCGCGTGCGGCGGCCACCGGCACCGTGCCTGCGTCCTCGGCGGGCTTCGCCACCATGCCGGCTGCTGCGCCCGTATCCGCAGCGACGCCTGCGCCCGCCTCGAACCTGCTCGCTTTTCCGCTGAGTCCGGATGCGCCCGTGCAGCGGGTCCGGGTGCTGGTGGTGGACGACAGTCCGACGGTGCGCCAGCAACTGTCGCTCGCCTTCACGCGCATGGGGGTGCTGTGCGATGCCGCCGCCAGTGCGGCCGAGGCGCTGCAGCGCCTGGCCGGGCAACACTACGACCTGACGCTGGTCGACGTGGTAATGCCGGACATGGACGGCTACAAGCTCACGCGCCAGATCCGGCGCCGGCATCGAGGCACGCCGGTGATCATTCTCACCAGCCGCTCCTCGCCGTTCGACCTGGCGCGCGGCGCGCTCGCCGGCTGCGATACCTTCCTGGTCAAGCCGGTGCCGTTGAAGCGACTCGAAGCGGCGGTGGTCAAGCAGTTGCGCCGCTCGCTGGCCATCGACGACCTGAGCGGGCTGATCCGGCTGAGCAGCCAGGCGCCGCCGCGCCGCGCCGTCGCCGAGCCGGGCGCCCCCGGCAACGATCCGCACGTGCAACCGCCGCGTTCGGCGGGGCGTTGAGCGATGAGCAGCGAACATGGCGCAGCGACCGCACTGGTGGTCGATGACCTCGGCACCGAGCGCGAGCGCATGGCGGCGATCCTGCTCGATGCCGGCTGGCAGGTAAGCACCGCCGGCAGCGGTGCCGAAGCCTTGGAAAAGGCGCGCCTGGAGCGTCCGTCGATCATCTTCATGGACATCGTGATGCCGGGGATGGATGGCTACCAGGCCTGCCGGCGGCTGGCTGGCGATCCCGCCACGCGTGCGATTCCGGTGGTATTCGTGTCCACCAAGTGCCAGCGCGCCGACCAGGTCTGGGCGCGCATGCAGGGGGGCAAGGCCCTGATCGGCAAGCCCTATAGCGAAGGGCAGGTGCTCGATGCGCTGAGGTTCGCGTCGCGATGAGCATGGCCGATGCCGGCGCGTCGCGCACAGGGCCATCGTCGCGCGTAGCGGATGGCAGCGAGCCCGGGGCGGCCCGCTTCGGGATCCGCCTGGGTGGCGTCGCAGTGGTGATGCCGGCTGGTACGCCGCTGGAGTACGTCGCTGACACCGTGATCCATCCGCTGCCGCTGGCCGTGCCACGGGTCGCTGGTCTGATGCAACTGCGCGGTCAGCCGATCGTCGTGCTGGATGCCGCCACGCCGCTACTGCGTGCGCAGGTACTGCGGCACCACGCAGTGCTGGTCATCGGCCAGCCACCCGAAGCCGCTGCGGTGCTGGTGGAGGAAGCGCCGCAGGCGCTGGCAGCGCTTGCGCCGGACATGGAGGCCAGCGCAGACGCAGCGCGCCCCGACTCGTCGTGCGCCTTTGCGGCGGCCCTCGGGGCACGCCTGACCGACCCGGGCAAGGCGGACGGCCACTGGTACGAAGTCGAGCCGACCCGGGTGTTCGAGTTGCTGGTACGGGACTGAACCATGCCGTCACGCTCGTTCGCGCGCAGGTTGCGCTTCGGCATCGGCATCCTGGCTGCCGTCCCGCTGGTGGTGGCAGCGCTGGCCGCCGGCCTGGCCTGGCTGCTGGGGCGCAATGCTTTCGATCCCGCGCAGAGCGAACGCGTGATGATCGGGGTGCTGATCGCCGCGGCCGTGCTGGCGCTGGCCGGCTTTGTCTCGGGAAGGCGCCTGGCGCGTTCGGCCAGCGAGCCGATCGAGCGCATCCAGTCCACTCTGGAGGCCTTGTCCGATGGCGATCTCGACGCGCGCGTGCGCTGGTCGGGTCACGACGAGTTCGCCGGCCTGGCCGATGGGCTGGATCGCCTGCTCGATGATCGGGTCGCAAGCCTCGATCGCACCATCCGTGACAACGAGGACCTGAACAATTCGGTGATCGAGATCATGAAGGTGGTGGGTACGATCGCCGCCACCAAGGACCTCGGCCTGCGGGTACCGGTTACCGAGAACGTCACCGGCGCGATCGCCGATGCGCTCAACCTGCTCACCGAGGAAACCGGTCGCGTCCTGCGCAACGTGGCAGCGCTGTCCAGCGATGTCGCCCAGGCCACGCTGGCAGTGCGCAGCCAGTCCGATCTGGCCATCCAGGCCGCCGCGCGCGAGCAACGCGAGGTCGGGATGGCGGCCAGCGAACTCGCCCACGCTGCCGAGGCGCTGGTCACGGTTGCCACGCGCGCGCGCGAGGTCAACGACTCGGCTGCGCGGGCCGCGGTCGAGACCGGTGAAGCGGTGCGAGTCGTGGGCGGCACAGTGCAGGGGATCGCGCAATCGCGTGAGTTGATCCGCCAGACCGAGAAGCGCATCAAGCGCCTGGGCGAGCGCTCGCAGGAAATCGGCCAGGTGGTGGGCATCATCCAGGCGATTTCGGAGCGCACCGGCATCCTGGCGCTCAACGCATCGATGCAGGCGGCCGCCTCCGGTGAGGCAGGCCGCAGCTTCGCGGTGGTGGCCGACGAGGTGAAGCGGCTGTCCGAATCGGCGCGTGAATCGACCATCCGGATCGCACGCCTGGTCAACGCGATCCAGACCGAGACGCACGAAACGGTGCGCGCGATGAACGAGGCCATCACCCAGGTGGTCGAGATCAGCCGGATGGCCGATGACGCCGGCCAGGCGATGCGCCGCACCCAGCGCGAAACCGAGTCGCTGGTGGCCAACGTGCGCGAGATCGCAGCCACCTCGGAGGACCAGGCGCGGGTGAGTTCGGCCCTGCAGGCGCGCGCCGCCGAGATTCGCGACGCCAGTGCCGAGACCGCGCGCCAGTTGCGCGCGCAATCGATCGAGACGCGGCGATTGGTCGAGTTTGCCCGTTCGCTGGTCGACGAGGTCAGCGTCTTCAAGACGGCGCCGCTGCCGACGGCGCCAGCGGCGACGGACGAGACCGGGTAATCAGTGATGACTGGCAGCGGTCACTCCGGGGAGGCTGGCGACTCCGCCACGACGGCGACGGGATCGCTGCTCGATGCACTCGATGCGGCGGCGGTGGGCTTGCTCGAACCCCTGCTGGGCGCGATGCTTGCCGGTGACGCTGACCAGGGCAGCGGCCAGGACGGCCACGTCCAGGATGGCAATGGCAGTAACGAGGCCGGCACGCATGCAGCCGGCTCGGACGGATCCTGGCGTGCCGGCCTGGTCGAGGCGCTGCAACGCCTGGCGCAGGCCTCGCTTGCGCTCGGCTTGATCGGCCTGGCGCACGCCGTCGAGTTGCTGCGCGGAAACCTGCTCGCGGCGGGTGCGACGCAGGACGGCGCACTGGCGTTCGCTGCGGCGGAAAGCTGGGTGTCCGATGTGATTGCCTTTTGCGGCGGGCAGTTGCCGGCCTCCGAAGCCGACCGGCTGGTCACCCACTTGTGCGACTGGCCGGGCATGGCTCCGGCGCTCACGCCTGCGCTGGTGGCGCCGATCGCGGCGCGCCTGCGCCAGGACGCCGATCGCATCGCTGCCGCGACGCTGGCCGAAATCCGCGCCCGCCCGGTTGGTGAAGCCGGTAGCGAGACCGGGGAAGCCACCTGCGCAGGGGGCCTGGAGCAGGTGGAGGAAGCCGGGCAGGCGGAGGACACCGAACTGCCTCCGGGCCGCCTGATCGTCGGCCAGGACGAACTGGCCATGCTCGCCGAGGCGGCCGAGCAGATCGGCGAGGAATTCGACGAGGCCTTCGGGGCCTGGCCGCCGCATGAGGCAGCGGCGGCGCTCGACGCTGCGCGCGCCGCGCCAGACGGTGAACCTGCCCGCGCCGGCCAGGCGGCTGAGGCGCTGGAAGCGGCGGCCGATGCGATCGAGCGCTATGCGAATGCAGTGGGCTACGTCGGCCTCGAGGCGCCCGGCCAGGCGCTGGACGTGCTGCAGCACAATCTGCAGGCGCTCGCGCGTGAACCGGCCGCCTTCGATGCACGCCATCGCGGGTTGCTGCAGCACTTTGCGCACGCCTGGGGGAGGCTCTTTCGCGAGCTCGCCGGGCCGCCGGACGCGCCGACGGGCGATGCCGGCACGGCCGCTGCCACGGATGGCCAGCGAGTCGGCCGGGCAAGCGACGAGGCATTGTCGGTGCTCGGTGACAGTGCATGGCCAGAGCCGCCATCGCAGGCCCTGATCGAGTCGGCGCGGCGCACCTTCGCCGCCATCGGCACGGTGGGCACGCGTCGCGTGACGGTGCGCGACGAAGCCGTCGGCGAACAGGAATTGTCGTTGAAGATTCCGCTCGACGCCGACCGGGTGGTGGTCGAGAACCTGCTGCGCGAATTGCCGGCGCTCTCGCATGAATTTTCCGCCTGCATCGAGCGCATCGATGCCGGTTCCGACACTGCGATCGCAGCGGCGCAGCGCATCGCCCACACGCTCAAGGGCTCGGCCAACACGGTCGGCGTGCGCGGCATCGCCCTGCTGACCCACCAACTCGAAGATCTGCTGCAACTGCTCGAGCCGCAGCCCGGTGCACTGGCGGCGCCGCTACGCGCCACGCTCTCGGATGCGGCCGACTGCCTGGCCGAAATGAGCGAGGCGGTCGCCGGCCTCGGACCGGCTCCGGGCAATGCAGTGACGGTCCTGTCACGTGTACGCGAGTGGACGCGGCGTGTGCTCGAAGACCCGGCCGTGGCGCTGGCCGGTGCAAGGGATGCAGCGCCTGTGCCGGCACCGGTGCCTGCGCCGGCGGCGATGCCGGCGCAGGGCTTTGCGGCGCCGGCCGAACTCGCACACGAGGTGCCCGAACCCGGCGAATTGCAGGAATGGCTGCGCGTGCCGGCGTCGCTGATCGAGCGCCTGCTGGCCTTTGCAAACGAGGCCTCGATCCTGCTCTCGCAGGCCCAGGAGCAGGCGATCGAGGTCGATCGCGGTCGTGCGGTATTGCGTGGCGCCACCGACCAGTTGCAGGATCTGGCCGGCGAGTTGGAACGCCTGGTCGATGTGCGCGGATTGGCGCTGAGCGAGCGGCGTGCGCGCGAGGATTTCGATCCGCTCGAACTCGACGAGTACAACGACCTGCACATGGTGTCGCGCCGCATCGCCGAGTCGGGTGCCGACGGGCGCCTGATCGAACAGCAACTGGGCCAGACCGTTGCCGCGTTGCGCGATTCGCTCTCTCGACTCGAACGCATCCAGGTCGACGTGCGCGAGTCGGCCCTGCGCACGCGCACGGTACGCGTCGACACGGTGGTGCCGCGCTGGCGCCGTACGGTGCGCCAGGCCGCGCGCATGATCGGACGCGAGGTGTCGCTGCAGGTCGATGGCGAGTCCACCGAGATCGACGCGCAACTGTTGCAGGCCCTGGTGGAACCCGTCGCCCACCTGCTGCGCAATGCCATCGACCATGGCATCGAACCCGCCGGGCAGCGTCAGTTGCTGGGCAAGCCGCCACTGGGCCGGATCGTGCTCGGCTTCGTGCGCGACGGCCCTGACCTGCTGATCGAATGTCGCGACGATGGCGCCGGTTTCGACCTGCCTGCGATCCGCGCGCGCGCGATCGCTCTCGGCCTGCTCGAAGTCGGCGAACCCTGCGCAGACGAAACGCTGCTGCGGTGGGTGCTGATGCCCGGCTTTTCCACCCGGGGGCAGGCCACGCAACTCTCCGGGCGCGGGATCGGCCTGGATGTGGTCAACCAGGCGGTGGGAGAGTTGCGTGGCACGCTCGAGATCGAGAGCCTGCCGGGGCGCGGCACGCGCTTCAGGCTGCGCCTGCCGGTACGCATGGCGGCGCTGCCGGTCATCATCGTGCGCTCGGGCACCCACGTGCTGGCCTTGTCGGTGCGCGACGTGGAACAGGTGCTGGCGGCTGACGAGGCGATCGATGCCGGCGACGGCGGCGGGCCTCACGTGAACGTGGCGGCGGGCCGCTTGCCGGTGGTGCGGCTGGAGGATGTGCTGGGACTGCCCGCCGATGCCTTTGCACCACCCCCGGGGGTCGAAGCTGGTGCCCCGGCGTTGCTGCAGGTGCGTCTGCAGGGCGGCGAGCGCGTTGCGGTGCGGGTACCCGAACCGGGGCAGACACGCGCCGTGGTGTTGCGTCCGCTCGCCTCGTTCCTGCCGCCGATCGCCGGTCTGGAAGGAGCGGCGGCGCTGGGCGACGGCGCGGCGGCACCGGTGTTCGACTTGCCACGTGTACTCTCGGCGCGCCAGGGCGCGCGGGCGCTGCCGGCGGCGCGCCTTTCGCTGCCTCAGGCGCCAGTGTGCCTGGTGGTCGACGACTCGGTAAGCGTGCGACGCACCATGGAGCAGTTCGTGCGCGATCTGGGTTACGACGTCGACAGCGCCGCTGACGGAGTCGAGGCGCTCGAGCACCTGAAGCGGCGCGTTCCGGCGCTGGTGCTGGCTGATCTGGAGATGCCGCGCATGAACGGCGTCGAACTGGTGCGCGCCCTGCGCGCGCGGCCCGAGACCCGTTCGGTGCCGGTGATCATGATCACCTCCCGATCCTCGGACAAGCATCGTGCACTCGCGCTGGAGGCCGGCGTCGACGTGTTCCTGACCAAGCCGTATACCGAGGATGTTCTGGCCGGGCACATTGCCCGGTTGCGCTTGTCCGGCCTCTCCAGGATGCGATAGGATCAGCTTGCGCATGCGGGCTGTTCGGGCCGGTTGCGGGGCTGTTCGGGCCGGTAGCGCTTTGCGGGGGTGGTACATGCAGGCCAGTGAGGTGCTTCGGGTGAAGGGCAGCACGCTGTTCACCGTCAGTCCGGCCACCATGATGTCCGACTGCGTGGTGACGATGGCGGAACACGACATCGGCTCGCTGGTGGTCATGGAGCGCGGCCAGCTGGTCGGCATGCTCACGTTTCGCGAAGTGCTGCGGGTACTGGCCAGGCGCCAGCTCGAACACGGCGCCGGACCCACCCGGCCAATCGCCGAGATCGTCGTGGGCGACGTGATGAAGCGCGATCCGTTCGTGGTGGCACCGACGATGGACCTCAACGAACTGCGCCGCGTCATGCTCGACACCCGCCAGCGCTACCTGCCGGTGATGGATGCGCAGACGCTGCTCGGCGTGATCTCCTTCCACGACGTGGCGCGCGCGGTGCTGGAAGAGCAGGATTTCGAGAACCGCATGCTCAAGGCATACATCCGCGACTGGCCCGCCGAAGGCTGAGAAATTGCGCCGGGGTGGATTGGATAGAATCCGCTCATGCGCATCCTGATCAGCAACGACGACGGTTATTTCGCTCCCGGCATCGAGGCCCTGGCCGAGGTGGCGAGAGCCTTCGGCGAGGTCACCGTGATCGCGCCCGAACGCGATCGCAGTGGTGCGTCGAATTCGCTCACGCTCGATCGCCCGCTGTCGGTGCGCGTGGCCGCGAGTGGCTTTCTGTACCTGAATGGCACGCCCACCGATTGCGTGCACGTGGCGGTCACCGGCTTGCTCGATCACAAGCCCGACCTGGTGCTTTCCGGCATCAATGACGGCGCCAACATGGGCGACGACACGATCTACTCCGGGACCGTCGCCGCGGCCATGGAAGGCTACCTGCTGGGCGTGCCGTCGATCGCCTTCTCATTGGCGCAGCGCGGCCATGAGCACCTGGCCACCGCCGCGAGCGTGGCGCACGATCTGCTGCAACGCCTGGCGCAACGTCGACCGCCGGGGCCGATGCTGCTCAACGTCAACGTCCCTGCCTGCCCGCGCGAAGAGTTGCGCGGCATGGTGATCACCCGCCTGGGTCGCCGCCACATGGCCGAGGCGGTGGTGCGGTCGAGCAACCCGCGCGGCGATACGATCTACTGGATCGGGCCCGCCGGTGGCGCGAAGGAAGCCGGGCCCGGCACCGATTTTCACGCCGTTGCCAACGGCTGGGCTTCGGTCACGCCGCTCGAATCCGACCTGACGGCATACTCGCTCGATCCGGCACGGGTGTGGCTGGGCCTCGAATGACGCGCCGACCGGCGTGGCTTGCCGGTGCCACGCGGGGCGGCACGCGCACCCGCGGGCCGGCAATCGTGGTGGCGCCGGCAGGCGTCGGACTCGCCTCCGAGCGCGCGCGCGCCAGCATGATCGATGCGCTGCGGCGTGCCGGCGTGCGCGACGCGCGCGTGCTCGCTGCCATGGGCGAGGTGCCGAGGCATGCGTTCGTCGATGCTGCGCTCGCCAGTCGCGCTTACGAGGAGGTCGCCTTGCCGATCGGCCATGGCCAGACGATCTCCAGGCCGAGCACCGTGGCACGCATGGTCGAGACCCTGGTGGCACAGCTTCCCGAGTCGCGATGCGCGGACTTGCGGGTTCTCGAAGTCGGCACCGGCTGCGGCTATCAGGCGGCGGTGCTGGCGCGCGTGTTCGGGCAGGTGGTCTCGATCGAACGAGTGCGGGCCTTGCACGAACAGGCACGCCGCAACCTGCGCGCCCTGCGCCTGACCAACCTGCGATTGGTGTTCGGCGACGGACACGACGGCGTGCCTCAGGCCGCACCCTTCGATGCGATCGTGGTGGCGGCTGCCGCCGATTCGATTCCCGATGCGCTGCTCGAGCAGATGAAAATCGGGGCGCGACTCATCGCACCGATCGGTACCACCCGCCAGGCCTTGCACCTGGTCGAGCGCGTTGCACGCGAGCAGTGGCAGCTTGTCGTTCTCGATGCGGTACGATTCGTACCGTTGCGCACCGGCACGTCCTGAGGGCGGTGCGGCTCTCTCGTACCTTGCGTGCGCCCGCGCGGCGCCGGATTTCGATGGCGAACTACAGATCGAGCGTCAACTTCGAGGGCGCTTCGGCTTGCATTGCAGGCCGCGGCAAGCTACTTGTCCTCGCAACGGCCATGTTGCTGCTGGCCGGTTGCGCGGCACCGCACCCTGCGCCGATCGTGCGACACGACAGCGTCGAGCGCGCTGCCCCGCCGATCATGCTGCCGCCCGCGCGCGCAGCGGCACCGGGCGCGCCGCCCACCTCCGGCGCGCCCGGCACCACCTCCACGCCAGCCAGTCCCGATGCTGCACCGATGGTCGAGACCACGCCGATTGCGCCCAGCAACATCGAGGCACGCCCCTTGGGCTCCGCGGCTGCGCCGGCCAATCTGCTGAAGACCGAACCGAACGCGCTCAAGCGACCGTACTCGGACGCGCTGCTGGCCCAACTGCAGGCCGCGCAGCCCGACGCGCCGCCGGTGCTTGCGATTGCGCCGGCCACTGCGCCGCCGGCGCCCGCTGCCAGTGCACCAAGTTCACCGAGTGCACCGGCAAGTCCTGCAGCCTCGGCTCCGGCGACGGCGCCCGAGGCCAGTGCGAGCGGCTTCATCTGGCCCGCCAGCGGGCCGGTGATGCAGGATGCCGCGCAGCCGCGCAGCATGGGTTTGTCGATTTCGGGCAAGCCGGGTGACCCGATCGTCGCCGCCTCCGATGGCCGCGTGATCTTCAGCGGGCCCGGCCCGCGCGGCTATGGCAACCTGCTGATCGTCAAGCACGGCGACGGCATGCTGTCGGTGTATGGACACAACCGGACCTTGCTGGTCAAGGAGGGCCAGAACGTCAAGCGTGGCCAGCAAATTGCCGAACTGGGCAGTTCGGGTGCCGATCGGCCGCAATTGCACTTCGAGTTGCGCAACAAGGAAGGCAAGCCGGTCGATCCCCGCAAGTACCTGCCGAATCGCTGATCGCGCCCGCGTTTCCGCCGATGACGCCCGTCCTGTGCTTCGACATCGAGACCGTGCCCGACGTGGACGGCCTGCGCCTGCTGCGCGGGTTCGATGAGACGATCGACGATGCCGAGGTCGCCGAGCGCGCCTTTGCCAGGCGGCGCGAGCAGACCGGCAGCGATTTCCTGCCGCTGCACCTGCATCGGGTGGTCGCGATTGCCTGCCTGCTGCGCGACGAAAACGGCCTCCAGGTACGCTGCCTCGGCCAGGCGGACGATCCCGAGTCGAAGCTGGTGCAGATGTTCTATCGCTTTGTCGAGCGCAGCACGCCGCAACTGGTGTCGTGGAACGGCGGCGGGTTCGACTTGCAGGTGCTTCACTATCGCGGCCTCATTCATGGCGTGCAGGCGGGGCGCTACTGGGAGCAGGGCGACGAGGATCGCGAGTTCAAGTGGAACAATTACCTGGGCCGCTACCACAGCCGCCACCTGGACCTGATGGATCTGCTGGCCCTGTACACGCCGCGCGCCAACGCGCCGCTGGACGAGCTGGCCCGCTTGTGCGGATTTCCCGGCAAGCTGGGCATGGACGGTGCGCAGGTGTGGCCGGCCTACCGCGCCGGAAAGTTGCCGGAGATTCGCGCCTATTGCGAGACCGACGTCGCCAACACCTTCCTGGTGTTCTGCCGCTTCCAGTTGATGCGCGGGCTGTGGACAGCGGAGCACTACCGCGGCGAGATCGCCCTGTTGCGCGAGACGCTGCAGGCGCAGGCGCAGCAGGCTGCGCACTGGCGCGAATTCCTGCAGGCGTGGCCCTTGCGGTGAGCGAGACCAGGCCAGCGCAGCCGCTCATACTGGACGTGGCTTCGATCGACCTCGATGCCAATGGAGTCGCCCATCACGAAGGCAAGGTGGTGTTCGTGCGCGGCGCCTTGCCCGGCGAGCGGATACGCGCATCGCTGGTGCGACGCAAGCCACGCTTCGATGTGGCCCAGACCGTCGACGTGCTGCGCGAGTCGCATGTGCGGGTGCTGCCGCGCTGCCCGCATTTCGGCGTGTGCGGGGGCTGCTCGATGCAGCACCTGGATCCGGCGGCGCAGCTCGCCATCAAGCAGGGCGTACTCGAAGACCAGCTCTGGCACATCGGCAAGCTGCGTCCGCAGACGCTGTTGCGCGCGCTGTCCGGGCCGGCCTGGGGCTACCGATACCGGGCGCGCCTGTCGGTGCGCCACGTGCCGAAGAAGGGCGGCGTGCTGGTCGGCTTCCACGAGCGCGGCTCGAGCTACGTGGCCGACATGCGCGAGTGTCATGTGCTGCCGCCGCGGGTTTCGGCGCTGTTGCTGCCGCTGCGCGAACTGGTCGGCGGCCTGAGCCTGCGCGAGCGCCTGCCGCAGATCGAACTGGCGATCGGGCAGCTCGACGGCGCGCCCGGCTGCAGCCTGCTGGTGGCGCTGGCGCTGCGGGTGCTGGCAACCCCCGGCGCCGAGGACCGCGAGCGGCTGCTTGCCTTCGCGGCGCGCGAGTCGGTTGAACTGTGGCTGCAGCCCGGCGGGCCCGACACGGTGAGCCTGCTGTGCACGCGCGACGGGGTGGCGGCCAGCAGCGACGCCGAGTCGGAACTTGCCTACCGCCTGCCCGAGTTCGGCATCACGATGCCGTTTCGGCCCACCGACTTCACCCAGGTCAACCACGCAATCAACGAGGTGCTGGTGTCGCGAGCGCTGCGCCTGCTCGATGTGCAAGCGGGCGAGCGGGTTGCCGACCTGTTCTGCGGACTGGGCAACTTCAGCCTGCCGCTGGCGCGCCGCGCCCGTGAGGTGGTCGGCGTCGAAGGCAGCGCCGCGCTGACCCGGCGCGCCCGCCACAACGCCGCCCTGAACGGACTGTCGGCAGGCACGCGGTTCCACACCGCGAACCTGTTCGAGGAGGGTGCGCCCCAATGGCGCGCCCTGGGGGCCTTCGATCGTGTGCTGATCGATCCACCGCGCGAAGGCGCGCTCGAAGTGGCCAAGGCACTGGCAGCCGATGGTCCCAGGCCGCGCCGCATCGTCTACGTATCGTGCAACCCGGCGACCCTGGCGCGTGATGCGGCGATCCTGGTGCACCAGGGCGGATGGGTGCTGAAGGCGGCGGGGGTGGTGGACATGTTTCCGCAGACTTCACATGTCGAATCCATCGGGGTGTTCGAGCCGCGGCCGGGCTGACCTTGGAGAAGCGCAGGTGAGGCGGCGGGCCGGGCCTTGACCCGGCCCGGGGTCAGTCGCGATCGCCGCCGAAGATGCCCAGCAGCATCAGCAGGTTGGCGAACACGTTGTAGAGGCTCAGGTAGACCGCCAGGGTGGCGGTGACGTAGTTGGTCTCGCCGCCGTTCACGACCCGTTGCAGGTCGTACAGGATGAAGGCGGAGAAGATCAGCACGGCCAGGGTGGACACGGTCAGCGTGAGCGCCGGCATCTGCAGCCAGATGTTGGCGATGGCGGCAACGAAGACGACCATGAAGCCGATGAACAGCCACTTGCCCATGCCGCTGAAGTCACGTTTGGATACGGTGGCGACCGTGGCCATCACTGTGAAGATTGCGGCCGTGCCTCCGAAGGCGGTCATGACCAGGCTGGCTCCGTTGCTGAAGCCGAGCACCGCGCCGACCAGGCGCGACAGCATCAGGCCCATGAAGAAGGTGAAGCCCAGCAACAGCGCGACGCCGACCGCGCTGTTCTTGTAGCGCTCGATGGCGAAGAAGAAGCCGAACGCGACACCCAGGAACACCAGCAGGCCGATGAACGGATTGGCGGCAAAGAAGTTGAAACCGGTCTGCACGCCGATCCAGGCGCCCAGCACGGTGGGCACCATCGACAGCGCCAGCAGCCAGTAGGTGTTGCGCAGGACGCGGTTGCGCGCGACCGTGGGCAGGCTGCTGCCGATCGGGCCGTAGCCGCGCGTAGCGAGTCGGTCTTGCTCGTATGCCATGCGTGATGTCTCCATAGGACGAGAAAATGCAGTGCCAACATCGGGGCCGGCCGGGCCCGCTTCAAGCCCTGCAATGATGCCAGCCAGGCCGTTCAGGATACAGCGCTTTCGACTGCCGGGTATGGTAAACTTGCCAGTTAGCCGAAATCGTGAGAAACCGGCATAATTGAATGATGCAAGTCATTCTTTTTGCTGGACTTCCCTGATGAAAGCCAGCGGACGGGGCGGCCGAATCCGGATCGGCGCATGGCGCCTGACCTCCGGCACTCGATCGATCCGCTCGCGCCATCCCGATTCCGGACTTCCGGACTCCTCCTCCAGCAACCGCGGAACCCAACATGGCCGTCGAACGCACCCTGTCGATCATCAAACCAGACGCCGTAGCCAAGAACGTCATCGGCAAGATCTATGCGCGCTTCGAAGATGCCGGCCTCGTGATCATTGCCGCTCGCATGATGCATCTGTCGCGCGAGCAGGCCGGCGCTTTCTACGCCGTGCACCGCGAGCGGCCGTTCTTCAAGGACCTGGTCGAGTTCATGACCTCGGGACCGGTGATGATCCAGGCGCTCGAAGGCGCCGATGCGATCCAGAGGAATCGCGACCTGATGGGTGCCACCGACCCGAAGAAGGCAGCCCCCGGTACCATCCGCGCCGACTTTGCCGACAGCATCGACGCCAATGCGGTTCATGGCTCGGATGCGCCCGAGACGGCGCGCACCGAAATCGCCTTCTTCTTTCCGGCGCTCGACCTGCATTCGCGTTAAGCTGGCGCGAGTCCCGCACCGACGATCCATCGATGAACGACCTCGTCAACCTGCTCGGGCTCGATGCTGACGGGTTGGCGCAGTGTTGCGCCGACTGGGGGCAGAAGCCGTTTCGGGCGCGCCAGTTGATGCACTGGATTCATCAGCGCGGCGAGCACGACTTCGACGCCATGAGCGAACTCGCCAGGGATTTTCGCGCCTTGCTGGCGACGCGCGCGCGCGTCGCGGCGCCCGCCGTGGTGTCGGACCAGGCCTCCGCCGACGGCACCCGCAAGTGGCTGCTCGACGTCGGCGCAGGCAACGCCATCGAGACGGTGTTCATCCCCGAAATCGATCGCGGCACCTTGTGCGTGTCGACCCAGGCCGGCTGCGCCGTGAACTGCCGATTCTGCTCGACCGGCAAGCAGGGATTCTCGCGCAACCTGGAAGCGCACGAGATCGTTGCGCAACTCTGGCACGCCAACCGCGCGCTGCGGGCGGGTGATCCGGCGCAACGCGCGCGCGGCGAGCGCCCGGTGACCAACGTGGTGTTCATGGGC
>CAZXLV010000012.1:0-23334 GCA_964641405.1 uncultured Limnobacter sp. | reverse complement strand
GCGCGAGGTGCGCGAAATGGCCGACGGCTGGACCATCGTCACCAAGGATCACAGCTTGTCGGCGCAATGGGAACACACGGTCCTGGTGACCGCCTCCGGCCATGAAGTGCTCACGGTTTCGGCCGGCACGCCGGCCCGGCCGGAGTTGCTGAACGCAGCAGCGTGAGCGCCGCGCCCGAGCGGGGCGGCTTGTGTGCGGAATACGCGCAGGCGCGTGCGGTCGCGATCGAGCAGTTCCGTCGCCGGCAAGACCCCGAGCGGCTGGCACGTGCCCTGTCGCGCGCCACCGATCGCGCGCTGCGCGGCCTGTGGCGCCTCACGCGCCCCGGTCGACAGATCGCCTTGCTGGCGGTCGGCGGTTATGGGCGACGCGCCCAGTTCCCGCACTCCGACGTCGACCTGCTGATCCTCACCTCCGGCGATCCCGGTGCCGAGCAGGCGGCGCGCATCGAATCCTTCGTGGGCGCCTGCTGGGATCTCGGCCTGTCGATCGGCCATAGCGTGCGCAGCGTCGAGCAATGCCTGGAGGAGGCACGCGCCGACATCACCGTGCAAACCAGCCTGCTCGAGCGGCGCTGGCTGGCCGGCGCGCGCACCGGGGCGGCCGAACTGGGCACGCGACTGGCCACGCAACTCGATGAGCGCGCGTTCTTCTCGGCCAAGCTGATCGAGATGCGCAAGCGCCATGCGAGATACGAGGACACGCCGTACAGCCTGGAGCCGAACACGAAGGAAAGCCCTGGCGGCCTGCGCGACCTGCACGTGCTGCTGTGGATCGCCCGCGCAGCCGGATTCGGGCACAGCTGGCGCGAGCTTCAGCGCGGCGGCCTGCTCGCGCCCAGCGAGGTCACGCAGTTGCGACGCAACCAGCGGCGCCTGGCCCGCATGCGCGCCTGGCTGCACGTGCTGTCCGGGCGCCGCGAGGACCGGCTGGTGTTCGACTTGCAGGCGCCGGTGGCCGAAGCACTCGGGCTGTCGCGGGGCGACGTGCGGCGCTCCTCCGAGGAGCTGATGCAGCGCTACTACTGGGCGGCCAAGGCGGTCACCCAGCTGAACACCATCGTGCTGCAGAACCTGCGCGACGCGCTCTTCCCCAGTCCCGATGCCCGGCCGCAACCGATCGACACGGAGTTCCGCGACCTGCAGGGCCTGCTCGACGTGATCGATCCGGCCTGCTTCGAAATCGAGCCCGCGTCGATCCTGCGCGCCTTCCTGACCATGCAGCGCCATCCCGAGCTGACCGGCATGACCTCGCGCACCCTGCGCGCGCTATGGCACGCGCGCACGCGCATCGATGGGCGGTTTCGCCGCGATCCCGCCAATCGGGCGCTGTTCATGCAGATCCTGCAGGCACCACGCGGCATCACGCACGAGTTGCGCCGCATGAACCAGTGGTCGATCCTCGGTCACTACCTGCCGGTGTTCCGCCGCATCATCGGGCGCATGCAGCACGACCTGTTTCACGTCTATACGGTCGACCAGCACATCCTGATGGTGGTGCGCAACCTGCGCCGCTTCACCATGGCCGAGCATGCCCACGAGTATCCGTTCTGCAGCGAACTGATGGCCGGCGTCGAACGCCCCTGGCTGCTGTACGTGGCGGCGCTGTTCCACGATATCGCCAAGGGTCGCGGCGGCGACCACTCCGCGCTCGGGCGCCTCGACGCCCGCCGCTTCTGTCGCCAGCACGGCCTGTCGGTGCAAGACGGCGCGCTGGTCGAGTTCCTGGTGGCCCAGCACCTGACCATGTCCGCGGTGGCCCAGAAACAGGACCTGAGCGACCCGGCGGTGATCGCGCGCTTTGCGGCGCTGGTGGGCAGCGTCGAGCGGCTGACCGCCCTGTACCTGCTGACGGTGGCCGACATTCGCGGCACCAGCCCGAAGGCGTGGAATGCCTGGAAGGCAAAGCTGCTCGACGACCTGTTCTGGCTGGCCAGGCGGGTGCTCGAGGGGGAAGCGCCCTCGGCGCAGGTGCGCCTCGATGCGCGACGCGCCGAGGCGGTGCGCCTGCTCGAGTTGTACGCGCTCCCACCGACACGCTATGCCCGCCTGTGGGAGCAGCTTGCGGTACCGTATTTCCTGCGCAACGACGCGCAGGACGTGGCCTGGCATGCGCGTGTGCTGGCCGCGCATGCGGACACTGCCATTCCGGTGGTGCGGGCGCGCCTGGCGCCGATCGGCGAAGGCTTCCAGGTGGTCGTGTACCAGCGCGACCAGCCGGACCTGTTCGCACGCATCTGCGGCTACTTCGACAGCAAGAACCTGTCGGTGCTCGATGCCAAGATCCACACCACCAGTCATGGCTACGCGCTCGACAGTTTCGTGCTGGTCGATCCGTCCGGCGTTTCGCACTACCGCGACATCCTGACGCTGGTCGAAACCGAACTGGCCCAGCGCCTGGCGGTTCGCGGCGAGTTGCCGCCGCCGGTGCATGGGCGCAGCTCGCGACGTTCGCGCTACTTTCCGATCGAGCCCACAATCGACCTGCGACCCGACGAGCGCGGCCACCAGTACCTGCTGTCGGTGGTGGCCAACGATCGCACCGGTCTGCTCTATGCGATCGCCCGCGTGCTGGTCGGCCATGGCATCAGCCTGGATGCCGCACGCATCGCCACGCTGGGCGAACGGGTCGAAGACGTGTTCCTGATCGACGGCGCGGCACTGCTCGATGCGCGCGCGCAATCGAGGTTCGAAACCGACCTGCTCGCGGCCCTGCGCGCCTGAACGGCACCGCCCGCACGGCGGGCCGCGCACGGCCGCCACCTCAGGCGCACGCCGCCCGGGCCAGGATGCGGCGCACGCGCTCCATGGTGAGATCGATCACCGCGCGGATCTGGTCCAGTGCGATGCCGGCATGGCTGTCGCGCTTGCCGGCGGCGTGATTGGCCACCACGCACAGTGCCGCGTAGGGCAGGCCGAGTTCGCGCGCCAGGGCAGCTTCCGGCATGCCGGTCATGCCGACCACGTCGCAACCGTCGCGTTCCAGGCGCACGATCTCGGCGGCGCTCTCCAGTCGCGGCCCCTGGGTGCAACCGTAGACGGCGCCATCGGTGATCACCTCGTCGATCTGCGTGCCGGCCTCGAGCAGGCGCCGGCGCAAGGCCGCGTCGTAGGGTGTCGTGAAGTCGATGTGGGTGAGCGGCTCGCTCACGCCGTCGAAGTAGGTGTGCCGGCGACCCCAGGTGTAGTCGATGATCTGGTGCGGCACCACCACCACCCCGCTGTCGAGGTCGGCGCGAATGCCACCGACGGTGGCCACCGCCAGCACGCCGGCCACCCCCACCCGATGCAGCGCCCAGAGGTTGGCGCGATAGTTGATTTCGTGCGGAGCGATGGTATGGCCGTAGCCGTGGCGCGCCAGGAAGACCACCGGGTGGCCGTCGAACTCGCCGAAGGTGAGCGCGCAGGAAGGATCGCCGTAGGGGGTGCGCACGATCTCGCGTCGCGTGTCGCGCAGTTCGGCCAGTCGTGCCAGTCCGCTGCCGCCGATGATTGCAAGCATGTCGGCGGACCCTCTCAGCCTTGCCGCGCCGGCGCGCGGCCAGCGAGGTAGCGTGCGAAGCGCTCGCCGACTTCGGGGTGCTGCAGGCCGAGTTCCACGGTGGCCTCGAGATAGCCACTCTTGGAACCACAGTCGTAGCGTTTGCCGCGAAAGCGGTACGCAAGCATGCGCTCGGCCAGGCAGAGCGCATTGAGCGCGTCCGTGAGCTGCAACTCGCCGTTGGCGCCCGGCTCGATAGCGTCGAGAAACTCGAACACACGCGCGCTCAGCACATAGCGCCCGACCACCGCCAGGGTGGACGGTGCGGCCTGCGGCGTCGGCTTTTCGACGATCGCGGTGACACGCTCGCTGCGATCGACCGGACCGGCACCGCCGGTCGAGACGATGCCGTATGAGCCGGTGTCGGCGCGCGGCACATCCTGCACCGCGATCACGCTCGAGCCGGTGCGCTCGTACACGTCGATCATCTGCGCCAGCACGCCGGGGCCATCGCCTTCGCCCTGCATCAGGTCATCGGCGAGCAGGATCGCGAACGGATCATCGCCGATCAGGTTGGCCGCGCAGCGAACGGCGTGGCCCAGGCCCAGCGGGGCCGACTGGCGCACGTAGACGCAGCGCGTGTCGGCAGGCGTGGTCGACCAGACCTGCTCGAGCAGCTCGAGCTTGCCCTTGGAGGCCAGTTCGGACTCCAGTTCGTAGACACTGTCGAAATGATCCTCGATCGATCGCTTGCCGCGGCCGGTGATGAAGATCATGTCGGTGATGCCGGCTGCAGCCGCCTCTTCCACCGCGTACTGGATGAGCGGCTTGTCGACCACCGGCAGCATCTCCTTGGGCTGCGCCTTGGTGGCCGGCAGGAAGCGCGTGCCGAAGCCTGCGACCGGAAAAACCGCCTTGGTGACGCCGCGCCGAGTGCTGGCATTCGGGTTCATCTCTGCTCCATGTCCTGGTCGCCTGACTGGCCGGCCGCGCCGGCGCGCTGCGGGCCGCCCTGCCCGCACATGCGCAGCAGCGCCGCTTCGTCGATCACCTTGATGCCAAGCGCCTGTGCGCGCTCGAGCTTGCTGCCGGCGGCCTCGCCGGCCAGCAGGAAATCGGTCTTGCGCGACACCGTGGCGGCGACACTGCCACCGTGACGTCGCACGAGTTCCTTCGCCTGTTCGCGCGACAGTGTCGGCAGGGTACCGGTGACCACGAAGCTGCGCCCGGCCAGCACGGCGTCTTCGCTGGCCGCCTCGGCCCGCCAGTTGACGCCGGCCTCCAGCAAGGCATCGATCGCCGCCCGATTGTGCGCTTCACCCAGGAAATCCTGCAGGCTCGCCACGATTTCCGGACCGATTCCGTCCAGCGGCACCGGTTCCGCATCCTCGCCGCGCGCGCGCCGACGCGCATTTTCCTTCTGCAGCGCGCTCTTGGCCTCGGCAAGCGCCGCCCAGTCCTCGGACAACAGCGCGTCGAGATCGCTGTAGCGCTGCGCGAGCACGCGCGCCACCTCCTCGCCGACGTGCCGGATGCCCAGCGCGAACAGGAAGCGCGCAAAGGTGGTGGAACGCGAACGATCGATCGCTGCCAGCAGCCTGGCCGCCGATTTGTCGCCCATCCGCTCCAGGCCCGCCAGGGTGGCGACGTCGAGCCGGTACAGGTCGGCGGGGGTGCGCACCAAGCCGCGATCGACCAGTTGCTCGACCAGCTTTTCGCCCAGGCCGTCGATCTCCATGGCGCGTCGTTGCGCGAAGTGCAGCAGCGCCTGTTTGCGTTGCGCCGCGCAGTACAGGCCGCCGACGCAGCGCCAGTCGGCCTCGCCTTCCGGGCGCACGGTGGCCGAACCGCACACCGGGCAGGCGCGCGGCATCCGGAAGCGGCGCCGCGGCGGCGGATCGCCGCGGCGCTCGGGCAAGGCGCGCACCACCTCCGGAATCACGTCGCCGGCGCGGCGCACCACTACCGTGTCACCGATCAGGAGGTCCTTGCGGCGGATCTCGTCTTCGTTGTGCAGCGTGGCGTTGGTGACCGTGACCCCGCCCACGAACACCGGTCGCAGGCGCGCCACCGGAGTGAGCTTGCCGGTGCGGCCGACCTGCACTTCGATGTCCAGCAGTTCGGTGAGTGCCTCCTCGGCGGGAAACTTGTGCGCCAGCGCAAAGCGCGGTGCGCGCGCTGCGAAACCGATTGCATCCTGCCAGTCGAGCCGCTGGACCTTGTAGACCACCCCGTCGATGCCGTACGGCAGCCGCGCGCGCTGCGCCATCATGTGGCGATGGAACGCAAGCAGCTCATGGGGATCGCGCGCAAGGGCGCGCTCGGTGCTGACCGGCAGGCCCGCCGCGGCCAGCCAGTCGAGCAGCGCCGAATGGGTCGCCGGCAACTGCACCCCGGCCACCTCGCCCACGCCGTAGGCGAAGAAGCGCAGCGCACGACCCGCCGTGATCGAGGGATCGAGCTGGCGCAGGCTGCCGGCCGCCGCATTGCGCGGGTTGGCGAATTCGCGCTCCCCGAGGCTGCGCTGATGCTCGTTCAGGCGCTCGAAATCACGCCGGAACATCAGCACTTCGCCGCGCACCTCGAGCACCCGCGGCGCGCTGCCGAGCAGGCGCAGCGGGATCGCGCGCACCGTGCGCACGTTGGCGGTCACGTCCTCGCCGGTGCTGCCGTCACCGCGCGTGGCACCCTGCACAAGCAGTCCCATCTCGTAGCGCAGTCCGATGGCCAGTCCGTCGAACTTCAGCTCGGCGCTGTAGCACAGCTCGGCAGCATCCAGGCGCGCTTCGGCCAGGCGCTCGCGCACGCGCCGATCGAAGGCGAGCACGGCCTCGTCGTCGAAGGCATTGTTCAGGGACAGCATCGGCACGGCGTGGTGAACCGTGTCGAAGGCACCGGCGGCCACGCCGCCCACGCGCTGCGTCGGCGAGCCCGGCGTGACCAGCGTCGGATCGGCCTGCTCGAGCCCCTGCAATTCCCGGAACAGGCGGTCGTACTCCGCATCGGGAACGCTGGGCGCATCGAGCACGTAATACTCGTGGTCGAAGCGCGCCAGTTGTGCGCGCAACGCTTCGACGCGTTGCCGGGCTGCGCTCACCGGAGCCTGCACCGTCTCAGTTGAAGACCTTCAGTGCCAGCACCGAACCGGCTGGCAAGCCGAGCGCCTCGAGCGACTCGTAGCGCTGCAGCAACTGGCGGCCGATCTGTGCCAGCGAAGCCTCGGCGAGCGGGCGGCCGGCATCGTCCACCAGACGCCCACCCAGTTGCGCAGCACACTCGCGCGCCGCTGCAATCATCTGCACCCAGCCATCCGAAGCCGGCGGCGAGCGCGGCACATCGAGCAGGAACGTGAGGCGATCGGGAACGTCGGCCAACGCCACCGAGAACAGCTGCTCGCCTTGCGTGCCGATGCGTGCATAGCGGTTGCTGCCGCGCTCGACGATCGACAGCGCGCCGGCCAGACCCGCCAGTTGCGCCGGTCCGAGCGCATCGGGACCCTCCACGTTGACGCTGACCTGCGCATCGAGTTGCGCGCAGCTTGCATCGAGATCACGCGCCCGTGCCAGGACCTCGGCCATGTCCGGTGTGTCGGCCAGCGCCGACAAGGTCTCGGCGAGGGACTGCACGCCGGCGACGAACTCCGAGTACTCCATCGCGTTGAGCGGACCATGCCGATTGGCCATCAGGATGCCGACGCGCAGTGCCTCGTACTGCACGCCGGCGGCCAGTGCACGCCAATCCTGCGCCGCGGCGCCGCTCGCCCGCCCTTCGATGGCGACCGGCTTGCCACCGGCTCGACGAAAGCGCTGGGCAATCGGCAGCAGGCGCTCGCCTGGCCACGCCGTTGGCAGCGAAAGCGTCACGATGCAGTCGCATGCCCCGGACAGCAGCGAGGAGAAAGCCTCGGGCGAAGCACGATCGCCGTGCGCCTCCGGCACGCCGTCGCCGGTCGCGCCGGCAGCGGGCTCGGCCTCGGGCACACGTGCGGCCGGGGCGGCCACGCGAGAGGTCGAGGGCGCCAGCCGGCCCGGCGGGGCTTTCGGCTGCCCCTCGCCCGCGAGGGAGGGGCCGGCCGGAACATCCGCGGCCAGGTGCGGCTCGCCCCGCGCCGTCGCGGCGTCGGGGTTCGTGGCCGGCGCGCCAGTTGCTGAGCGGCGGGACACGCCGGCAGCGCCCGCCGCCTGCCCGGCAGGACCCGGCGGGCTGCGGCGCGGCAAGCGACCGATGCGCCACCAGTCCTCGCGCAGGCGCGGCCCCGAGGAACGCAGGTTGAAGATCATCACCAGCACCACCACCAGGATCACCAGCAGCAGCAGGCTCGTGGCCAGGCTACTCATGCTGCCTCCACGAAGCGGGTCGCCTCTTCGAGGTCGACCGCCACGATGCGCGAAACGCCGCGCTCCTGCATCGTGACGCCGATCAGCTGCTGGGCGAGTTCCATGGCGATCTTGTTGTGCGTGATGAACAGGAACTGCGTTTCGTCGGACATGCGTCGTACGATATCGCAGTAGCGCTCCGTGTTGGCGTCATCGAGCGGTGCATCGACCTCGTCGAGCAGGCAGAAGGGCGCCGGGTTCAGCTGGAACAGCGCGAACACCAGCGCGATCGCCGTCAGCGCCTTCTCGCCGCCCGAGAGCAGGTGAATCGAGGTGTTGCGCTTGCCCGGCGGCTGTGCCATGACCTGGATGCCGGCATCGAGGATCTCGTCGCCGGTGAGGATCAGTCGCGCCTCGCCACCGCCGAACAACTGCGGAAACAGTTCGCCGAAGTGACGGTTGACCGCGTCATAGGTTTCCTGCAGCAACGCGCGGGTTTCGCGATCGATGCGCCGGATCGCGTCCTCGAGGGTCGCGATGGCCTCGTTCAGGTCAGCCGACTGCGTGTCCAGGAAGCTCTTGCGCTCGCCCGACACCGCGAGTTCGTCCAGCGCCGCCAGGTTGACCGCCCCCAGGGCGGCAATCGCGTTGCCCAGGCGCGTCACCTCGCCCTGCAGCCATGAAGGCCTGGGGGCGTCGGCGAAGGCGCTGCGGATCGCCGCAATCGCCTCGTCATCCAGTTGCGCCTCGGCGATCTGGAGATCGTACTGCTCGCGGCTGATACGGGCCGCCTGTTCGTCGAGTTGCAGCTTGCCCACGCGCTGACGCAGCGGCTCTTGCGCCTGCTCGATCGACAGGCGCTGCGCGTCGCGCTCACGCAGCGTGCGGGTCAGGTCATCCAGGCGCTGGCGTGCGGCCGCCAGCGCCTGCTCGGCCGTGCCACGCGCGCCCAGTGCTTCCTGCAGCGCCTGGCGCGCGGCCGCGTCCGAGAGTTGCTCCAGCTTCTCGATCACCGTGGCGCGTTCGCTGGCGGCCTGGGCGGCCATCGCCTGGCCCTGCGCCAGCAGCGCCTCCAGGCGCTCGACCTCGGCCTCGATCGCGCGCACACTGAACGAGGCCTCCTGCGCGTCGCGCTCATGCTGGCGCAGCGCCTCGCGCTCCTGTCCCAGTTCGCGTTCGGCCTGCTCGAGCGCGAGTCGAAGGTCTTCGCAACGCTGCTGGTGCTCGCCCAGTTCGCCATCGAGTTGCTCGAAGCGGCCGGTTTCCGTGGCGATGGTCTTCTCGAAGCCCTCGAGCTGGGTTGCGAGCTCCTGCAATTCGCTGTCGATGCGCTCGCGGCTTTCGGTGACCCGCGCCCGTTCCTGCTCGAGCCGCTGCATCTCCAGGCGCAACTGGGCCATCTGCTCGAGCGCGCGATTGTGCTCGTCGCGCAGCGCCATCAGGCGCGCCAGCCGCTGCGAGGCGCCGCTTTCCACCTGCGCTGCCTGGCTGCGCGCCTGGTCGGCCATCAAGGCCCGCGCACGGTGTTCGCGGGTCAGGTTCTCCAGTTCGTGCCGGCGCGCCAGCACGCCCTCCTGCTCGGAATCGGCAGCGTACATCAGGATCGACTGACGACCGACCAGGTGGCCAGCGGCCACCACGAATTGCGCGCCCGGCGGCAGGTCGGCGCGCCGGGCCATGGCTGCCTCCAGCGAATCGGCCGCGTAATAGTCCAGCAACCACTCGGCCAGCAGCGATTGCACGCCGGCGTCGCCGCTCTGGACCACCGCCAGCAGCGGCCGCAGGCCGGGCGCAGCGCTGGTGGCGCAGGCCGCTGGCGCCGCTGCAAAGAAGCCCACCTTGGAGGGAGGCGCATCGCTTGCCAGCCCCGCAACGTGATCGATGCGGCCGACTTCGAGCGCATTGACCCGCTCGCGCAGCACCGATTCGATGGCGTTCCCCCAGCCGTCTTCGATCCGCAGCTTCTGGTACAGGCGCGCCAGCCGGTCGAGTCCGTGGCGAGCGAGCCAGGGCTGAACCTTTGCCTGGCTCTCGAGGCGCTCCTGCAACTGGCGCAAGGCGCTCATGCGCGCATCGATCTGTGCCAGGCGCGCCTCGGCCTCGCGCAAGGATTGTTGCGAGGGCTGGCGTTGCGCTTCGAGTGCATTCCAGTCGCTCTCGATCTGCTTCAGGGTTTCGCTGTCCCGGCGATCGCGCTCCTCGGCATCGGCCAGCGCCCGCGCGGCGCGCGCCAGCTCCTGCGGATCGAAAGCGTGCAAGCCGGCCCCCTCGGCCTGCAGGCGATCGCGCCGACGCACCGCCGCCTCGCGAGCGGCCGCGGCCTGGCGCTCGTGCAACGCGCACACCTCGATCGCCTGGCGGGTGCGATCGACCTGTGCGCGCGCTTCCTCGACCCGGCCGCGGGCCTCGCGCGCACGCACCTCGAGCGCCGGCAAGGCTTCGCCACGCTGCGCGGCAATGCTTGCCAGTCGATCGGCGAGCAGTCGTGCCTGGACCAGTCGCTGGTCGGCGTCGAGGCGGTCGCGGCGTGCGTCGTCCTGCTGGGACTGCGCGCGCCTTGCCTGCTGCTCGACGCTGTCGAGGCGCTCGCGCAGTTGTCCCTGGGTTTGCGACACCAGGCGAATCTCGGACTCGATGCGACTGACCTCGCCGGTACGATCGTAGAAATGCCCCTGTGCGGCGTGGACCGCGTCGCTGGCCTGGTAGTGCGCGGCGCGGATGGCCTCGATTTCGGCCTCGATGGTGCGTTGCTCGGCCAGCCGGGCATCGAGTTCCAGTGCCGCTTCGCTCACCAGCCGCAGCAGTCGCTGCTGCTCGCTGTCGGCCTCGTCACGGCGCACCAGCCACAGCATGCGCTGCTTGGCATCGCGCTCGGCTTCGAACTTTCGATACTGCTGGGCGACCTCGGCCTGGCGCTCCAGCTTCTCGATCTGCAGGTTCAACTCGCGCAGGATGTCCTCGACCCGGGTGAGGTTCTCGCGCGTGTCGGCCAGGCGGTTCTCGGTCTCGCGCCGGCGCTCCTTGTACTTCGAGACCCCGGCAGCCTCCTCGAGGAACACGCGCAACTCCTCGGGGCGCGCCTCGATGATGCGCGAGATCATGCCCTGGCCAATGATCGCGTAGGCGCGCGGCCCCAGGCCGGTGCCCAGGAACATGTCGTGGACATCGCGCCGGCGCACCGGCTGGTTATTGATGAAGTAGGTCGACTGGCCGTCACGCGTGAGCACGCGCTTGACCGAGATCTCCACGTACTGGCTCCAGTTGCCGGCGATGCGCCCGAGCGTGTTGTCGAACACCAGTTCGACCGAGGCGCGCACGGCCGGCTTGCGCTCCGAGGAGCCGCTGAAGATCACATCCTGCATCGATTCGCCGCGCAGCTCGGAAGCCTTGGACTCCCCGAGCACCCAGCGCACCGCATCGATGATGTTGGACTTGCCGCAGCCGTTGGGTCCGACCACGCCGACCAGCTGGCCGGGGACGTCGAACGCCGTGGGATCGACGAATGATTTGAAACCGGCGAGTTTGATCTGTTTCAGTCGCACCGATGGTCCTTGCTGCACAGGCCGGACGTCCACGCGAGCCGCGGTGCGCCCGCTCGCCGCTCGGCATCGGGGCGCGCCCTTGCGCCCTCAACGCAAAAGCCGCGCGGGGCGGCTTTTGACGCTCCGTATAATAACACCCGTCTCCTGCGGCCCTGTCCGTGGGGGAAGACCAATTCGCCGATCGCGACCATGCCGTCCAAGCCTTCCCGGCAACTCGAAACCTTCGCCAATCCAGCGCCGCAACGCGACTATCTGGTGCACATCGAGGTACCCGAGTTCACCTGCCTGTGCCCGCTCACCGGCCAGCCCGATTTCGCCACCCTGCTGATCGACTACATCCCGGATCGGCGCAACCTCGAACTGAAGGCGCTCAAGCTGTACATGTGGAGCTTTCGCGACCAGGGCGTGTTCCACGAGGCCGTGACCAACCAGATCCTCGACGAACTGGTCGCCGCCACCGCGCCGCGCTTCATGCGGCTGACCGCGCGCTGGTACGTGCGCGGCGGGATCTTCACTACGGTGGTAGCCGAGCATCGCAAGAAATCCTGGAAGCCTGCATCCCGAGTCGACTTGGGCGAGTTCCCCGACAGCGCCAGCATGCGCACCTGAGGTACACGACGCTGCGCAGCTATAGTATCATGAAAACAACAACTTAGAAGGGTTACTTGAACCCGCTCCTTAACAGTCTGCAGCCCTATCCGTTCGAACGTTTGCGCGCTCTGCTGGCTGGCGTCACGCCACCCGGCGAGTTCTCCGCGCTTTCGCTCTCGATCGGCGAACCCAGGCACCCCACTCCAGCCCTGCTGTGCGAGGCCCTGGCGGCCAACCTGGGCGGACTGGCAAGCTATCCGGCAACCGCCGGCAGCGTCGCCCTGCGTGCCGCGATCGCACAGTGGCTGAGTCGCCGCTACGGTCTGCGCGCCCTGGATGCGCAGACCGAAGTGCTGCCGGTCAACGGCTCGCGCGAGGCGCTGTTCGCATTCGCCCAGGCTGTCATCGACCCCCGGGCCGGCGGCTGGGTGATCTGTCCGAATCCCTTCTATCAGATCTACGAGGGGGCAGCGCTGCTGGCGGGCGCGCGGCCCTGGTTCATCGAACAATCACCGGCAAGCGGCTTGCGTTGTGACTGGTCGGCCGTGCCCGCGGACGTCTGGGCGCAAACGCGCCTGCTCTACGCATGCTCGCCGGGAAATCCCACCGGCGCGGTACTGTCGCTGGATGACTGGCGCACCCTGTTCGAACTGTCCGATCGCCACGGCTTCATCATCGCCTCCGATGAGTGCTATTCCGAGATCCATTTCGACGAGTCGGCGCCCCCGTTGGGCGCACTGCAGGCAGCGCAGGCGCTGGGGCGCAGCGACTGGCGGCGGCTGGTCGTGTTCTCCAGCCTGTCCAAGCGCTCCAATGCGCCAGGCCTGCGCTCCGGCTTCGTCGCCGGGGATGCGTCGCTGCTGGCGCGCTTCCTCCTTTACCGCACCTACCATGGCAGCGCGATGAGCCCGCCGACCCAGGCAGCATCGATCGCCGCCTGGGGCGACGAAGCGCATGTCATCGCCAATCGCGCGCTGTACCGGGAGAAATTCGACGCGGTCACGCCGCGGCTGGCACGCGTGCTCGGCACCGCCCGGCCGCAGGCTGGTTTCTACCTGTGGGCACGAGTCCCGGGCGGCGACGATCGGGCGTTCTGCCGCGACCTGTATGCCCAATATAATGTCCTGCTGTTGCCGGGCAGCTTCCTGGCGCGCGAGCACGAAGGGCGCAATCCGGGCAGTGGCTTCGTTCGCATCGCGCTGGTCGACTCCCTCGCCCGCTGCGTCGAGGCGGCCGAGCGCATCGAGCGATTCCTGTCACCGGACACTCCATGACTTCCTTGCAGCAGATCATCGAGCGGGCATGGGAAGAACGGGCCGGCCTGTCGCCGGCGACGAGTCCTCCCGCCGTGCGCGATGCCGTGTCGGCGGTCATCGAGCAGCTGGACCAGGGACGCCTGCGGGTTGCCGACCGGCACGACGGCCAGTGGCGGGTCCACCAGTGGGTCAAGAAGGCCGTGCTGCTGTCGTTCCGGGTCGAAGACAATCGGCCCATGCAGGCCGGCCCGCTGCGCTTCTTCGACAAGGTGGCGGTCAAGTTCGAGGGCTGGAGCGATGCCGATTTCGCGGCCGGCGGCTTTCGCGTGGTTCCGCCAGCCGTCGCACGGCGCGGCGCCTTCGTCGGAAAAAACGTCGTCCTGATGCCGTCCTACCTGAACATCGGTGCATACGTCGATGAAGGGACCATGATCGACACCTGGGCGACGGTGGGCTCCTGCGCGCAGATCGGGCGCAATGTCCACCTGTCGGGCGGGGTCGGCATCGGCGGCGTGCTCGAGCCCTTGCAGTCGGCCCCGACCATCATCGAGGACAACTGCTTCATCGGTGCACGCTCGGAGATCGTCGAGGGCGTGATCGTCGAGGAGAACTCGGTCATTTCGATGGGCGTGTTCATCGGCCAGAGCACCAAGATCTACGATCGCCAGTCGGGGCAGATCCTTTACGGGCGCGTGCCAGCCGGCTCGGTCGTGGTGTCGGGCTCGCTGCCCTCGGCCGACGGCAAGGTGAACCTGTATTGCGCGGTCATCGTCAAGCGGGTCGATGCGCGTACGCGCGCCAAGACCGGCGTCAACGAATTGCTGCGTGGCGACTGAGGCCGCGGCGCGGCCCTGCGCGCAATTGCCGCAGTGCCTGGCTGCAACGAGATGGGAGAGACTCCGATGGTAATGGATCGGTTGCTTCAGTTGATGGCCGAAAAGAAGGCCTCCGACCTCTTCCTGGCCCCGGGATCCCCGGTCCAGCTCAAGATCAATGGCGCCACGGTGCCCGTGAACCAGCAACGCCTCGAGCCGCCCAATGTCGAGGCACTGATTCGCGAAGTGGTCGCCGATCGCCACTGGGAGATCTTCGAGGCCGAGCATGAGCTCAACCTCGGCTACGGCGTGCGCGACGTGGGCAGTTTTCGCGTCAACGTGTTTCGCCAGCGCGGCTCGGCGGCCTGCGTGATCCGTTTCATCCCGCACGAAATCCCCACCCTGGAGGCACTGAACCTGCCGACGGTGCTGGGCGACCTGATCATGGACAAGCGCGGCCTGTTGCTGGTGGTCGGCGCCACCGGTTCGGGCAAGTCGACGACGCTGGCGGCGATGCTCGACCACCGCAACCGGGAAAAGACCGGGCACATCCTGACGCTCGAGGACCCGATCGAGTTCACCTTCCGCAACAAGCGCTCGATCGTCAACCAGCGCCAGATCGGCACCGACACGCACTCGCTCGAAGTGGCGCTGAGGAACGCGATGCGCCAGGCGCCCGATTGCATCCTGATCGGGGAGATTCGCGACATCGGCACCATGTCGGCGGCGCTGGCCTATGCCCAGTCCGGTCACCTGGTGCTGGCGACCTTGCACGCGAACAACGCCAACCACGCCCTGAATCGCATCGTGAGCTTCTATACGCCCGAGAGCCGGCGCGTGCTGCTTTCCGACCTCTCGGCCACGCTCAAGGCGGTGGTCTCGCAGCGCCTGGTGCGCTCGCTGGACGGCGGGCGCCTGCCCGCAGTGGAGGTCCTGCTGAACACCCGCCACATCGCCGAACTCATCGAGCAGGGTCGCCTGACCGAGATCAAGGATGCGATGAGCCAGAGCCTGGCCAGTGGCTCGCGCACCTTCGACCACGCGCTGGCCGACCTGGTGCGCACGCGGCGCATCACCCGCGAAGACGCCATGGCGCACGCCGATTCACCGACCAACCTGCTGTGGGTGCTCGAAAACGAGGCGGGTGACGCACCTGCGGCCACTTCCACGAGCGCGCCAGCGGGGGGCGGGGCGGTTTCGCCCGCCATGGCCTCGGCGGCACTCGGGCGCCCAGCGACTCCCGATGCACCGGCAGCCGACCAGGAACCCGCCGACGGCAATTCCTTCTCCGAGTTCCTGCTCAACGTCTGATCCATGAACGAGGTCATCGTCTTCGGCATCGAGACCTGCGACCAGGTGCGCAAGGCGCGCGCGTGGCTGCGCGCGCACGACGTGGCCTATCGCTTCCACGACCTGCGCAAGGATGGGCTGGATGCGCAGCGCCTGGCCGGCTGGCTGAGCCGGGTGCCCTGGGATTCCCTGCTCAACCGGCGCGGGCTGGCCTGGCGCAAGCTCGATCCGCAGCGGCGCGCCGGAATCACCGACCAGACCAGCGCGGTCGAACTGCTGCTGAGCGAGCCGACCCTGGTCAAGCGACCGGTGCTGCAGGCGGGCGACCGGATCATCGTCGGCTTCTCCGAAGTCCTCTATGCGGGTGTATTCGGTGCGGCCGACGGCGCGCACGAGCCGGCACGATGAGCGAAGTCGTGTCGCTGGCCGAGGCGCTGATCCGGCGCCGCTCGGTCACGCCGCATGATGCGGGCTGCCAGCAACTGCTGATCGAACGGCTGCGCCCGCTCGGCTTCACTTGCGAAGCGCTGCCGCTGAACGGCGTGAGCAACCTGTGGGCCTTGCGCACGGGCGCCAGCGAGGGTCCGACACTGGCCTTCGCCGGCCACACCGACGTGGTGCCGCCCGGCGCACCCGGGCAATGGCGCAGCGATCCCTTCGTCCCCACGGTGCGCGACGGTTGCCTGTACGGGCGTGGGGCGGCCGACATGAAGAGTTCGATCGCGGCCTTCGTGGTAGCGATCGAGCAGTTCCTGGCCGAGCACCCCGACCACCGCGGGCGACTGGCGCTGCTGATCACCTCCGACGAGGAGGGTGCGGCGGTCGATGGCACCGTGCGCCTGGTCGAGCACCTGGCGGCACGCGGCGAGAAGCTGGACCTGTGCATCGTCGGCGAGCCGACTTCCGAGGCGCGGCTCGGCGACACGGTCAAGAACGGCCGGCGCGGCTCGCTCTCGGGCCGCCTGGTGGTGGCCGGCGTGCAGGGACACGTCGCCTACCCGCATCTGGCGCGCAACCCGGTACACCTGCTGGCGCCGGCGCTGGCCGAACTGGTCGCGCTGGAGTGGGATCGTGGCAACGAATCCTTTCCGCCCACCACCTGGCAGGTTTCGAACATCCAGGCCGGAACCGGTGCGAACAACGTGATTCCCGCCAGCCTGACGCTCGACTTCAATTTCCGCTTCTCCACCGCCAGCACCGTCGAATCGCTGCAGCAAGGGCTGAGAGCCATGCTCGATGCGCACGGCCTGGACTACCGGATCGACTGGTCGCTGTCCGGCATGCCTTTCCTGACTCCACGCGGCAACTTGTCGGACGCCCTGGCGGCGGCGATCCACGCCGAGACCGGCGTGGCCACCACCTTCTCCACCAGCGGCGGCACCTCGGACGGTCGCTTCATCGCGCGCATCTGCCCACAGGTGATCGAGTTCGGCCCGATCAACGCGAGCATCCACAAGGTCGACGAGCACATCGCGCTGGCCGACCTCGAGCCGCTGAAGAACATCTACCGGCGCGCAATCGGCGCGCTGCTGGCGCCATGAGCGAGGGCGCGCGGCGTCCGCTGGTCGAGGCGCAAGCCGCTGCCCGCGAGTCGCGCACGCTGCGCGACCTGATGCGCCACGCAGTGACGCGCTTCGAGGCGGCCGGACTGGCCTACGGCCAGGGTAGCGACAACGCCTGGGACGAGGCCGCCGCACTGCTCCTGTGGCTGCTCCACCTGCCCCCGGAGCCGCTCGATCGCTTCCTCGACGCGCGCCTGTGCAAGGCCGAACGACAGGCTGCACTGGCCCTGCTCGAGCAGCGCATCGCGACTCGCACGCCAGCCGCCTACCTGACGGGCGAAGCCTGGCTGCGCGGCCTGAACTTCAAGTGCGATGCGCGCGCACCGGTGCCGCGCTCGCTGATCGCGGAGGCGCTGGACGAGGCGCTGCCGGCCTGGCTTGTCGTGCACGATGATCGTGACCCATCGTGGCCGTCGACGGTGCTCGACCTGTGCACCGGCGGCGGCAGCCTGGCAATCATCGCGGCCGACTGTTTTCCCGCCGCGCGCGTGAGCGCGAGCGACCTGTCGGCCGACGCGCTGGCGCTGGCCGCCGAGAATCGCTCGCGTCACGGCCTGGAGCATCGCCTGAGCCTGCACCAGGGCGACCTGTTCGCCGCGCTGCACGGGCAGCGCTTCGACCTGGTGCTGTGCAACCCGCCGTACGTCAACGAGGCATCGATGCGTCGCCTGCCGCCGGAGTTCCGCGCCGAACCGCGCCATGCCCTGGCAGGCGGCAGCGATGGCATGGACCTGGTTCGCCGCGTACTCGCCGAGGCCCCGGCACACCTGAGCAAAGGCGCGCTGCTGCTGCTCGAAATCGGCCACGAGGCAGCCCATTTCGAGGCGGCTTTTCCCCGTCTCGAATTCCACTACCTGCCGGTCGCCGCCGGTGAGCGCATGCTGGTGCTGATCGAGGCCGATCAACTGGCCGCCGGCTTTGCCGCTGGCCGGCGCCGCGCCACGCGGACGCGCACCACGTGATCCGCCTGCGCGCACTCACGCTGTCGCGCGGCGGCACCCGACTGCTCGATGGCGCCGACGCCAGCATCGCGCCCGGGGAACGCATCGCGCTGATCGGACGCAACGGCAGTGGCAAGACCACCCTGCTGGCGGCACTGGCCGGGGAACTGTTGCCGGACGGCGGGGACATCGAACAACCCTGGCGCAACGTGGTCCGGCTCGCCCAGACCCTGCCCTCGAGTCCGCTGCCGGCGTGGCGCTTCATCGTCGCCGGCGACGCCCACCTGGAGGCGGCGCGCAGCGCCCTCGAACTGGCCGAGCGCACCGAGGACGGCATCGCGCTTGGCCACGCCCTCGATCACTGGCATGAGGCCGGCGCACTGAGTGCCGAGGCGCGCAGCCGCAGCCTGCTGGCCGGACTGGGCTTCTCGTCGCAACAAGCTGCACAGCCGGTCGATACCCTGTCGGGCGGCTGGCGCATGCGCCTGAACCTGGGGCGGGCCCTGTTCGCTCGCAGCCAACTGTTGCTGCTCGACGAACCAACCAACCACCTCGACCTGGACGCGATCCTGTGGCTCGAACGCTGGCTGCTGCGCTATCCGGGCACCGCCCTGATCGTGTCGCACGATCGCGACTTCCTCGATCGCGTCGCGGTGGCCACCCTGCACATCGACGAGGGCAAGCTGGTGCGCTACGCGGGCGGCTACAGCGAGTTCGAACGCCTGCGCGCGCAGCGCCAGTTGCAGGCCGAGCGCGCGCGTGCCGCCTGGGATGCGCGCGCCGCACACCTGAACGCCTTCATCACGCGCTTTCGCGCCAAGGCCACCAAGGCACGCCAGGCGCAAAGCCGCCTGAAGGCGCTCGAGCGCATGGCCGAGGTGGCGCCGGTACGTGCCTTGCGCGGCATCGAGTTTGCGCTGCACGAGGTCGGCGATTGCCCTGACCCGCTGCTGAACGCGCAAGCGCTGTGCGCCGGCCATGCCGGCCACCCGGTGCTGCGCGATGTCGAGTTGTCCGTGCGCCGCGGAGCGCGCATCGGCATCCTCGGGCGCAATGGCGCCGGCAAGAGCACCCTGGTTCGCACCCTGGTGGGTGAACTGGAGCCGATCGCCGGACAGGTGCAGGTGTCGCGTTCGGTGCGCATCGGATACTTTGCGCAACAGGGCATCGACCGACTGCGCGGCGACGAATCGGCCCTGGCGCAGTTGCAGCGGCGCGCCCCGGCGCTGCGCGAGCAGGTATTGCGCGACTACCTGGGCCGCTTCGGCTTCTCCGGCACGGATGCGACGCGCCCGGTCGGCCCGATGTCGGGCGGCGAGAAGGCGCGCCTGGCGCTGGCGCTGATGCTGCAGGACCAGCCGCAACTGCTGGTGCTCGACGAGCCGACCAACCACCTGGATGCGCAGACACGCGATGCGCTGGCCGATGCGCTGGCGCAGTTCGATGGCGCAATGTTGCTGGTCTCGCACGATCGCTATCTCCTGCGCGCGACGGTCGACACGCTCATGCTGGTCGCCGATGGGCGGCTGCACAGCTTCGACGGCGACCTGGACGACTACGCGGCCTGGCTGCTGCAGCAGGCCGGCACGAGCGGCACGAGCGCAGCCGCCGACACGCCGCCCCCCTCGCCGTCGCCCGGTACGGGCGGTGCTTCGTCGCGCCAGGAGCGCCGCCGCGCCGCGCAGCGCCGCGCCCAGTGGTCGCAACAACTGGCGCCGCTCGATCGCGAGATCGCCTCGATCGAGTCGCGCCTGGCCGAACTCGGCCCGCAACTGGGCGACCTGGAGCACCGGCTCGCCGATCCGCGGGCCTATCGCGATGGTGCCGCTGCGGCCGAAATGGGGCGCGAACGCGCCAGGCTCGCGCGCGAGAAGGAGGCACTCGAGGAGCGCTGGCTCGAATGCAGCGTGGCGCGTGAAGCCCGCCGCGAGGCGTTCGAACGCGAGCCGGGCTGAAGCCTGCGCCTGGCGCCAGGCGCGGGGAGCGGTGGCGCAAGCGGTCACGGTGCGCAGGGTAGAATCGACGTCATGACTGCATCGGCCCCCAACCCCGCCCCTGTCTCCGCCCCTTTTCGCAACATCGGTGTCGTCGGCAGCGGCGCGATGGGGCGCGGCATCGCCCAGTTGTTCGCCCAGAGCGGCTCCAACGTGCACCTGCACGACAGCAACCCGGCGGCACTGGCTTCGGCCGTCGACAGCATCGCGGCAACCTTCGCGATGCTGGCCGGCAAGGGTCGCCTGTCGCCGTCGGAGGCCGAGGCGGCAAGCGCGCGCATCCATGCAGTCGATGCGCTGGCCGGCCTGGCCGGATGCGACCTGGTCATCGAGGCCATCGTCGAGCGCCTGGACGTCAAGCGCGAACTGTTCGTCGCGCTCGAAGCGATCGTCACCGACGAGGCCGTGCTGGCCAGCAACACCTCGTCACTGTCGGTGACCGCAATCGCCGCCGCCTGCCGGCGTCCGCAGCGCGTCGCCGGCCTCCACTTCTTCAACCCGGTGCCGCTGATGAAGGTGGTCGAGGTGGTGCACGGCATGCGTACGGCAGCAGCGGTGATCGAGCGCCTGGTGGCCCTCACCCGCGGCACCGGGCACCTGCCGGTGGTGGCGCAGGACACACCGGGCTTCATCGTGAACCATGCCGGCCGCGGCTATGGCACCGAGGCCCTCAAAGCGCTTGGCGAGGGCGTTGCCGACGTGCCCGGCATCGACGTGATCATGCGCGAGCAGGTTTCGTTCGATGGCAAGGGCTTCAAGCTCGGCCCCTTCGAATTGATGGATCTCACCGGGCTGGACGTATCGCAACCGGTGATGGAATCCATCTACCGCCAGTTCTACGACGAACCGCGTTTCCGGCCCTCGGTCATCGCCGCCCAGCGTCTGGCCGCCGGCCTCACCGGACGCAAGGCGGGCGAGGGGTTCTACCTGCATCGCGACGGGCAGCAGGAAGTACCGCCGCAACCGCCGGTGCCGAGCGTGGCGCAGCACCGACCGGTGTGGGTGGCGCCGGGCCCGCGTGCAGCGCAAGTCGCCACTGCAGTCGCCGCGCTGGGCGGCACGCTGCAGGACGGAGCGCGTCCCGACGAGCAGGCGCTGGTGCTGGTCAGTCCGCTGGGGCTCGATGCCAGTGCCGCGTCCATCGATCTGCCCGCCGATCGCGTGATGGCCATCGACACGCTGTTTGCGATCGCTCCCGGACAATGCCGGCGCCGCGTGCTGATGCCCACGCCGGCCACGCGCCCCGACTATCGCGATGCCGCCCATGCACTGTTCGCCTCCGACGGCGTTGCAGTGTCGATGCTGCGCGACAGCCCGGGTTTCATCGCGCAGCGGGTGCTGGCAATGATCGTGTCGATCGGCAGCGAGATTGCGCAACGGCGCATTGCCTCGCCGTCGGACATCGACACCGCCGTGCGCATCGGGTTGGGCTATCCGCTGGGCCCGCTCGCCATGGGCGACGCACTGGGGACGTCGACCGTGCTCGCCATCCTGGTCAACATGCACGCGCTCACCGGAGACCCGCGCTATCGTCCCGGCGACTGGCTGCGCCGCCGCGCGCAACTCGGGCTGTCGCTGTTGCACGAGGATTGAGCAACCGTGAACGTGGCCGCGCGGCTGCTGTCCGAACGCCATGGGGCAGTACTGCTGTTGCGCATCTCGAACCCGGGCGCACGCAACGCCCTGCATCCCGACGTCTATCGCGAGGGCATGGCCGCAATCGGCGCGGCAGCCACGGATCGTGGGGTGCGCGCGATCGTCCTGGCCGGTGAAGGCGAGCACTTCTGCGCCGGCGGCAACCTCAATCGCCTGCTGCAGAACCGCAGCCGGGATCCATCGGAGCAGGCCGCCTCGATCGCGCAGTTGGGCGAATGGGTACTGGCGATGCGCGATTGCCCCAAGCCCATCCTCGCCGCCGTGGAAGGTGCCGCTGCGGGTGCCGGCTTCTCGCTGGTGCTGGCCTGTGACCTGGTGATCGCTGCCGCGAACGCGCGCTTCGCGATGTCCTATGTCAAGGTCGGCCTCACGCCCGACGGTGGCGCCAGTCACTTCCTGGCCACGCGCCTGCCCTACCCGGTGGCCTACGAACTGATTGCCGGCGGCCAGACGATCGGGGCCGAGCGAATGCACGCACTCGGCCTGGTGAATGTGTTGACGCCTCCCGGGGGCGCACTCGCCGGCGCGATGATGCGCGCGGCCGAACTGTGCGAGGGGCCGGCCTTTGCGCTCGGCCGGGTCAAGTCGCTGCTGTCGGCGCGCGAACGCGAGACGCTCGCGCTCGAACTGGCGCGCGAGCGCGAGACCTTCGTCGCCGCGCTGTTTCACGATGACGCCGGCGAAGGCATCGACGCCTTCCTGCACAAGCGCCCGCCACACTTCAATCGTGCGGACGCCGATGCGACCAGCGCCGCCGGGACGGCCGTCGACGACGCTGCCGCCGGCAGCGAGACCATCGCGGTGCCGCAACGCCACCAGGTCGATCTCGCAGCGCTGCAGCACTGGCTGCGCGAGCACGTGCCGGGTTTTGCCGGACCGCTGTCGATCGAGTTGTTCAAGGGAGGGCAGTCGAACCCGACCTACCGGCTGAACACGCCCGCAGCCACCTACGTCATGCGCGCCAAGCCGGGGCCGGCGGCCCGCTTGCTGCCATCGGCGCACGCCGTGGAACGCGAGTACCGGGTGCTCGCCGCGCTGGCGCGCACCGCCATCCCGGTGGCGCGCGTGCATGCGCTGTGCGAGGACGAGGCGGTGATCGGGCGCGCGTTCTACGTGATGGAGTACGTACCGGGACGCGTGATGTGGGACCCGTCGCTGCCGGGTGTATCGAACATCGAGCGCGCTGCAATCTACGACGAGATGAACCGTGTCATCGCCGCCCTGCATTCGCTCGACCCGGTTGCGATCGGGCTGGCCGACTTCGGCAAGCCGGGCAACTATTTCGTGCGCCAGATCGGGCGCTGGAGCAAGCAGTATCAAGCCTCGGAAACGGAACCGATCGAGGCGATGAATCGCCTGCTCGAATGGCTGCCACAGCACGTTCCGCCGGGCGACGAGGCCTCCATCGTCCACGGCGACTACCGGCTCGACAACCTGATCTTCGATGGCAGCCAGCCGCGCGTGCTGGCAATCCTGGATTGGGAACTGTCCACGCTGGGCCATCCGCTGGCCGACTTTGCTTACCACTGCCTGGCCTGGCACGTCGCGCCCGGGCAGTTCCGCGGTATCGCGGGGCTGGACCTCGCAGCGTTGGGAATCCCCTCCGAACGCGCCTACGTGCAGGCCTATTGCCGGCGCACCGGGCGCGCCGAGGCGCAAACGCTGGCGCACTGGGATTTCTATCTCGCCTACAACGCGTTCCGGCTCGCCGCCATCCTGCAGGGCATCATGAAGCGTGCCGTCGATGGCACGGCGGCGAGCGCCCAGGCACGCGAAACCGGAAGCCGGGCACGGCCGCTTGCCGAACTGGGCTGGCAGATCGCCCAACGCGTGCGCTGAGAGGGTGTAGACGAAATGATCTACGCTGCCAGCCTGGTTGCGAGGATACGC
>CAZXLV010000011.1:4741-24380 GCA_964641405.1 uncultured Limnobacter sp. | reverse complement strand
CTGCTTCAGGTAGCCGAGCAGGAAATCGATGTTCAGGCTGCGCTCGTGCGCCTCGTCGACGATCAGCGTGTCGTATTGCGACAGCAGTGGATCCGACGCCGTCTCGGCGAGCAGGATGCCGTCGGTCATCACCTTGATGGTGGCACCGGCCGAGAAGGTCTCGGCGAAGCGGATCTTGTGGCCCACGTGGACTCCCGGGGCCGAGCCGAGTTCCTCGGCGATGCGCCGCGCGACCGTGGTGGCCGCCAGCCGGCGCGGCTGGGTGTGGCCGATCAGTCCGGCGCGGCCGCGCCCGGCGAGCGCGCAGATCTTGGGCAACTGGGTGGTCTTGCCCGAGCCGGTCTCGCCGCACACGATGATCACCGGGTGCAGCCGGATCGCTGCGGCGATCTCGTCGCGGCGCGCCGACACCGGCAGCGCCTGCGGAAAGCGCAGCGGCGGCAGCGGCCGAAGCGAGCGCGCATCAGGGCGCTGCCGGGCGGACATGGGGCGAAATTATAATGACGCGATGAACCCAGCCGCCCAACCCGATCCCCGGCCTGCCGACCGGGCAGCCACCGACCCCGCCGAGGCCAGCGCGGCCGCGCCGCCGCCCGCCTTGCCGGAAGCGGCGCCCGATGAAGTGCGCTTCGTGTCCTGGCTGCGCCAGGTCGCGCCCTACATCCACGCCTTTCGCGGCAAGACCTTCGTGGTCGCGGTGCCCGGCGAACTGATCCAGGCCGGCTACCTCAACGGCCTGGTCCAGGACCTGAGCCTGCTGCAGGCGATGGGCATGAACATCGTGCTGGTGCACGGCTCGCGGCCGCAGGTCAACGACCAGTTGCGCCTGCGCGGGGTCGACATCCAGTACGCCGAGGGCCTGCGCATCACCGACCCGGTGGCGCTGGAATGTGCCAAGGAGGCATCCGGCGAGATCCGCCTCGACATGGAGGCGGCGTTCTCGCAGGGCCTGCCCAACACGCCAATGGCCCATTCCGCCGTGCGCGTGGTCTCGGGCAACCTGGTGACGGCACGCCCGGTCGGCATCGTCGACGGCATCGACTACCAGCAAACCGGGCTGGTGCGCAAGATCGACGTGCCCACCATCCGCTTCGCGCTCAGGAGCGGCGCCCTGGTGCTGCTCTCGCCGCTGGGTTATTCGCCCACCGGCGAGGCGTTCAACCTCAGCATGGAAGACGTCGCCGCGAGCACCGCCATTGCGCTCGACGCCGACAAGCTGGTGATCCTGGTCGAAAGCGGCGGCATCGAGGGCCCCGACGGATCCCTGCGCGGTGAAATCTCGGAAGGCGATGCACAGCGCCTGCTCGAAGACGGCACGCTCAGCGCCGACAGCGCCTTCACCCTGCGCCACGCGCTGCGCGCCTGCGAAGGCGGCGTGGCGCGCGCCCACATCGTTCCGTTCAAGCTCGATGGCAGCGTGCTGCTCGAGTTGTTCCAGCACGATGGCGTGGGCACCATGCTGGTCGAGGAGACACTGGAAGCCCTGCGCGAGGCCGGCCCCGACGACGTCGGCGGCGTACTGGCACTGATCCGCCCGCTCGAGGACGACGGCACGCTGGTGCGTCGCGACCGCGGGCTGATCGAACGCGAGATCGGCAATTTCACGGTCATCGAGCACGATGGCGTGATCTTCGGCTGCGCCGCGCTGTACCCCTTTCCGGCCGAGGCGATCGGCGAGATGGCCTGTCTCGCCGTCAATCCGCTCACCCAGAACCGCGGCGACGGCGAGCGCCTGCTCAGGCGCATCGAGCAGCGCGCACGCGCCGCAGGGTTGAAGAGCGTGTTCGTGCTCACCACGCGTACGATGCACTGGTTCCTCAAGCGCGGCTTCGTGCTCGCCTCGGTCGATCAACTGCCGGCGGAACGCCAGGGCCTGTACAACTGGCAGCGCAAATCGCTGATCCTCATCAAGCACTTGTAGGAGTTCGCGCGCATGTCTCGCAAGGTGTTCTGCATCAAGCTGCAACGCGAGGCCGACGGCCTCGACTTCCTCCCGTATCCGGGCGAACTCGGCAAGCGCCTGTTCGACAACGTCTCGAAGGAAGCCTGGCAGGGCTGGATCCGTCACCAGACCATGCTGGTCAACGAAAACCGGCTGAACCTGGCCGACGCCAAAGCGCGCAAGTACCTGGCGGGGCAACTCGAAGCGTACTTCTTCGGCCAGGGCGCCGAGCAACCGGCCGGATACGTCCCGCCGAAGGCCTGAACCGGTGTGAACGAAGCCGGCGTGCCTCCTCGCGGGCACGACCGATCGGTTCACAGCTCAGAGCTTGCGCCAGCGATAGACCCGCATCGGCGGAATGTTGAGCAATTCGAGCGAGACCTCGGGCCTGCCCAGCACCGGGCAGGCGCGATCGGCCACGGCGCCACGGAACTGGTAGGCCACGAAACAGCCACCCGGCGCCAGCACGTCGCGGATCGCCTCGACGATGCGCTGCCCGACCTCGACCCCCATGGTCGAGAAGGGAATACCCGACAGGATGGCATTGGGCGCGCGCAGGCGGTGCGCGGCGATCACTTCCGGCAGGTTCTCGGCACTGCCCTGATGCACCATCAAGCGGCGATCGTCGAAGCCGCGCACCAGGTCGGCAAACTGGGGATCGAGTTCGAGCGCCAGCAGGCTGGCCGTCTCGGGCATGGCGGCCAGGATGGCACGCGTGGTGCCGCCGGTGCCGGGGCCCAGCTCGATCACCGAGTCGGCTTGTGCCACTTCGGCCATGCGCACCATGCGCCGCTCGAGAAAACGCGAACTCGGAATCACCGAGCCGACGTCCTTCGGTTGTCTCAGGAACCCCTTCAGAAACGCAAGGCGATCGTCTTGCTGCGGCCGCAGCGCCTCGAAACGTAACATCGCGCAGTCTCCCCCCGACCATGTCGTAGCGGACGAACCGTCGTACCGACCGCGAGCCTCATGCCCTCGCCCCGGACGCTGCGCGACGTTCGATTCCACGTGCAGACGCAATAATAGCAACGTCGGCACCCCTTCTTGCAAACAATCCGACAGTGACCACGCCCGGCCAGTGATCGATCTCGGACTCGAGCGCGACCGGGTCGACGATGTCGAGTCCGGCCACGTCCAGGATGTGGTTGCCGTTGTCGGTGACGACGCCTGCGCGCAGCACCGGGCGCCCGCCGATCGCGCGCAGGCGCGCCGCCACCAGTTCGCGAGCCATCGGGATCACTTCCACCGGCAGCGGAAAGCGTCCGAGGCGCTCGACGCACTTGGAGGCATCGACGATGCACACGAAGCGCTCGCAGGCCGCCGCCACGATCTTCTCGCGGGTGAGCGCCGCGCCGCCGCCCTTGATCATGCGCAGCGCAGCGTCGATCTCGTCGGCGCCATCCACGTAGACCGGCAGCCGGCGCTGCTCGGCGAGCACCTGGTTGAGTTCGTGCACCGCGATGCCGGCCGCGCGCAGGCGTTCGCTGCTGCGCTCGGAACTGGACACCGCACCGGCCGGTCGCACCGCCGCGCCGCGCAGGGCTTCGATGAACAACTCGACCGTGGAGCCGCTGCCGACGCCCACGATCTGGCCGGCGACGACATCGTCGAGGGCGGCGCGGGCGGCCGAGCGCTTCAGTTCGATCTGATCCATGGCGCGCAGTTTACCGTCGGCCGGCGGCATGCCCGGGCTGCAGGTTCGTGGCGCGCCTGCAACAGCCCTTGGGCCGCGCGCCGGCGCGGGCCGGTCAGGCGGCCAGCAGGTCCGGGGCGGTCAGCGCGCGCAGCAGCGCACGGTTGCACTGCTCGATCGACATCACGCAGTCGTCGAGGCGCTCGTGCAGCAAGGGGTCGGGGCCGAGTTCGATCGCCTTGACCACTTCGAGGTAGGGCGCATAGGGCCCACGCCGTTCGACCAGGGTTTCGCGCACGCGTTCGGGCACGTGCAGCTTGTCGAACAGTTCATCGAAGGGCTTCTTCAGCAGCTTGTCGAGCAGCGAGAACACACCGAGGATGAACACCTCGTCGCGCAGGTTCTCGTCGGGCCCGACTCCGATCAGGTGCTCGAGGAAGATGCCGCGCCGGAACGAGGCCAGCATCACCGGACGCATGTTGGCGTCCTTGCACGAGGTGGTCAGCAGCAGCGCCAGCCAGCGCTTCAGGCGCGTGTAGCCGAGCATCATCACCGCGTGCCGGAACGACTGGATCTCCACCGACAGCCCGAATCCGGGCGAGTTGATGTAGCGCAGCAGCTTGTAGGCGAGCGCGACGTCGCGGCGGATGAGGCGCTCCATGGCACCGGTATCCTCGCCACGGTCGATCATCGCGATCAGTTCCACGATGGTGGCGTAGTCGGGATTGGAGTCGGCGCTCCCGGCATGCTGCAGGGCGTCCTCCATTGGCCAGCCGATCACCGCATGCGCGCCATGGGCGAAACAGTTCTCCATTGCCGCGATGGTGCGCACCCCTTCCTGGACATACGGGATGGTGCGCCGCCATCCGACCGGCGCGACCGCGCCCACCGCTTCCCTCAGGCGGCGGTCCTCGTCGACGTGGATGATCGACATGCGGAACGCCTCGACCAGTTCCGGCGACAGCGGGCTGCGCGGCCGTCCGGCCAGCAACATCCGGAAGCCACTCTCGTGCATGCGCAGCACGCGCGCGCGACCTTCCTCGTCGTCGAGGCTCGATGCCGGGATTTCGATCCACACCGAATCGACCGGCGCGACGGCGAGCAGTTCGTCATCCAGCGTCGCCGTCGACCTGAGCGCGATCGCCGCACCGCCATGGGTCCACTGGGGAGCGAGCTCCCGATAGAGCGACGCCATGCTGGTTGCAGCGTCCTCGGGCGCCACGGTCAGGCGCATGGCGAGTGCATTGCGCCGTTTTTCGACGATGGGCTCATAGCCCATCAGGGCCTGTGCAAGCAGCGGTGCGGCCATGGAATCAGGATCGAAGGTAATCGAACAGGCTCAGGCGCGCGACCTGCGCATAGGCCGACATGGCCGCATCGAGCGTGGTGTGGTTGTTCTGGAAATCCGAGATCGCCGCCGCCGGGTCGACATCGAGCAGGCTCGAGAGCCGGCCACGCGCTTCGATCTCGCCGCTGTCGATCAGGCGCTCGCGCGCATCGATGGCGCGCAACTGCTCGCCGGCACCGGTGCGCATCACCAGCAGGCGCTCGAGCGCCGCATCCACGCCCGCCATCGCCGTGCCCAGGCCGGCGCCCAGGACCGCCCCGGCCGAGGACGGATCTTCGAGCAGCGCAATTGCATCGTCCAGCGTCTTGAAGATACTCTGCGAGGCGCCGCCGGCAGTCAGGTCGATGAACACCGCACGGCCGTCCTGGCTGGTGGTCCAGGAGGCGTCGAGACCGGTGGCCTGCTCGCCTGCGTTGGGCCCGTAGGCAAGCGCACCACTCGTCGTGAAGGGTGCGCGCGTGCCGCCCTGGCCGCCGAAGATATAGCCACCGGCGCCGTCGCGCTGGTTGGCCAGGCCGAGCAGCTCTTCACGCGTGGCGCGCAGGCGCTGCGCGATCAGCGCGCGATCGGCCGGCGCCAGCGCGCCGTTGCCGGCCGCGACCAGGCTCTCGCGGGCCACCTGCAGCGCCTCGCCGGCGCTGCCCATGGTGCTCTCGGCCTGGCCGAGCACGTCGCGCGCGAAGCCGGTCATGCGCTTTTCGATGGCCATGCGCGCGAGTTGCGAACGGGTGCGTTCGGCCTGCGCCGCCGCGAGCGGATCATCGCTCGGCGTGTCGATGCGCCTGCCGGTGGACAACTGCTGCTGGGTCTTCACGAGCGCGGCGCGGCGCTCGCCCATCGCATCGAGACTGCGCTCGAAGGCGTACAAGGTGGGCACCCTGGTCATGATGGCACGTACTCCATGGGCGGGGTTCAGCGACCGGTGGCGCTCAGCAAGGTATCGAACATCGACTGCGCGGCCTGGATCACCCTGGCGGCCGCCTGGTACATCTGCTGGAACTGCATCAGGCGCGCCGCTTCCTCGTCCAGGTCGACCGCGGAGTATTGCGCCTGTGCCGCCTGCGCATCCTCGAGCAGGCGCTGCGACATCGATTCCGCCGCCTTGGCCGACTGGGTGCGCGTGCCCACGTCGGCCAGCATCGCGGCGAAGGCATCGTTGAAGCGGGCCGCTCCGGCGATCGGCTGGTCCGACAGCGCGATCATCGCGCGCGCGTTACGGTTGTCCGAGGACGGATCGACGGTGGGAACGATCCGGATTTCATCACCCGGCTGCGGCGTGCCCTGCAAGGTCAGCGTCCAGCCGTTGTAGCTGATCGGCACCCCCGGCGTGTACGCCACGCCGACCGGATTGCCGGTGCCGGTGCCGCTGACATCGAAACTGCCGGCCGCGGTGAAGCTGAGGGTGACCGCCTGCGTCAGGTCGGGCCCGACCGCGCTCACCGCGAAAGCGCCGACGGACACGTCGCCGCCATTGCCAGCTGCCCGCTCGGCGCTCATTGCGAAGCCGGTGGCCAGGCGCATCCCGGAAGAGAGCGTGCGCGCGAAGCCGGAGGCGATCGACGATGCGCTGCGCAGGATGAAGCTGTCACCGGCTGCGGGCGTGCCGCCCGAGATGCCGATCGCCAGCCCGTCCACGCTGGCCGGCAGGGTGGCGAAGCTGCGCTGCAGCTGGTCCGACAGTCGGGTCACCAGAAACTGCGTGCCGTCATGGCGGATCACATAGTCGCTGGCGGCCAGTTGCGTGCCGTCGACGACGACGGCATTCAACAGCGCCGTTCCTCCGTTGGTCGAGGCGGCGAGCATCTGCGGCGCACCGAGCGCGAACATGGCCTGGCCGGCGGCACCGCTGGCGTCCACCCCCAGCGCCTGCTGGCGGTTGAACCCTTCGGCAATGCCGGCCGCGAGTTGTCCAAGCCGTCCGCGCGCGGCCTGCAGGTCATCGTCGCGAAAGCGCATCCGACCCGCAATCGAGCCGCCAGCCAGGGAGTTCGCGTCCAGCGGCAGGCGCGTGGCGCCCATCGACATCACCACCCGCTGCTGCGCCGGATCGGCTGGATCGGCTTCGGCCTGGAGACTGGCCGCTCGATTGCCCACTACCAGCGCTTCGCCGCCGGCGGCGAAGACGCTCACGCTGCCATCGGGCTGGGTCCAGACAGTGGTCTTGAGGTAGCCGTTGAGTTCCAGCAGCGCGGCGTCACGCTGGTCGAGCAGGTCATTGGGTGCTTGTGCGGCGCCGCCCGGGCTTTGCCCGATGCGCTCGTTGAAGCGCGCAATGCGCTCGAGCAGCCCGCTCACGGTGGTGGTGTCCTGGGCGATGCGCGCATCGGCATCGTCGGCGAGCTGGCGCAGTTGCCGGTCGGTACCCTGCAGGCGCTGTGCGAGCGTGTCGGCGCGCGCGAGCACGGCCTGGCGCGCACTCGCGTCGAAGGGCCGATTCACCACGTCGGCCAGCGCGGCGTTCAGGTCATCGATCGCCACGCCGATCCCGTTATCGGTATCGGCCAGCAAGCGGTCGAGCCGCCCGAGTTCGGCTGCACGCGCACTGTCGGCCGCCGAGGCCGCGGCGCTGGCCGTCAGTTCAGCGGCGAGAAACTGGTCATAGCGCCGCTGCACCGTCACCTGGCTGACGCCCAGGCCCATGAATCCACCACCGCTGTACTGGCCGCCGGCGCTCGCCAGCACCGCCTCCTGGCGGGTGTAGCCGGGCGTGTTGGCGTTGGCGATGTTGTGTCCGCTGGTCTGCAACTGCGCATAGGCCGCCATCAAGGCGCTTTGTCCGATCCCGAGCAATCCCGACATCTGGTGATCTCCCGCTCAGACGACCAGGCGGCCGAGGCGCAGCGTCTGGTTGATCGTGCGTTCCAGCTTGTCGCCGTAGCGCGGATCGGTCGCATAGCCGGCGCGCTGCATGCCTTGCGCGAAGCCCTCGACCGATTGCGCGCCGCGCAGCACCTGGCCGTAGCGTGCGTGGCCCGACATCAGCGCGCCCCAATCGCGAAACGCTTCCGCGTACGAGCCATAGGCACGGAAGCGCTCGGTCACGCGCTGCGGCTTGCCGTCGATGAACTCGGTGGTGGCAACGTCCACGGTCGCGCCTTTCCACGATGCGCCGGCCTTGATGCCGAACAGGTTGTGCGAGTTGCGCCCGTCGTCATGGCGGATCTCGCTCTTGCCCCAACCCGATTCGAGCGCCGCTTGCCCGACCACGTACGCCGCCGGCACCCCGGTGCTGCGTTGCGCGGCCAGCGCGTGCGGCCACATGCGGTTCACGAAGTCGGCCTGCGCACCGTCGAGGCGCGCGGACAGGGACGCCTTCAGGCGCTCGGCGGCCTGCACGTCGAGAGCGGGCGAGGGCTGGCGGGCGCGCGCAGCCGCAGTGGACGCAACGGCCGGCCGGGTCGATGTCGCCGGCGCTGCCGCACTCGGGCCGCCGGCGCCGGTCGAGGGCGCCGCCAGGTGACGCGTGAGCTGCCTTTCGATCATCGCGGCCAGCCCTCCGGGCCGCCCGGCAAGCGATTGCGACAGTTGCTGGTCGAGCATGCCGACATAGGTCTCGTGCCCGGGTCCGTCGAACATGCCGCTTTTCGGCATCGCCTTGCGCATGCTCTCGAGCAGTTGCTGCATGAACAGGGCCTCGAACTGTCCGGCCGCCTTGCGCACCGCCGCCTGCGGATCGCGCGACGCATCGCGGCGCAGCGCATCGAGCGCACGCGCATCGAGCGCCAGGCCCTGCCCGACGGTCTGTGGCACCGACATCAGATGATCTCCAGTTCAGCCTTCAGGCTTCCGGCAGCCTTGAGCGCCTGCAGGATCGCGATCAGGTCCTGCGCGGTCGCGCCGAGGCTGTTCAGCGCCTTGACGACGTCGGCCAGCTTTGCCGACTCGTCGAGCAACATCATCGTGCCGCCATCCTGGCGGATCGATATATCGGCTCTTTCGACCGCCACCGTGGAACCTTGAGCAAAGGCGTTGGGCTGGCTGACGAGCGGCGTGGTCTGGATCGACACCGACAGGTTGCCGTGCGCCACCGCGCTGGGGGCCAGCCTGACCGACTGGTTCATGACCACCGAGCCGGTCCGTGCGTTGACGATGACCCGCGCCTGCGGTTGGGCCAGCCGCACCTCGAGGTTTTCGAGTTCGGCCAGGAAGGGCACGCGTTGCGCGGGCTCGGACGGCATGCGCACCCGGATCACGCGCGCATCGATCGGCTCGGCGATCGGGCTAGCGTCAGCGGCGTGACCGGGCAGCGAGCGCGCGTTGATGGCCTCGGCCACCCGGCGCGCCGTGCCGAAGTCGGTTTCATTCAGTTCGATGTGGATCACCTCGCCGGCCAGGGTCTGGTTCGGAACGACCCGCTCGACGGTGGCGCCGCCCGGCACGCGGCCGGCGCTGAGGTGATTGATCTGCACCTTGCTGCCGGCTGCCGAGGCCCCGGCACCGCCGACGATCAGGTTTCCCTGCCCCATGGCGTAGACCTGGCCGTCGGCGCCACGCAAGGGCGTCAGCAGCAGCGTGCCGCCGCGCAGGCTCTTGGCGTTGCCAAGCGACGAGACCGTGATGTCGATCAACTGGCCAGCCTGTGCATAGGGCGGCAACTGCGCGGTCACCATCACGGCCGCAGCGTTGCGCAACTGGGGGGTGATGCCGGGAGGCAACTGGATACCCAGTTGCGACAGCATCGACTGCAGGCTCTGCACGGTGAACGGTGCCTGCGTGGTCTGGTCGCCACTGCCGTCCAGGCCCACCACCAGTCCGTATCCGATCAGCTGGTTGGGACGCACGCCCTGGATCGTTGCCAGTTCGCGCACCCGCTCTGCCTGGGCGGGTGCGAACGAGGCCGCCAGCAGCGTCAGTGTGGCGAGCACGCCCAGGCGGCGGCGCCAGCCGCGCAGGCGACGCCAGCCACCCACGCGTGTCCCGATGCGCAGCGCATCCCGTGCTGATTGCGGCGTCCTTGACATGTTCATCGCGTCACCGTCATATCGGCAGGAAACTCAGGAAGAAGCGCGCCAGCCAGCCCACCGTCTGGGCGCGATCGATGTCGCCGCGACCGCGCACCTCGAGCCGCGCATCGGCCACCTGCGTCGAACTGACCAGGTTGCCCGGCAGCACCGTGGCCGGATTGACCACGCCGGAAAAGCGCAGCACCTCGACGTTCTGGTTGATGCCGAGCTGCTTTTCGCCCGACACCACCAGGTTGCCGTTGGGCAGCACTTCGACCACCGTCACCGTGATGGTGCCGGCGAAGGCGTTGTCCGCACCGGTGGCACCCTTGCCCTCGAAGTTGTTGCCGGAGGATCCGGCCGCACCCAGTTTCGGGAACAGGCTGGAGGACTGCGGCACGAACGGCAGCCGGCTCACCGAGGCCTCGAGGCTGCCCTTGCGATCGATGCTGCTGTTGGCGCTGCTGCGCGCGGTGGTCTTTTCCTGGATCTGGATGGTCAGCAGGTCGCCGACGAGGCGCGCCCGGCGATCCTCGAACAGGCCGCGAAAGCTCGACGGGTGATAGATCGCCCCGCTGGCGACCGGCGCGCGCGCCGCGGCGATCGCCGCGGCGGTCGCCGTGGTCGACTCGGGGCGCACGCTGGTGGGTTCGAGCACCGATACCTTCGGGGTAGCCAGGCAGCCGGCCAGCAAGACGCAGGTCGCCAGTGCAGGCAGGCGTGCGAACATGGCCGCGCCGCTCACAGTTGCGACAGACGCGCCAGCATCTGGTCCGAGGTCTGGATCGCCTTGGAGTTGATCTCGTAGGCGCGCTGGGTCTGGATCATCGCCACCAGTTCCTCCACCACGTTGACGTTGGAGGTCTCCACGTAGCCCTGGTTGATCAGGCCCGCTCCATTGCTGCCGGGCGTGCCGACGGTAGGCGCACCCGATGCAGCGGTCTCGGCGAACACGTTCTGGCCGCGCGGATCGAGGCCGGCCGGATTCACGAAGGTGGCCAGTTGCACCTGGCCGACCTGGACCGGATTGGCCTGGCCGGCCTGCATCACCGACACCACGCCATCGCTGCCCACCGTCACGCTGGTGGCGTTGGGCGGAATGACCAGCGGCGGCGACATCGGCATGCCGTTGGAGGTCACCAGTTGTCCGGTGGCGTCGACGCGAAACGATCCGTCGCGGGTATAGGCCACGTTGCCGTCGGGCAACTGGACGCTGAAGAAGCCGTTGCCGTCGACCGCCATGTCGAAGGTATTGCCGGTCTGCTGCAGGTTGCCCTGGGTGAACAGTCGTGCGGTGGCCACCGGGCGTACCCCGGTGCCCAGTTGCAGGCCGGTGGGCAACTGGTTCTGCTGTGTCGCCTGGCCGCCGGCCTGGCGCATGTTCTGGTACAGCAGGTCCTCGAACACCGCGTGCGAGCGCTTGAAGCCGTTGGTGGCGACGTTGGCGAGGTTGTGCGAGATGGTGTCGAGTTGCGTCTGCTGCGCATCGAGGCCGGTCTTGGCGATCCAGAGCGAGCGAATCATGGCGGTTCCCCTTCCGTGGGCGGCGCGCGCGGCGCTCAGCCCTTGAGCGACAGCAACTGGGCAGCCTTCTGCTCGTTGCCCTCGGCGTTTTGCAGCAGGCGCAACTGCATTTCGAACTGGCGGGCCAGCGCGATCATGCCGACCATCGACTCGACCACGCTGACGTTGCTGCCCTCGAGCGCGCCTTCCACCAGGCGCACCGTCTCGTCGCCGGGCGCAGGCTCCCCGTCGCGGCTGCGCATCAGGCCGTCGGCTGCCTTGTGCAGGCTCGCCGGCGGTGGATTGACCAGCTTGATGCGACCGACCTCGAAGGGTGGTTGCTGGCCGAGCCGGGCGCTGACGATGCCATCGGCACCAATGGCGACCTCGGCGTTGGGCGGAATGGTCAACGGCCCTCCGTCGCCCAGCACGACCTGGCCGCGCCGGCTCAGCAGGCTGCCGTCGGCGCCGATCTCGAAGCCGCCGTCGCGCGTGTAGGCTTCTTCGCCGTCAGCGGCCTGCACCGCGATCCAGCCCTCGCCCCGCACGGCAACGTCGAGGGCGCGGCCGGTCTGGCGCACCGGGCCCGCCTGCGGATCGAAGCCGGCGCTGGCCTCCAGCGCCCACACGCGCGTGGTCGCGGTGCCGTCCTGGCGACCGGGCACGGCGCGAAACGCCATCAGGTCGGCTCGAAAGCCGGCCGTTTCGGCGTTGGCCAGGTTGTGGGCAAGCGCATCCTGGCGCTGCATCAGCGCCTTGGCTCCGCTCATCGACAGATAGATCATCCGGTCCATGTCCGCTCCCTTCCGGCACGCCCGCGCTCAGGGCCTGCCGGATGGATCGTGGGCTGCGCGCTCAGCGCAGGTTCACGATCGTCTGCATCACCTGATCCTGGGTACGAATCGTCTGCGCATTGGCCTGGTAACTGCGCTGCGCAGTGATCATGTTCACCAGTTCCGCCGTCAGGTCGACGTTGGATTGTTCGAGGGCGCCGGACTTGATTTCGCCGAGGCTGCCGGCGCCCGGCGAGCCGGTCATCGGCAGGCCGGATTCAGCGGTCTCGGCCCATTGGTTGCCGCCGAGCGGGTTCAGCCCTTGCGGATTGTTGAAGTTGCACAGGGCCACGCGTCCCTGCGCAAGGGTCTGGCCGTTGGTGTAGCGCGACAGCACGGTGCCGTCGGAAGCGACCGAGAAGCCGGCCAGGCGACCCGGCGCGAAGCCATCCTGGGACAGGTCCGAGATCGCGAACGACGAGCCGAACTGGGTCAGCCTGGACAGGTCGATCGGTACCGGCAGGTTGCTGCCCACCGCGGCCGGAACCGGTACGTTCAGCGTCAGCGAAGTCGGCGAAGCGACGGCGAGCTTGCCGTCGGCGCCGAAGCTGACGGTGCCCACCGGCCCGGCGCCGATCTGGGTGCCGTTGGCCGCTGCGTACACGTCCCAGGTGTTGTCGGAGACCTTGCGGAAGTAGGTGGCGACGGTATGTTCGACACCCTGCGAGTCGTACACCGGCAGCGAGGTCGCGCCGTTGTAGCTGGTGGCATCCGACAGGCTGAAGGCCGTCGCGGGCACGCCGGCACGCGCATCGAGGTTGGCGCCGATGCGACCCGATGCGGTCGCGCGCGGTGCGATGTCACCGGTTTGCAGCCGCAATTCGGCGGGCGTGCCGGCGCTGATCGTGCCGTTGGCGTCGGCCGGGTATCCGGTCAGGCGCGAGCCCTGCGAATTGACGATGTAGCCGTCCTTGTCGAGCTGGAACTGGCCGCTGCGACTGTAGGTGATCTCGCCGTTGCCGGACATGCGGAAGAAGCCGCCGCCATTGATCGCCATGTCCAGGGCGCCGCCGGTGGTGCTGATACCGCCCTGGGTGAAGCTCTGGCTGACACCAGCCACGGCAACACCGGCACCGCTGAAGGAGCCGCCCGCGCCCGAGAGCGAAGCGGCATACGCATCGGCGAATTCGGCGCGCGAGGACTTGGCACCGACGGTGTTGGAGTTCGCCACGTTGTGGCCGATGACATCGAGATTGCGGGCTGCGGCATTCAATCCGCTCAGGCCCTGCTGGAATGACATGTGGTGCTCCTCGGAAATGAATCGGGTTCAGGGATCGATCAGAGAATTGCGCGGATCTTCGAGGCGGCCCGTGCCGGCTGGCCGTCGAGCTCGATGCGCGCACCGTCGCTGGCCTGGGTCACGCCGTTGACACGCGCCGGTACCAGGGCATCCACGTTCAGCTCCGCCTTGTCGTAGCCGGCGGCGTAGGCACGCACCGTGTACTTGCCGGCAGCGACGGCGCGACCGTCGCTGTCGCGCCCGTCCCACGCGAAGCTGTGCACTCCGGCCGGGACGTCGCCCGCCTCGTACGCATGTACGGCGCGGCCGCTCGCATCGACGATCTCGACACGCACGGCCCTGGCGTCACTGGCCAGCTCGAAACCCAGTCGCGCGGACTTCGCGTCCGGCGACGAACCCGGTGGCATGGTCGGATCCGGATCGGGCGACGCGACTTCCATCCCTGACCACTCGAGGCTGTTGCCGGCCACCAATACCTGGCGCCCGAGCAGGCCGACTACCGAGGCCGGCGAGACGGCCGTGGCGGCCGCGGCCATCTTCGACATCGAGGCATTGAGTTCCTCGATGCCGCGCACGGTATTGATCTGGGCCAGCTGGCTGGTGACCTGCGCATTGTCCAGCGGGTTCAGGGGATCCTGGTTGCGCATCTGCGCCACCAGCAGCTTGAGGAAGCGATCCTCGGTGCTTGCCGCCGTATCGGTCGCGTTGGCGGCGGCCGCGGCAGCGGCGCTCGGCTGGCTGTTGCCGGCGCGGGTGACGGGATCCACGCAATGCCCCTTACAGGCCCAGCTGCAGCGTCTTCAAGGCGAGCTGCTGGGCCGTGTTCATCACCTCGATGTTGTTCTGGTACGAGCGCGACGCCGAGATCATGTTCACCATCTCCTCGATCACGTTGACGTTGCTCTGCACCACGTAGCCCTCGCTGTCGGCAAACGGATGCTTCGGGTCGTACAGGCGCTTGCCCGGCGTCTGGTCCTCGATCACGTCGCTGACGCGCACGCCGACCCGGCCGGCGTCCGCCTCGACGCCCGGCTGCGACTGGAAGACCACCTGCCGCGCCTTGTACGACTGGCCGTCCGGCCCTGCAAGGCTCTCGGCATTGGCCAGGTTGGAGGCCACCACGTTCAGGCGCTTGCTCTGCGCCGATACGGCGCTGCCCGAGACCCCGAGGATGTCCAGCATCGACATGATCATGTTCTCCGGTTGGTCATCGCATCAGTGCGTGGCACTCACTCGCCGCGGATGGCACTGAGCAGGTTGCGCACGCCACCGTTGATGAAGCGCAGGGTTGCCTCGTAGCGCAGCGAGTTGTCGGCAAAATTGGCCCGTTCACGGTCCAGGTCGACCGTGTTGCCATCGATCGAGGGTTGTTCCGGCACCCGCCAGGCAAGATCGGTGGGGCCGGGTTGGCGCGCGTTCGCCGGCGCGCCCGTTGCCGTGCCATTCGTCGCGCCGGGGAGCGCCAGAGCCAGGCGCGGCAAGGCTGCCCCACCGGGTACGGTGCTCGTCGTCACCTGGCCAGTGGCCTGGCGCAGGGCGCGGCCGAAATCGAAGTCGCGTGCCTGGTAGGCGGGCGTGTCGGCATTGGCGATGTTCGCGGCGAGCACCTGCTGGCGCTCGGCGCGCAAGGCCAGTGCCTGCCCCTGGAACTGCAGATTGGCGGTGAGTCGGTCCAGCATCGCAGCCTCGAGTTTTTCCCGTTGCTGCCGATTATTCAGCGTGCCGCCTGCTTCCAAGCGCCGATAAAGGCCGCATTTGTCCCGCATCTCCACGCACGGCCAGGCCGCCCTCGGGCATACGCTGCAGCATCGATCCGCGGCCCGCGTGGGCCCGGCCATCCGCTTCAGGAACGAGACCCGCAGTGAGGCCAGCAATGCCGACGACTCCGATCCGCACCCGGCGATGGCTCCGCGCCAGGGCACCGGGGGCCCGCACGCTCGCGCTGGCTGCCCGCCGGCTCGCGCTGGGCCTCGCGCTGGCAACCGTGTCCATCCCGGCCGTGATGGCAGCCGCCGGATCCGGGCTCGCGAACGACGCTCATCGACCGGCTGCGACCCACCATCCGGCCGGGGCACGCGGCGCCGGCAACGATGCCGCCCAGTGGCAGCAATGGGTCGAGCAGGCCGCGGCGGCGACCTGGGCGACCGGCCTGGGTACGGCAACCGAGGGCAAGCACGACCAGTCGCCCGCAGTTCGCGTCGTCGTCAGCTTCGGCGACAGCGGTGTGCGCCTGCAGCTTGCTCCCTGCAAGCAGATGGAGCCGTTCCTGCCGCCCAACACGCGCCTGTGGGGGCGCAGTTACGTCGGCGTGCGCTGTGTCGAGGGCGCTTCGTGGTCGACGCTGTTGCCGGTCACGGTCTCGGTATTCGGTCCGGCGCTGGTCGCCGCCTTGCCGATCGCCGCCGGTGCGCCGGCCGATCCGCAGGCGTTCCGCGTCGACGAAGTCGACTGGACCCGCACCGGTGGCACGCCGGTCAACGATCCGGCGCTGCTGGACGGGCGTGCCCTGGCGCGCCCCCTGTCGGCCGGGCAGGTCCTGCGCGCCGAGGATCTGCGCGTACCCCAGACCGTATTTGCTGGCGATCCTGTCAGAATTCGCATGATCGGCAAGGGCTTCGCAATCTCGACCGAGGGTTTCGCCCTGGCCGGCGCCGGCGAAGGCCAGCGCTTGCGGGTTCGCACCGGCGCCGGCAAGCTGCTGATGGGGACCGTGCGGGCACGCGCGGTGGAGGTCAGGCTGTGAACAGCGCCCCAGCTAGCCCGCATTTCGAGGCTCAAGCCGCGCCATTTGCTGCCGAAAGGCAGGGTATCCGGACTTGTCTTCCGACCCCGAAGGGGAACCGCCATGAAGATCGGCAAACCCGCTGAACTCCTGCACACCGATGCGCTGACGCGTGCCGCGCAGGCGGCCGGCAACGCGCGCCAGAGCATCGGCGCCGGCAAGATCGAGCGAGCCGCCGAAGTGGATGCGCTCGAGTTCTCGCAGACCTCCCGCAAGCTCGCCACCGAAACGAGCGGCGCCGGGTCGATGGTGCGCGCCGACAAGGTCGAGGAAGTGCGCCAGGCGATCCGTGAAGGACACTTTCATGTCAACGCCACGGCGGTGGCCGAAAAGATGGTCGCCCAGGCGGCGGAATTGCTCGAAACCCTGGCGCGCTCGAAATGACTGCTGCGCTCGATGAACACCTGCGCCGCGGCCAGGGCTTGCTCGACGCACAGCGCACGGCAATGATCGATCGCGACGCCGCTGCCCTGGAGGCCTGCAATGCCCGACTGGCCGAGTGGATCGCCGGCATGCCGCGCATCGACGGTCCTTCTGGCGAGCGCCAGGACCGGCCCGACCCGGCCGCCGTCACCGCCTTGCGCGCCACCCTGAAGGGCAATGCGGTGATCGCCGGACGCGCGGATTCGGCCGCCGGCCGGGCGCTCGACGCGCTGCTCGGAGCGTCGGGCCAGACCTACGATGCCGGTGGGCGCAGCAGGCCGGCCCCGTGCACCGCAGCGCTCGCTGTCCGCTTGAGCGCCTGAAGAACCTCCGGCAGGCTACTTCCAGGCCTTCATCTGCGCGCGCAGGCGCGCCACCGCCTGGCTGTGCAACTGCGAGACACGCGATTCGGTGACACCGAGCACCGCGCCGATCTCCTTCAGGTTCAGGTCCTGTTCGTAGTACATGCCCATCACCAGGCGCTCGCGCTCGGGAAGCTGCTCGATGGCCGCCACCAGGGCGTGGCGAAAACGCGAGTCGCCCAGCATCTGCAAGGGATCGGGGCGCTTGTCGGCCAGGTTGCGGTCGAGAAAGCCCTCCTCGCCGTCGGCATCGCCGAAGTCGTCCAGGTGCAGCAACTGCGCGCCGCGCGCCTCGCCCAGCAAGCGCTGGTACTGTTCCAGCGGCAGGCCCAGTTCGGCGGCAATGTCGGCTTCGCCGGGCGCACGCCCGAGCCGTTGCTCGGCGCGGTGGATGGCACGCTCGATGTCGCGCTGGCTGCGCCGTACCGAACGCGGCAGCCAGTCGGTGCCGCGCAGTTCGTCGAGCATCGCCCCGCGTACGCGCTGCATGGCGAAGGTCTCGAACTGCACCCCATGCGAGGGCTCGAAGCGCGTCATCGCATCGAACAGCCCGATCATTCCGGCCTGCACCAGGTCATCGAGTTCGACATTGGCGGGCAGCCTGGCTGCCATCTGGCTGGCCGCGCGGCGCACCGTCGGGCCGAAGCGCCGGATGGCCGTCTCCCGATCGAAGGTGCCTCGAGCGGTGTACATCACGATCGTCTCCGCGAGAGTCGCGGCGCTGCGGGTGCGCGCTCGCCATGGTTCGACTGTCCCCAACCCGCGACGTCGGCGAGCCGGTCCCATCCGGCGCGATCGATGCTGCCAGTCGCGACCACGCCGCCGAAGCTCACCCTGGCGCTCAGGAAGCGCGCGGCCGCATCGGCCAGGCGCCGGTGAGACGCGAGCGCACTTTCATACGAATGCGCATCGCGAAACGCCGCCACGTAGTGCGCCATCCCGTGGGCCAGTCGCAGCGCCTTGATCTGCGCATAGACGCGCGCCAGCGACGCAAGCTCGCCCGGTGCGAGAAGGACGATCGCGTCGGTGAGGCCGGCAGCCAGGTCGCCCAGGCGAAGCGGATCGGCGGCCACCAGCACCACGTCGAGCGGGCGTGCCTGCCGCCGGCCCGGCGCGCGCAGCGTCGCGAGCAGATCGGCGAGGTCCTGTGCACGCGCATCGGCGCCGAACAGGCGATGCACGTCCGGATGCTCGTTGGGGTCGCGGCGCGCGTCCATACCGTCGATTTCACCCAGCAGGTCGATCAGCAGCGCACGGCGCCCGGCCCGCTGCAGCGCCTCGGCCAGTGCGTGCGCACCGGCGCGGTCGCTGCGGTCGCCGCTGGCGCAGCCCAGCGCGAGCAGGGGCAATGGCGAGCCATCGAACAAGCGGCGCAGGCCGGAGGCCTGATCGCGTCCCGGTTCAAACACCCTGCGCTCCGATGACGCGCGATGCCGGCGCATGGTGTTTCACGCCCGCCGACAGCAGCATCGACAGCTCCGCTTCCTCGAAGGAGAACGGCGTCGCGCGTTGCGCGTCGGCCGCCGCAAGCGCGCGCTCGATCAGCACGCCGGCATCCGGACGATGCCAGTCCTCGGGCACGCGCTGCCCATTGGCGATCCCCTGTACGTTGAGCCGGTGACGAATCATCGCGTCGAGCACCCCGCCCAGTTGCACCGCTTCGTCCACCTTCGAGAGCACGATGCCGGCGGCCTGCGGCGCCTGATAAGCCTCGACGACCTCCTCGATCGCCTCGGCCTGCATCGCCGCGTTGACCACCACCACCTTGCGGATCTGGGTCGAGCCCAGCGCAGCCAGCAGTTCGCCGACGCGCTCGTCGCGCTGGCTGACGCCGGCGGTATCGATCAGCACCAGCTTGCGGTTCATGAACAGTTGCAGGAAGTCGGCCAGCGTCGCCACGTCGTGCGCCACATGCACCGGCACGCCCAGCAGTCGGCCGAAGGTGCGCAACTGGTCCTGGGCGCCGATCCGGTAGACGTCGGCCGTGATCAGACCTACCGACTGCGCGCCGTGACGCAGCGCAAACTGCGCAGCGATCTTGGCCGCGGTGGTGGTCTTGCCGACTCCGGTGGGGCCGAGCAGTGCGAAGGTGCCGCCGCCATCGAAAATGGTGTGCTCGGGCGAATCCATGCGCAGGTTGCGTCGCAAGGCCTCGCGCAGCCATTGGTCGGCTTCGACATCGTCGAAATCGGCCGGCAGGTGCGCCACCAGCGTGCGCGACAGCGACGCCGAAAAGCCCGCCTGGAGCAGTTGTCGCAGCATGCGCGATTGCGCCGGGCGTCGCCGCACGCCCTCGAACCAGTTCAGCGATTCGATCTGTTCCGACAGGTAACCGCGCATCGCCTGCAACTCCGCCATCAGCGCCGCGCTGGCCAGGCCAGGGGCGCCGCCCCCGCCATTCGCCGGCGCCGCCATCGCTGCGGGAGGCGCTGCCGACATTGGCGCCGACCCTGCTGCCGGCGTTGCTGCGGGCATCGCTGCGGGCATCGCTGCGGGCATCGCTGCGGGCATCGCTGCCGGCGTTGCTGCCGGAGTCGCTGCAGGCGTCGCTGCCAGCGGTACGACAGCCACCCCGTTCGCGGCCGCCTCGGGCACCGCCACGTCGCGGCCGGCCTGCGCCGCCAGGCGGC
>CAZXLV010000011.1:0-4641 GCA_964641405.1 uncultured Limnobacter sp. | reverse complement strand
TTCGCGGCCGCCTCGGGCACCGCCACGTCGCGGCCGGCCTGCGCCGCCAGGCGGCGACGTTCCTCGCGTTCGCGCACATAGGCCTCGAAGCCGACCGTGCTCATGGCGGCCGGCCCGGCAGCCACCTTGCGCGCACGCGACTCGTCGTTGGGCCGGGACGACCCTGTGCGAGGCGCCGGGCTCTCGTCCAGCCCGACATCGATGGTGGCCAGGATCTCGACCCCCTCGGGCACCGGACGGTTTTTCAGGATGATCGCTTCCGTGCCGAGATCGACGCGAACTTGCGTCAGCGCTTCCCTGGCCGTACGCGCCACGTAACGTTTGACCTTCATTTGGTCTCTCCGATCAGTCGTCCGATGCGAATCGAGTGGGTGTCGGGAATCTCGGCATGCCCCAGCACGCGCAGTCGCGGGGCTGCCTTCTTCAGCAGGCGCGCAAGCGGCACGCGGATCCGGTCGGGCACCAGCAGGCAGGCGGCATGGCCCGCGTCCTCCTGCGCCTGCGCGGCCTGGGAGCCGGCGGCCATCAGGTATTCGGCAACGCCCGGTTCCAGCGAGCCGCCGGCGCCCGGCGCGAGCGCCTGCACCAGCAGGTTCTCCAGCCCCGGCTCGATGGCGACCACGCTCAGTTCGCGCGACGGGCCGAAGGTCTGCTGCACGATGGCCGGCGCCAGCGCGATACGTACCTCGCGCGTGAGCTCGGCTGGATCCTGGGTGCGCGCACCGAACTCCCCGAGGGCTTCGACGATGCCGCGCAGGTCGCGCACGTGCACGGACTCCTCCAGCAGGTTCTGCAACACCTTCTGGAACACCGCCATCGGCACCAGCTTCGGCACGATCTCTTCGGCAAGCCTGGGGGCGTAGCGCGCCAGATGCTCGAGCAGTTGCTGCGCCTCCGCGCGCCCGAGCAGGCGCGAGGCCTGCAATTGCATCAGGTGGTGCAGGTGAGTCGCCACCACGGTGGCCGGATCGACCACGGTATAACCGGCCGCCTGCGCGGCGTCGCGCTGACGCGCCTCGATCCAGGTGGCCGGCAAGCCGAAGGCGGGGTCGCGCGTGGCGGTGCCCACCAGCGGGCCCGAGGCATTGCCCGGATCGATCGCCAGGTACATGCCGGGGAATGCCTCGCCTTCGCCGATCGCCACGCCGCGCAGCGTCAGTCGGTAGGCGCTGGGCTTCAGTTCGAGCTGGTCGCGGATGTGGATCGCCGGTGGCAGGAAGCCCACCTCCTGCGCAAACTTCTTGCGCACCCCCTTGATCCGCGACAGCAGGTCGCCGCCCTGCTCCCGATCGGCCAACTGGATCAGCCGGTAGCCGAGTTCGAGCCCGAGCACGTCGACCGGATGCACGTCGTCCCAGCTCGCCTCGGTGTCGCCGGTCGGCGGCTCGCTCGCCGGGGCCGATGCCGGTGCGCGCGACTGCTGCTCGGACAGCCACCAGGCCAGGTAACCGAGGGCGGCCGCCAGGCTGAGGAACGCCAGGTGCGGCATGCCCGGCACCAGGCCGAGCAGCGCGATCACGCCGGCGGTCAGGCCCAGCGCGCGCGGCAGGGACAGCAGTTGCTTGGCGACCTGCGCGCCCATGTCGTCGTCGTCGGCCACCCGCGACACGACCAGGCCGGCGGCCACCGAGATCACCAGCGCCGGCACCTGCGCCACCAGCGCGTCGCCGATGGCCATCAGGATGTAGTTGTTGGCCGCCTGCTCGATCGACAGCGAGTGCTGCGCAGTGCCCACCAGCAGTCCACCGATGATGTTGATGAACACGATCAGGATGCCGGCGATCGCATCGCCCCGCACGAACTTCGAGGCGCCGTCCATCGAGCCGAAGAAGTCGGCTTCGCGCGAGACGTCGGTGCGCCGGCGGCGCGCCTCGGCCTGGTCGATCTGGCCGGCATTCAGGTCGGCGTCGATCGCCATCTGCTTGCCCGGCATCGCATCGAGCGCGAAGCGCGCCGACACTTCGGCGATGCGCCCGGCGCCCTTGGTGACCACCACGAAGTTGATCACCGTGATGATTGCGAACACGATGATGCCGACGGCGAAGTTGCCGCCGATCACGAAGTTCGCGAACGACTCGATCACCTTGCCGGCGGCATCCGTACCCGTGTGGCCGTGCATCAGCACGGCGCGCGTCGAGGCCACGTTCAGCGACAGGCGCAGCAGCGTGGTCACCAGCAGCACCGACGGAAACACCGCGAAATCCAGCGGCCGCACGGTGTAGGCGGAAACCAGCAGCACCAGCAAGGCCAGCGCGATATTGAAGGTGAACAGGAAGTCCAGCAGGGGCGCGGGCAGCGGCAGGATCATCATCGCCAGCACCAGCACGATGATCACCGGCGCCGCAAGCGCCTGCCACGGCGGCAGGTTGAAGCTGAACTGGCCGACCTGCATGCGGCGGCCGGCGGCGAGCCGGCGCGCCTGCGGCGTGGTGGCGGCGCTGCTCATCGGGCGGCCTCCTCGCCGTCACGGCCCGCCTGCGCGGTGCTCCCCGGACTGCGCACGGCATCCGGCGACGTGTCCTGGTGGTGCGGATCCATGGTCGGCGGCACCTCGAGCTCATGCGGTGCCACCGGCGCCGTCCCGCGCCCGGGCGCCCAGTGCTTCAGCTGATAGATATAGGCCAGCACCTGTGCCACCGCCGTGTACAGCGCGCCGGGGATCTCGCGGTCGAGCTCGACGTGCGCGTACAGCGCGCGCGCCAGCGGCGGCGCTTCGAACAGCGGCACACCGGCCTGTCGCGCCACTTCGCGGATGCGCCCGGCAAGCAGGTCGGCCCCCTTGGCGACCACGCGCGGCGCACCCATTGCCGCGTCGTCGTAGCGAATCGCCACGGCATAGTGGCTCGGGTTGGTGATCACCACATCGGCGCCGGGCACGGCGCTCAGCATGCGGCGCCCGGCAATCTCGCGCTGGCGAGCGCGCAGGCGCCCGCGCATCAGCGGATCACCATCGGATTCCTTGGCTTCCTGGCGCGCTTCCTGGAAGCTCATCCTGAGGTCGGCGCGGTGCCGGAACCACTGGAATGGCACGTCGACCAGCGCCACCACCGCCAGCACCGCGACCATGGCGGCCAGGCCGGCACCCATCAGGGACGCCCCTCCATCGAGCGCCTGTGCCAGCGGTCGCGCCGCCAGACCGGCGAATTCCGGCAGGCCGGTGACCACGAACCAGCTTCCGATCGCCGCCAGCGCCAGCGCCAGCACGATCAACCGTCCGAGCTCGAAGGCGCCGCGCAGCGAAAAAATCCGTGCCAGGCCCTTCATCGGGCTCAACTTGGACAGATCCATCTCCAGCGGCTTGCCCGACAGCACCAGGCCACCGGGCACCAGCGTGGAGGCGATCGCCGCCGCCGCCAGGCCGGCCACCAGCGGTAGCGCCGCCATCAGTGCATCGAGGCCTATCGATGCAAACAGGGTCGGCAGTCTCTCGGGGGAAAGTTCGTGCAGGCGCTCGAAGCGCAGGCCGTTGCGCACCATCGCGATCGCCTCGCGCGCCAGCGAAGGCCCGAGCGCCACGGCAGCCAGCAGCGCCGAGCCGAGCACCACGAAGTGGCCGAGGTCGCGCGAACGGGCGACGCGGCCGTCTTCACGCGCCTTTTGCAGTCGGCGTTCGGATGCGGGAAGCTGTCGGTCTTCGCGACTGACGTCGTTGTCGGCCATGGTGCCTGCGGAGCGGGACTCGAATCGATGCGACGAGTCCGATTGTCGGCAGGCGCGCGCGAATCCGCGCACCGATAAGCGCCATCAAAGCGGGCTAATTCGCATCCTGGCCGTTCCCCTGCGCCGGCTCGCCGGCAGCACCGGCGCCGCTCGCCTGGCCGAGCGCGTCCTCCACTCGCGTGGCGTCCGAGGCGTCGACCTCGCTGCCCCGGTAGACGCGCGCTTCCGCCTCATGGTTGAGCACCACGATCATGATGCGGCGGTTCATCGGATTGCGCGGATTGTCGAGGTCGTACATCACCGAGGGGCCCAGCCCGAGCACGCGCACCACCTTGGACTCGTTCAGGCCGCCGGCCACCAGTTCGCGCCGCGTGGCGTTGGCCCGGTCGGCCGACAGCTCCCAGTTCGAGTAACCCCGTTCACCGCCGCTATAGGGTGCCGCGTCGGTGTGGCCGGACAGGCTGAGACGATGGTCGACGCTGTTCAGCACGCCGGCGATCTCGTGCAGCAGTTCGCGCATGTAGTCCTTCACCACCGGGCTGCCCAGGTCGAACATCGGCCGGTTCTGGGCATCGACGATCTGGATGCGCAGTCCGTCCGGCGTCATGTCGAGCCTGATCTGGGAGCGCACTTCCGACAGCCTCGGGTTGGAGGTGATCGCCGCCTCGATCTGCGCCTTGAGTCGGGTCAGGCGTTGCTGCTCGACGCGGCGCAGTTCGGCGCGCAGCGCCTGCAGGTTGATCTTCTTCTGCCTGGCTTCGATGTCGCCGCGCCGCTCGGCGCCGATGGTGCGCGTCAGGTCGGTGCCGCCGCCCTGCACCAGTGACGAACTGTCGCCCGAGCCGCTGCCCCCCGAAAGGGCGACCTGCAGCGGCGTGCGGAAGTAGTCGGCAATGCCCTCCAGGTCTCCCTTGGTGGTCGAGCCGAGCAGCCACATCAGCAGGAAGAAGGCCATCATCGCGGTCACGAAGTCGGCGTAGG